>JBHEOV010000099.1:0-6500 GCA_046260625.1 Halanaerobium sp. | reverse complement strand
CTGCGACTGAGTGTTTTACATTCAATAATTTACCCGCACCATAAGCAACAGCAAAGATAAAGTAAGTCTGAATAATTAACGGAATCGCAATCAGGACAATATGGAAAGGATTATTTAAAATAACATCACCCTGGAATGAGAAAAGAAGAATCAGGGTTAATAATAATCCGATTACTGTCAGATCACTGAGTTTTGGCAGAAATGAATTTTCAAACCATTCAATTCCTTTATTTTTAATTATATAGCGCCTTGATAGATAACCGGCTGCCAGTGGAATTACTATATATAAAACTACAGATAAGAAGATAGTATCCCAGGGAACGATTATATCACTTAAACCAAGTAAAAACCCTACAATAGGAGCATAAGCTACCAGTAAAACTAAATCATTAACCGAAACCTGAACCAGAGTATATGTCGGATCTCCATCAGTTAGATAACTCCAGACAAAAACCATAGCTGTACAGGGAGCTGCTCCTAAAAGTATTGCTCCTGCAACATACTGCTGTCCCAATTCTGCCGGAATAAAGTTCTGAAAGACCACTCTAATAAAAAACCAGGCAAAAAAGTACATTGTAAAAGGCTTAATTAACCAGTTGGTAATTAAAGTAATAGCCAGTCCTTTTGGTTTTTTACCAGCTGTTAAGATACTGCTGAAATCAATTTCTACCATCATTGGATAGATCATAAACCAGATTAAAACTGCAACTGGAATTGAAATCTGAGCAAACTCTAATTTTTCCATTGCCTGTGGGAAAGCCGGCCAAAATCTTCCAATTAAAATCCCGATACCGATACAGAGTACTACCCATAAAGTTAAATATTTTTCAAAAAATCCTATTCCTTCTTTTTTTTCTGCGGCTGCTTTGTCTTTTTTATTTTTCGCCATTTTTTTATTCCTCCTTGAAATTTTTATTATTCTTTTAAACTCACATTGACCTGATTAAAAATATCTGAGTCATCTAAGTTTTCACAGCTGACCTGACTTTGATTATATAATTTAAGTTTGCGATTATCTTCAGCAAATAAATCATTATTTTCAAATTCCTCTTTGATCATTAATTCAATAAAAGGGTGTTTTTTAAGCTGCTTATGATTAAGCTGATAATAAACCCACTGTGCATCCTTGCTGTTTTTTATCAGACCTGCATTTTTTAATTTTCTCAAGTGCCGGGAAGCATTAGATTGATTGATCTCCATTATATTTCGCAGCTCACAGACACAGAGAGTCTTTTCCTTTAATAAATTTAAAATTCGGAGCCTGTTTTCATGAGCCAAAGCTTTTATAATATAAATCAGATCCATTTCTTCACCTTCTTTCTAATTAGGAATTATAATTTATAAAAGTTTAATTATCTTGTATATGATTATAATCGAATTTAGTAATTTTGTCAAATAAAAAAACCTCATTTTTATTGAAGTAGAATAATAAAAATGAGGAATTTATAATTGAGTGATTGATCTATTCACTTTTTTAAAGCTTAAAGTGATTGATTTTTATTTTTGAAAATTATTAATCATTATTTTCTTTTCGATCTTTTTTTAATTTATCATTCTCAAAGGCAAATTTATATGGGGATTCATCAGCAAACTTTTTCACATTTTTAGCCCCTCTATTAGTTGCCAACAAAGTACCCGGTCCACCAACACAACCGCCCTCACAGGCCATTCCTTCAATCAGATGTCCATCAAGCACACCAGCTTTAGCCTTCATTAGAGTCTTTTTGCAGTCTGCCAGTCCATCAGCTTTGGTGATTGGAGGATCAATCTCATATTTTTCTTTTAAATTCTGTCTGATAGCTTCTGCAACACCACCTGCATTAGCATATTCGCGACCATAATAAGATGCATCATTGATCTCTTCTTCAGCTTCAACTTTGGTCAGCTCAATATCAGCAGCCACAAACATAGCGGCCAGTTCTTCAAAAGTGATTACATATTCAACCTCTTCTTTAACTTTATCACTTAAAGCTTCCAGTTTTTTAGAAACACAGGGACCGATAAATACCACCTTACTCTCTTCATTATCTTCTTTAACAGATTGAGCAGCAAAGATCATTGGTGAACTCGACTCCGAAATATTATCTTTTGTTTCTGGCACATGTTTATCTGCAACATAGGTCCAGGAAGGACAGCAGGAAGTTCCTAAATAAGGCTGTTTTTCCGGAATATCTTCAGCAAAAAGTTCAGCTTCATGCAGAGAAGCAAAATCAGCTCCCAGACTAACCTCTCTAATCTCTTTCATTCCCAGTTCTTTAAGGGCTGCTATAACTTTTTCGGGAGAAACTAAAGGACCAAACTGCCCCACAAAAGAAGGCGCAATAATTGCCCGCACATCTTCGCCCCTTTTGATATCCTTAAGCAGCTGATAGATCATTGATTTATCAGCAATGGCTCCAAAGGGACAGGCAATTATACACTGACCACAGCTGACACATTTATCCTGATTAATCTTTGCCCGATTATAGTCATCACTTTCGATTGCATCAACACCACAGGCTGCTGCACAGGGTCGCTCATAATTAACTATCGCCTCATAAGGACAGGCCTCTTTACATTTGCCGCAGTTAATACATTTTTCCTGATCAATAACAGCTGCCTTCTCCTCAATGGTAATTGCATCAACCGGACAGACAATACTGCAGGGATGAGCCAGACATTTGCGGCAGTTATTAGTTACAAAATGAGCATTAGTCGGGCATTTTTCACAGGCAAAACGGATTACATTAACCAGCGGCTCTTTCAGCTGATTGTCATTTTTAAGGAAATTTCTAATTCCTTCTGATAAAAGCTTATGTTCCTGATTGGTTTCGTAATCCATACCAAGACCCAGTCGAACCCGGGCGGCAACTATTGCTCTTTCTTTAAAAATACTTGATCGATATGTAGCTTCTTCTGTATCAATAATCCGGTAAGGGATTTTATCAAATTCTTCACATTCTGCATCTTTGAGAGCCAGCCTCGCCAGCTCAGCAAAGACCATCCGTCGGATTTTAACTATATCTGTATAGATCCCCTTTAATTTGCTCATTTTATCCTCTCCATTACTTTACTAATTACCACCTGAGTTTGAGCACCAGTAATCAGCTCATCATCAACTTTAACAACAGGCGCGTTTTTCATATCAAAACACTTATCCATACATTCTACCCGCTGGATCTCAATCTGATCTGGATATTCTTCCTGCAGTTCTTCTACAGTTTCCAGGATATTTAAACCTCCAACAAGTGAGCAGTGACTACCTGCACAGATTTCTACTTTAACCATTTTGCAGCCTCCTTCCGGTAATTTCGATGAAATTTATTGAGATCTTTCTGAAAATCAATCTTATCTAAGTTTTAATTTAACTATTTATTTCTTCTTTTCGCATTTTATAAATTCTATTGCTAATTGAAATCATCTCTGAAATTGAAAGCTTTTCTCCTCTTTTTTTAAGACCAATCCCCTCATCTTCCAGGGCCTGAGTTACAAGGTCTCGGTCAAGATTAATTACAGCAGATTTACTGAGGCTGTTGCGTAATGTTTTACGCCGCTGCTGGAAAATAGATTTTACAATCTGAAAGAAAAACTTTCTACTGATTACCTCTTCCTGATAAATATTTTCCTGATAGGGTGATAAGCTGATAATTACTGAATCAACATCTGGCTGCGGAATAAAAACAGATGAAGGCACCTGATGTACAATTTCTGGCTGCATGTGGTACTGAACCGCCACACTCAAAGAACCAAATTTTTTAGTTTCCGGGCCAGCACAGATTCTTTCGCCAACTTCCTTCTGCACCATAAAAACCATCTGTTCCAATTCTAATTCACTTTCTAAAACTCCCATAATTATTGGAGTAGTCACATAATAAGGGAGATTGGCGATCAATTTGATTTTTCTATTTTCAGGATTATATTCAGCTGCAGTTTCTTCCCAGCTGATTTCAAGAGCATCTTCATGCATCAGAGTCAAATTATCATTATCTATAAATATTTCTTTTAAAACCTCTACCATGGCCTCATCTTTTTCTACAGCCAGCAATTTACCCTGATCCAGTTTAGCTAATAAAGCCTGGGTCAGAGATCCAATACCGGGTCCGATCTCAATTACAAATTCATCACCTTTAATATCTGCTGCTGCAGTAATGATCTCAATAATATTAGAGTCGATGAGAAAATTCTGGCCCAGTCCCTTTTTAAGACGGAGATTGTGTTCACGGAGTATCTTCTTTGTTCTCGCTGGTGTTGCAATTTTATTTTCCATATTAATTTTAAATCATCCTTAATTAATTATTTGTTATAATTTTATCATATCAGCTTAAATCAGGCAATATTTAACTTCTAATAAAATAGCCACTTTAAAGCTTTAAATAATTCCCTATTTTTAAGCTTCAATCACTTTTTCTGCCAGACGGTGAGTCAATAAATCAGCTGCCAGCTCTTTTTTGTTATTCTCTCCTTTTTTGACCCTCTCTAAAAATTCATTAATCATATCCACAAAACCGCGGTCATAACCCATCTTATTCCAGCCGGCTGTCTGAGAATACTTTTCCCCACCATCTGCATAGTCAACTATCTGGGTAATGTTTTTAATTTTCCGCTTCTGTTTTAAACCCATAACTTCCAGACTTTCTTCAGTAATCGCATTATCCCGGTTCATAATTCCAAGTGCGGTATTTTCGCCATTTTTGAGAGTTAATATAACCTGTAGCAGTTTATGATCCCGCTTAATTTTATCAACTGTAATTTGATCTAAATCAACCTCTTCCATTAAATAGGCTATAGTATCGATCACATGGATAAAATCATCCAGAATAAAACTGCGGGGTTCTCCAGGTTGATAAGTTCTATTCTTTTCCATAATAATTGTTTTGGGAGCTTCAATTTCCAAAAGTGAGCGGTAAGTTGGAACGTAGCGGCGGTTAAATCCGGTCATCAAAATTACCTTATTGTTTTTTGACAGCCTGATCAATTCTTCAGTCTGCTCCAAATGATAAGTCAGCGGTTTATCAACAAAGGTAGGAATCCCATTTTTAAGCAGTTTTTTTACTAAAGGATAATGAGCCTCTGTAGCTGCATGGACAAAGGCAGCATCCAGATCTTCTTCTAAAAGCTGATCGATTGAAGTAAATAATTTATCAAATCGGTACTTCTCTCCCAGCCGCTTTAAAGTGCTTTCAGTTCTCGTACAAAAATAGGGTTCTACTTCTTCCATTTGAGTAATTAAGGGTAAATATGCCTTCTGCGCAATATCTCCCAGGCCAATAATTCCAATTTTCATCTAAAATTCCTCCCACTTCAGTTTTGTTGAAATTTAATTCAAAACTAAAACTTAAAATTTATAGATTCTTTCCGCATTCTCAGTTGTGATTTTACCCAGCTTCTGAGCACTGATTCCTTTAATGGCTGCTGCTTTTTTAACAATATGTTCCAAATAGGCCGGCTCGTTTCTTTTACCTCTGTGAGGTGCCGGTGTTAAATAAGGAGCATCAGTTTCCAGTAAAATTCTATCTAAAGGCATTTTTTTTAGGGCATCTCTGATCGGCTGAGCACTATTAAAAGTAACTAAGCCGCCAAAGGCCACATAATAGTCTCTTTTTATAATTTCTTCAATCTCTTCCGGGCCATAAGCATAGCAGTGAAAAATTAAATTTTCAGCAAAATCAGCAGTAGCATCTAAAATTTCTAAAGTCTCTGCTGCTGCTTCCCGGGAATGAACAACTACCGGCAGCTTAAGTTCTAAAGCCAGCTGCAGCTGATTTTTAAAGGCTTCTTTCTGAATTTCTCGAGGCGAATTATCATAATAAAAATCTAAACCGCATTCTCCGATCGCTTTGACTTTAGTTGAAGTAGCCAGTTTTTTAATTTCAGCCAGGCTTTCTTCGTTAACTGTATCTGCTTCATGAGGATGAATCCCCACTGCAGCATAAACATGGTCATATTTTTCTGCCAGCTCAACTGCTCGCCGGCTGCCTGCTAAGTCTGCTCCAATATTAACTATTTTTTCTACTCCAATTTTACGGGCTCTCTCAAAAACTTCTTCTCTATCCTGATTATAATCATCAAAATCTAAATGGGCATGAGTATCAATTAAACGCATTCTTTTCCTCCTAATAATTTTCGAACTTTTATTTATTTGTTTATTTAACTTGAATGCGGCAGGTAAAAATACCGAATTCAAGTTTAACTAAATGTTTAATAGCTAAAATCTTATTGATTACGCAATTCTGCTTCTAACTGCTGTACCGCCATCTGCACCGGATCCCAGGGGCTGCTTAAGGGTGGTGTATAACTTAAATCAAGCTGACTGAATTCAGCCACAGTTAATTGATTATAAATAGCTGCCGCAAAAATATCAATCCTCTTGGAAATTTCGGCCTTTTTATTACCCATGATTTGAGCTCCCAGTATTCTCTCTGTTTCTTTATCTGCTGTCACTTTGATTTTTAGTTTAACAGATTCTGGATAATAATGTTTATGGTCATCTGCCTTTATTTCTGCTGAAATGGGTTCAAATG
>JBHEOV010000098.1:0-6621 GCA_046260625.1 Halanaerobium sp. | reverse complement strand
AAATTATATGGTTTTAATACTTTTTTCAGTTCTTCAACCAGCACCTGATTCCCATAAAGATAGCCAAAGCGCATCCCGGCCAGGCCAAAGGCTTTAGAAAAAGTTCTGGTTACAGCTAGATTTGGATAATCTTTAACATCAGGCATCAGATCAATTTCATTAAAATCTGCATAGGCTTCATCTACTATCACCGGGCCAGCAAAATAATCTGCCAGTTTTAAAATCAGCTCCCGTTCTATAATTTCTCCAGTTGGATTATTGGGGGAACAGAGAAAAATAAGCTTTGGTTTTAACTGATCAATTTTATTTTTCAAGTTTTTGAAATTAAAATCTTCGTCCAGTGGAATCTCTTCGTACTGACCCCCACTTAATTCAGTAAAATATTTATACATCGAAAAAGTTGGAGCCTGTGATAGCACAACATCACCCGGCTCAACAAAAGTTCTGATCAGCATATCCAAAATTTCATCGGAACCATTACCTGCTATTACCTGATCTGTGCTGATCTCCTGCTTTAGCTCTCTACTTAAATAAGCTGCCAGGGTCTGATGTAAGCGCTCCGAATAAATTTCAGGATAGCGATTAATATCATGCTGATCAAATTCTGCTTTAAATTTATCCTTAATCTCCTGCGGCAGGTCAAAAGGAGATTCATTACCTGAAAGATTAATTTTAACTTCAAAATCATCTGCTTCTCCATAGTAAGGAGAAATTGCTTTAACTTCCGGCCGCAGCAGTTCTTTTAAGTTCTGCTCTTTATTATTTAAATTGTTACTGCTCATTATTTCCTCCTTCAATTTTGCTGCTCATCTTTTCTGATTCGAACCGAATTAGCGTGGGCATCAAGTCCCTCTCCTTCTGCCAGACAGATTACATCATCACTTGCTTCTTTAAGTGCTTCTTTGCTGTAGTGAATAAAACCTGAATACTTAACAAAATCCCTGACAGATAAAGGTGAAAAGAATCTGGAAGTTGAATTTGTAGGCAGCACATGGTTTGGACCTGCATAATAATCTCCGATTGGTTCTGGAGTATACTCTCCCAAAAATATGGAACCTGCATTTTCAACTGCGGGCAGCAGTTCAAATGGGTTTTTCACTGCTAGCTCCAGGTGTTCGGGAGCGACCAGATTAATCATTTCCATTGCTGCTTCCTGATCTTCCACTTCAATCAGCAAACCAAAGTTCTCCAGTGACTCTTTGATGATTTCTTTTTTACTCATTTTTTCAATCTGTTTTTCCAGTTCTTTTTCTACTTTTTCTATTAACTCCGGTGCATCTGTAACCAAAATTGAAGAGGCCAGGGGATCATGTTCAGCCTGACTCATTAAGTCAGCTGCAATATAGGCTGGATCTGAATCTTTTTCGGCCATAATCATAATCTCACTCGGACCGGCGATCATATCAATTTTAACCTGGCCAAAAACCAGTTCTTTGGCCATTGAAACATAAATATTACCTGGGCCAACAATAATATCAACTCCAGGAACTGTTGTGGTCCCATAAGCTGCTGCAGCTACTGCCTGAGCACCCCCAATTTTAAAAATTCGATCAGCTCCTGCAATCTCTGCTGCTGCCAGAATAACCGGGCTGACCTTACCTTCTTTATCAGGCGGAGTCAGCATCACAATCTCTTCAACCCCCGCTACCTTAGCCGGAATAACCGTCATTAAAACTGAAGAAGGATAGGCAGCTCGACCTCCAGGAACATAAACTCCTGCTTTTTTTAGCGGCCTACAAACCTGACCGGTAATAATCCCCGGCTTTTTCTGCTTCTGCCAGGACCTATCTTTCTGTTCAGCGTGAAAATCTTCTATGTTAGCTGCTGCATTTTTTAAAGCATCTATGAAATCCTGATCAACTTCTTTTAAAGCCTGATCAATTTCTTCCTGTTTAACTTCCAGATCTGCTGCCTCAAAATCAACCCCATCAAAACGGGAAGTATAATCTAAAACTGCCTGATCTCCATTTTTTTGAACATTTTTTAGAATATCAGCCGCAACATCTCTATATTGAGCCAGATTATCGCCGGAGCGGCTGTCCAGCAGTTTCTTAACCTGCTCCACATTTTTGCGTCCATCTTTAATTCTTTTTATTTTAAGCATCAGCATCAGCTCCATTAACAACTTCGTCTAAGGCTTCAATAATTTTAGAAATTTCTTCCTGTCTGGTCTTCATGCTCACCTTATTTACTATCAGCCGGGCGGATAAATCTCTAATACTCTCATAAACTACCAGCCCGTTTTCTTTTAAGGTTCTACCTGTTTCTACAATATCCAAAATAGTATCGGCCAGACCGGTCAGCGGTGCCAGCTCAATTGAGCCATTGAGTTTTATTATCTCCACCGGCTCACCTTTTTTTCGGAAATAACGGCGGGTAAAATCCGGGTACTTAGTCGCTACCTTGCGCTCTAAAAGAGTATCCTTGCGATCCGGCAGTCCTGCCAGCGCAAACTCACAGACTCCATAATCTAAATCAAGTACCTCATAGAGATCACGATTTTCTTCCAACAAAGTGTCTTTGCCTACAATTCCGAGATCAGCTGTACCATATTCAACATAAATTGGGACATCTGCCGGTTTAACAAGTATAATTTCAAATTTTTCACTTTCTATTTCAAAAATCAATTTGCGTGATTTGAGCATATTCTCGGGTAAATCATATCCAGCCTGACGGAAGAGCTTAACCGCTTCTTTAGCCAGTCTTCCCTTGGCCATAGCTATACAGAGATTATCCATTATTCCCACTCCTCTATTTTATTTAAGATCAGGTATTCTAATGCTTCTTTCTGATTTCTTTCGATTACAACTTCTTCTCCACCAGTTTGTTTTAATTCCAGCTTCTCAGCTTTAAGGCAGATCTCAAAGTTTACCTGCTGAAAATTTAAGTATTTCTGATCTGCACCATTATATACTTCAACTACAAAACCGGCATTTCTCAAATCTGCTGCCAGTTCATAGGCGAGTTTTAAGTCCTGATCCTCCTGATAGGAGATTAAAAACCTTTTTTCTAGATTCTCACTAAAATTTTCAGTCCTATTTAAATAATCAAGTAAAGTTTCAATCTCTAAGGCAAAACCAACAGCCGGTTCTTCAACTCCAAACTTTTCGGTCAGATTATCATAGCGGCCACCACTTGCCAGTAGATTACTGTAACCTTTTGCATAACCTTTAAAGATCAGGCCTGTATAATAACCATGGCGTGAAATCAGCATTGGGTCAAAGGTGATATATTTTAATGCCCCAAATTCTTCTAATTTATTGAATAATTTATCCAGAGTTTTTAAAGCTTCTTTAGTATCCTCTGATAACGGCATCTCTTCCAACTCGCTAACTACTTTTTTGGGAGCACCAAAGAGTGAAGGTAATCTTAATAAAACTTCTTCAGCATCTTCAGTCAGCTCAATATCCTTAATATAATTTTTGATCCCAACTTTATTTTTGGCTGCCAGCAGCTGGCGCAGCTCTTTTTTTTCATTTTCTTCAATTTTTAAATCTGCAAAAATTTCATTGATCAAATCTGCATGACCAATATCTACCAGTGGTTCCTCAACTCCAACCTGCTGCAGTGTTTTGATTAATAAGAGAATCATTTCTAAGTCAGATTCCAGGCTGGCTGAACCAATCAACTCAACTCCGGCCTGAGTTTTTTCCTTGAGACTCAAACTCTGAGAATTTTTAGACTGAAAGGCTGAACTTAAATAAGAAAATTTTAAGGGTCGTGGACTGTCCTGAAAGCGGCTCGCTGCCAGTCTGGCAATCGGCATCGTCAGATCTGGTCTTAAAACTAAGATCTGGCCCTTATCATCAACTACCTTAAACATCTCACTTTTATCGACCAATCCTTCTATACCTGCATACAATTCTAAAGATTCAAGTGTTGGCGTGATAACCTCCCGATAGGCATTGGCCTCAAAAACCTCTCTAATTGTCTTATAAATTGCTCTCCTTTTTCTGAGTTCTGCCGGTAAAATATCTCTAACTCCCTCTACAAATGCATTCATCTATTTTGCCTCCCCATTATTATTTTAGTCCTTTATCATGTTAAAGTATTAAAATGTTGTATCTATTATAGTTATAATCTGCTCAACTGTCAAGTCTTTTGGGAAATTTCTTTTAATGATTTAATTTTAACACTATTTTGGCTGGATTTAAAATGAAAAGGCCTCTCAGAAAACTAATTCTGACAGACCTCAATATTTTAGAAAAATCTAAAAATAACTGATATTTTTCTGTTCTTCTAATCTATCAGTAGCCGGGGGAGGTGTAATCGAAAGCTCAGTTATTTCTTTTCTCCATTGAGCAGTCATTTCAATATCTAGAGATCCCAAAGAACCCTTGAGCTGTTCTAAGTTACGGGCTCCAATAATTGGTGCAGTAATTGCTGGATTAGACATAACCCAGGCTACTGCCAACGAAACAGCTTCAACTCCTTTTTCGCGAGCATGACTGCTGAAATCTTCTGCTATCTGATAATACTCTTTTAATCCATAGCGGGCTGCATAATAGTCTGTTTCTACCAATCTCCCTTTATCCGGGCGCTTATCTTTACCGTACTTACCAGTTAAAAGTCCAGCACCAAGAGGGCTGTAGGAAATAACACCCAGGTTTTCTGCCTCTGCCATCGGTAGAATTTCTACTTCAGCCTGTCTTTTGACCAGATTATACATCGGTTGTACAATCTCAAAGCGCGCCAGACTTTCCTGACGGGAAATACCGAGAGCCTTTTCTATCTGCCAGGCTGCCCAATTACTGACTCCTGGATACAATATTTTACCCTCTTTAACGAGATCATCCATTGCTCTTAAAGTCTGCAGCATATCTGTTTTACTATCAAAGCTGTGAACAAAATAAAAATCTATGCGATCAGTCTTCAACCTTTTTAGGCTTGCTTCCACTCCCAGTTTTATGTGGCGGCGGGAAAGACCCTTTGCATTAACATCTTCAGCTGTTTTTCCATAAACTTTAGAAATAATAACCAGCTCATCCCGACATTTTTGTTCCTGCATAAACTTACCCAGCAGTTCTTCAGAACGACCTTTATTATAGACATCAGCTGAATCAAAAAAATTGATTCCTCTTTCACGAGCTGCTTTAAACATTTTGCGCGACATATTTTCATCAGCCATACCGCCAAAAGGCATGGTTCCAAAACAGAGTGGGGAAACCTCTACCCCTGTTCTACCAACAGTTCTATATTCCATTATTTATCCCTCCCGGATTGTCCTTTTTGTATTCTATTACCATTATATTCAATTTAAAAGCTGGATACAAATTATTCTTAAAATTAACTCTACTTTCTCATAATAAAAACAGGCCCTGTTATTATTTAAAGTTAATAACAGAACCTGTTTAAATATTTACAGCTTATTAAATTTTAATGTTTTAGTCAACTACTTTTACTCACCGGTTTCAATTGCTAAATCATCTCTATAGCTCCACTCAATCCAGGAACCATCATAGTTTTTAACATCATCATAACCTAAAAGCTGAGTTAGAACAAAGGTTGTATGGGCAGAGCGTACACCTGACTGACAGTAAGGAATAACTGCTTTATCATCAGTAACTCCTTCTTCCTCATACATCGCTTCTAATCTGTCTGCAGTTTTTAATAAGTTTTGATCATTTACAGTATCATTCCATTCTAAATAATAAGGAGACGGAATTCTACCAGCTCTATCTGCCCCAGCTTTAGTAGTCTCGGCAGTATGTTCTGCTTCAGTTCTAGTATCTAAAATAATAGTATCCTGATCATCAACTGCATCTCTGACATCCTCAACTGCTGCAAGTAAAGACTTATTAGTTTCAGCAGCTGGATAATCTACAGCAGATCTGCTGTTAGGGGTCAGTTCTGTATCATAATCAGCAGCTCGCCAGTAGTCAATACCACCATCAAGCAAACGAATATCTTCATGTCCCAGCATTTCCATCAGCCACCACATTCTAGCAGCATCATGGCCGCCATCTTCAGTATAAATTACCACAGTATCCTCAGAACTTATTCCATTATTCCCTAACCAATCAGCCAGTCCCTGCTGAGAAATTCTCATTCCAGGATATTCGTGATCCTCATTACTTACATCAGGTCTCCATAATTGAATAGCTCCCGGGATATGTCCCAGCAAATATTGATCAATTCTTCTAAAATCTAAAACTACAACATCTTTCTGGTCTTTAATTTCATTTAATTTTTCTGCACTAATCAAAGCCTCTGGATTATCATAACCACGATCTTCAATAGCTACATAATCTCCCTCGCTAATTTCAACATCAGTTCTGGTACTGATCCAGGCAAAATAGCCAGCTCCAGCTACTAAAATAACTAATATAACTAATAATATCTTCTTCAAATTTAACTTCATTCTAATAAATCCCCCTTTGGTATGTTTTAAATTTCACAATTGTTATCAATTGCTTTAATTATATGATTCACAATATCTATTATCAATAGTTATGAACTACAAATATATAAGTTGATTTTGTGTTTCAAGACAGAAATCCACTTTTTCTAATGAATTAATTTGATAGCGAACAACATAAAGGGATTGAATTTATTTTCAAAGTAAATGAATAATAAATTAACAATAATTAATTTAACTTATTCTTAAAATATGCTATGATA
>JBHEOV010000097.1:0-6669 GCA_046260625.1 Halanaerobium sp. | reverse complement strand
CCATTGCCTGAATTACTGTAGCCGCTCCGGTAACAACATCTCCACCAGCATAGACTCCTTCTCGGCTGGTCTGCTGATCTTCACCGACCTCAATTCCACCCCAGCTTTTAGTTTTTAAATCTTTGGTATTTGAAGTTAAAAGTGGATTTGGATTCTGACCGATGGCAATAATTACTGTATCAAGTTCCAGCATCCAGTTTGAACCTTCAACCGGAATCGGACGTCTTCTGCCGGAATCATCTTTTTCTCCAAGCTTCATCTGCTGACATTCCATCTGAGCAACTCTGCCCTCTTTTCCATGAATAGCAACTGGATTATTCAGCAATTTAAATTCAATTCCCTCTTCGCGAGCATGATGAATTTCCTCACTCCGAGCGGGCATTTGTTCTTCGGCTCTTCTGTAGACTATATAGACATCATCTGCTCCCAGTCTTTTAGCAGTTCTGGCAGCATCCATCGCCACATTTCCAGCTCCAACTACAGCAACTTTATCACCAACTACAACTGGAGTTTTATATTCTGGATATTTAAAAGCTTTCATCAGATTAACTCTGGTTAAAAATTCATTGGCTGAATAAACACCATTTAAATTTTCACCAGGTATATTTAAGAATCTGGGTAAGCCTGCACCTACCCCAATAAACATCGCCTGATAACCCTCTTCAAAAAGCTCATCAACTGTAATTGATTTTCCAACAACAACATTTAAGCGGATTTCTACACCTAAATCTTTAATTGCCTCAACTTCCTGATCGACTATATCCTTAGGCAGTCTAAATTCGGGAATTCCGTAGCGCAGCACTCCTCCAGTTTCATGCAGAGCCTCAAAAATTGTTACATCAAGACCAAATTTAGCCAGATCTGCTGCTGCAGTTAAACCAGCAGGACCGGCTCCAATCACTGCAACCTTTTGTCCTTCCAATTCTTTAATCTTTGATTTTTCTATTTCTGACTCAGAAGTTCTATCAGTACCTCTTTCCATATTATAATCGGCAACATAGCGCTCCAGACGACCGATCGCTACCGGTTCATTTTTAATACCCATTACACAGACATCTTCACACTGTTCCTCCTGGGGGCAGACCCGCCCACAAACAGCAGGTAAATTGTTTTTACTCTTTAATATCTGACCTGCCTCTTCCAGATCTCCATCCTTTAATGCCTGAATAAACTGTGGAATCGGCACCTGAACCGGACATCCATCAACACAGGGCTGATGTTTACACTGTAAACACCTTTCTGCTTCAACTAATGCATCCTGATCACTATAACCCAGTGGAACCTCTTTAAAGTTTTTTATTCTCTCTTCTGGAGCCTGTTCTTTCATCGGCGTCTTCTTTTTCTGTAAAGACATTAATTATCCTCCTCGACTGCTGTATCATGCACTAAATCTTCTTCATTCTGATAAAAATTAAGTCTGTTCATTAGCTCTTCAAAATCAACCTGATGGGCATCAAATGCGGGTCCATCTACACAGGTAAATTTTCTTTCTCCACCAACAGTTACCCTGCAGGCACCACACATTCCTGTTCCATCGACCATTATTGTATTTAAACTGACAATTGTTTTAATTCCATAGTCTTCAGTCATATCAGCAACTGCCTTCATCATCGGTACCGGTCCAATTGCAACAACTAGATCAATATCATCTTCTTTTTCCAGTAAATCTTTTAAAATATCTGTCACATAACCGTGATGGCCGTAACTTCCATCATCAGTTGCAATAAATAATCTGTCACTATAGTTCTCTAATTCGTCTTCCAAAATGATCAAATTTTTTGTTCTAGCTCCAGTGATACTGATAACTTCAGCTCCCTGCTCATAAAAACCTCTAACCTTGGGATATAAAAGAGCTGTTCCTGAACCTCCGCCCAAAAGCACTACCTTCTGATAACCATCCAGATCAATATGATGGCCTAAGGGTCCCACAATATCCTTGATATGATCTCCCCTATCCATCTTTCCTAATAGTTTAGTAGAATAGCCTACTTCCTGAAAAATAATTGAAATTATTCCACTTTCTCGATCATAATCCGCAACAGTAAGCGGTATTCTCTCACCCTTCTCATCTACTCTTAATATAATAAAATTTCCGGGTTTAGTCTTTTTAGCAATTAAAGGTGCTTTGACCTTTAACTTTGTAATTGTTGGTGCCAGAACTTCTTTTTCTAAAATCTCGTACATAGTTAACCTCCTGAATTTTTTAAAACTAGAGCAAAAAAACCCTGCTTCTATCTTCTATACAATATTCTTTAACAGCCCCCCTGATTCCTCCCTAATTCGAGAAATAATTTGGCACTGAGTCAAATTAATTATTTCATAAAGTTTTACTGTAATATTTTATCTAATTAAGCAATTTATGAAAAAATATCCTTGACAAAATTTAATTTATAAGTTAAAATATAATTTGTCAGTGCGAAAGTGGCGGAACTGGCAGACGCGCTAGGTTCAGGGTCTAGTGGTCTTACGACCGTGAGGGTTCGAATCCCTCCTTTCGCACCATTTAAATTTAATAATGTATTTAAAAGAGCAGATTTCTCTGCTCTTTTTTTCTTTATAAATAAATTTTACGGCTCTGACTCCTAAAAAATCAGAGCTTTTTTTAATTATTAAATTAAAACTAAGCTTCAACTTTTTCTACAAAATCTGCTATTCTTTTAATACCTTCTTTAATTCTAGCTTCTCCTAAGGCAAAAGATATCCGAACAAAATCATCCATGCCAAAGGCAATACCCGGTACCACAGCCACCTTGTTTTCCTTTAACAGCAGATCAGAAAATGAAAGTGAACCTTCAATTATTTTACCATTCACCTTTTGACCCTTTAGTTTAGAAATATCAATAAAGAAATAAAAGGCTCCAGCCGGTTTTATAGCCTCCAGCCCATCAATCTCTGCCAGCAGATCAGCAGTTAAATCTCTTCTTTTTTGATAAATCTCTCGGCGCTCATCTATAATTTTTTCTAAATCAGAATTTTCCAGGGCCTTTGCACTTGCATACTGAGCAATTGTATTGACATTAGAAGTTGTATGGCTCTGAATTTTAGCCATTGAGCTGATCCATTTTTTATTTGCAAAACCAAATCCAACTCTCCAGCCGGTCATCGCATATGATTTAGACATTCCATTAACAATTAAAAGCCTTTCTTTTAAGTCAGGGAAAAGTTCGATCATTGATTTAAATTCCCGCTCATCATAAAGCAGCTTATCATAGATCTCATCACTGATAATAAATATATCTCTTTCAAGAATAATATCTAATAACTCTTTCAGCTCTGACTCCGAATAAAAATGACCATCAGGATTAGAAGGAGAATTGATAATAATTGCTTTTGTCTTTTCAGTTATACTTTTTTCCAGTTCTGCAGCTTTTAATTTAAATTTGTTTTCAGCCTTTGTCTCGACAAAAGCTGGAGTACCACCTGCAAGTTTAACTAATTCCGGATAGGATACCCAGTAAGGTTTGGGGATTAAGACTTCATCTCCCTCCTCTAAAATTGCGGATAAGCCGTTAAAAAGTACCTGCTTACCTCCATTACCAACAATAACTTCCTCTGTCGAATAATTAACTGAATAATCAGCAGCAAATTTATTCACAGCTGCAGTTTTTAGTTCAGGTAAACCCGAAGCAGAAGTATAACCGGTATAACCTTTATCCATTGCTTCTACTGCGGCTTTTTTGATAAAATCAGGTGTAGGAAAATCAGGTTCTCCGGCTCCAAAACTAATCACATCTTCTCCTGCTGCAGTTAACTTATTTGCTTCTGTACTGACAGCAATTGTTTTTGACTTCTCGATTTTTGCTATTCTTGCTGAATATTTCATTTTCACACCCCATTAATATATTTTTATTGGTACCAGGTACCGAAATCGTTTTATGGTAGCAGGTACCAAAGATTACTAGATAAAATATACCATAAAAACGCTTAAAACACAAAAAAAGAAGGCGTTAAGCCCTCTTTTTAAGCAAATTTAGATAATATTCCATTTATAAATGATGGTGAACTATCATCTGCATATTTTTTAGCAATTTTTACTGCTTCGTTAATTGCAACTTTAGCCGGAATATCATGCTGTATTTCATAGGCAGCAATTCTCAAAATATTTCTATCAATTGCAGGCATCCGACCAATATCCCAGTTGATTGCATATTGATCAATCTGAGCATCAAGCAGTTCTAACTCCATAATAATCCCCTCTAAAAGTTCCTCAGCATATAAATCTTCTGTTAGAACTCCTTTTTCAGCAATGAAATTACTGTAACTTTTTTTTGAATTTTCAAGATCGAGCTTTTTTCTGATGTCCAGACCGTAAAGGATCTGAAGCACCCAGACTCTCTGTTTATTTCGCGAAACTTTTTGCATAAAGAAAATACCTCATTTCTAACTCTATTTAAATCTATCTGGAACAATTCTTAGTATAAAGTCTTTAAGATCTTCTTCAAAACGCCAGCGTGACCCCAAATAATACCCGAGTAAAGTAGTTAAGCAGATCAGTAAAGTTTTAAAAAAGCCAATAGTCAGGATTAAAACCCCGATAATTAAACCAATTAGAGCTCCACTGATTTTCCTGCGGTTCAGGTATATAAATTGAGATAACTCTTCTTTAAATTGATTTTTATCCATTTATAGACCACCTCATTCTACTTTTTCGGGTAGTTTATTATCTTTTCGAACATCCTCAATTCTAATCTGTACTTTTGCTACCTGAATACCTGTAGTCTGTTTAATATAACTTTTTAGGTCCTGCTGAATATTCTCACTGATAGCAGGTAAATTCCCGGGTACAGTTAGTTTTCCACTTAATATAATTTTTAAGCCATCTTCCTGCTCTTCTAGTTGGATTTTTATATCATCAAATCTCTCTTTTTCCTGGACTCTATCTTTAATTAAGTTTGACAGAGCAGAAATTGTAATTGTTATATCACCAGATTCAGAACTTAAGAGCCTGGTTGATTTAAATTTCCTATCTGTAAAATATGGATAAATCACAAAAAGAGACATCAGTAGAAAAACAAGATAGACAACTGCTGCCTGCCAGCTATTGTAGCTTCTGGAAATTAAATCAGGAATAAAATCTGCTGATAAAAGCCCAAAACTATATAGAGAAAGAGTCAGTGTTAAAACGATAAGAATTAAAGCAATCAGAAAAGAAAATATATTTTTTATAATTTTCATAGCTTAACCTCCAATCATTTTTCAAAGAATAATCTATTCTTCGTTTTCAACTTTCTCTATATTACTTTTTTCAGCCTCTGTTTCCTCCTCTTCTTCATCATCAGGGAAATTAACTCCCTGTACATGAACATTAACAGCCTTAACATCTAAACCTGTCATTCCTTCAATCGCCTGTTTTACGTTATCCTGAATTTTCCAGGCAACATCGGGTATAGAATTACCATAATCAATAATCACATAAACATCAACAGTTGCAGCACCTTCACTAACTTCAACTTTAACACCTTTGCTTAAGCTTTTTCTGCCCAGCATATCAGCAATACCGCCGGCGATTCCTCCGCTCATTCCGGCAACTCCATCAATCTCAGTTGCTGCCAGTCCGGTAATAATACCTACTACCTCATCGGCAATTTTAATACTACCTTCATCAACCGCTTCTGTTTCTACTTTTTCTGATTCAACATCTTTAATCTTCTCATCATTATTAATCTTTTCTTCGCTCATTATTTTACCTCCTTTTATTTGCTAAGAATTTATCTTTTGACATCAGCCAGAATTTGATTTTGCTCTGAATACTGACCAATAATTAGAGCTCCAATTTTTTCTCCATTATCTTTAATTACTTTAACATAGCAATCATCATCTGCCAGAATTTTTTCCTCATATTCCCCTTCTTTGTTTAAATTACCCAGAGAAACAACATTGATCCCGGCAACTTTTAATTTATGAGAAGGAACATAATCATCAAATTCAGCCTGACCACCACTCATGACAGTCCCAGCGACTCTTCCCTGTTCCAGAGAAGGAGGCCAAATACCATAAACTCTATCTTCATATTCTGCCACATCACCTGCAGCATAAATATCGGGATTGGAAGTCTGCATTCTGCTGTCAACTTTAACACCTTTATTTTTATCAATATCAAGATTTTCGACCAGAGAAGTATTGGAACGAACTCCGGTTGAGATCAGAACCAGGTCTGCTTCAATTTCTTGCTCTTCTAAAATAACTTTTTCTACAGCCTGCTCTCCTTCAAAACCTTTGGTGCTGGCATCAGTCACAACTTTTACATTATTTTCTTTAAGCTTCTTTTCCAGCAGATCACCACCCTTTTTATCCAGCTGCATCGGCAGTAGATAAGGTGCAACTTCTAAAACAGTTGTATCCAGTCCGGCTCTGGCGAAATTATAGGCAATTTCTAATCCTAAAAGTCCTCCCCCAACCACAACTGCTTTTTTTGCTTTTTCAGCAGCCTGATTAATAGTCTTTAAATCAGCTGCAGTCCTCAAAGTGAAAATATTTTCGAGATCCACACCAGAAAATGGGGGTACAAAACAATGAGAACCATTTGCCAGCAGTAATTTATCATAATTATATTGATCTTTTTCACTCTTAATTAATTTATTTTTAGCATCAACTTCAATAATTTTTTCATTAAGATATAAATCTATATTATTTTCTGCAAACCAGTCCTGATCATTAATAATGATTTCC
>JBHEOV010000096.1:6553-7067 GCA_046260625.1 Halanaerobium sp. | reverse complement strand
ATCTGGCAGCCAATAATTTAGGCAGCTGCTGGTTTGGAATGGCCAAACCTAAAAAAGAGATCATAGCTGAATCTGATTTGGAGTATCTAATCACTTTAGTTTTTGGAAAAGCAGCTGAAGCAAACTATAGAGATTCAATTGAGGATTTTGATCGCAAAACACTTTCAGAAATAAAAGAAGGGGATCAGCACTATGATCTTTTAGAAGCGGCTCGACTCGCTCCTTCTGCTACCAATGGTCAGCCCTGGTATTTTAAAATCGAAGAGGATAAAATCCACCTCTTTCAAAATCAGCCCAATTTTATTAAAAAATTCTTCTATGAAAAAATGAACAGAATTGATATGGGAATTACTCTGGCTCACCTCTGGCTGGCAGCAGCTGAACATGACTATAATTTTAGTTTTAAGAAGTACTCTCAGGCGCCAGCAGTGGTCGATGGATACAACTACCTGGGTACAGTTGAGCTTTAATTTTTAAATTATTGATTTTACTAAGGAATATAAAATAATTTGGC
>JBHEOV010000096.1:0-6543 GCA_046260625.1 Halanaerobium sp. | reverse complement strand
AATTGATACAGATCCCGGAATAGATGATGCAGCAGCTCTAACAATAGCTTTAAATAATTCGGAGCTTGAGGTTTTAATGCTGAGCACAGTTGCCGGCAATGTTAATTTGGATTATACTACTGAAAATGCAAAAAAGATTTTAGATTTTTTTGATAAAGATACACCGCTGGCAAAGGGAAATTCGCTGCCTCTGCTCAGAGAATATGAGGATGCCAGTCAGTTCCACGGAGAGACCGGGCTGAATGGTTTTGATTTTCCTGAGAGCAGCCGCAGTCTGCTTGGGGAACATGCAGCGGTGGAGATGAAAAATAAGATTATGGCCAGTGAAGAGAAAATAACTCTGGTTACTATTGGACCGTTGACCAATGCGGCTTTGCTGCTCAGTATGTATCCTGAAGTTAAAGAAATGATTGAAGAAATTGTAATTATGGGTGGTTCAACTATTGGTGGTAATACTAATTCCAGTGCAGAGTTTAATGTCAAAGTTGACCCACATGCAGCTCAGATGGTGATTAATTCCGGGCTGCCAATTACTATTTTTGGCCTGCGGGTAACCAGCCGAGCTCTTTTAAAGAAAAAAGATATAGAAGCGATCAAGTCTCTAGGTGAAGCCGGAGAAATGCTTTATTCTTTATTTACTCACTACCGGGGCGGTGATCTGGAAGAACTCGGTTTGATGATGCATGATATCTGTACGATCTGCTATCTTTTAGAGCCTGAAATTTTTAATTATCAAAGAACATATTTGGAAGTTGCTCTTGAGGGGCCGGCAGCAGGGACTACAGTTGCTGATTTAGCAGGAAGATACTCAGCTGATAAAAATGTTAAACTGGCAGTGGATATCGACCAGCAGAAATTTAAAGACTGGGTTATAGCAGAAATTTCTAAATTGAAGTAAAAAATAGTGCTGATTCTATCAGGATTAAATTGGAATTAGCTGATCCAGAACTTGATAAAGAAGAAATATTTACTTTAATTGAGTTTGAATTAGAAATGTTCAGAGTTGAAGAATAAAGAGCTTATAATCTGAACGAACCATCCAAATAAAATATCTGCTTAATCATCCAGAGCCAGTAAAACAGGCTCTTTTTCTTTTGCTCTCACTTTTTTTATAAAATCTAGATAGCTCTCTTCATTGACAGCAATTTTGAGATAGGCCTGAAGTGCATGATATTTAAGCCAGGGATCACTTTCTTGAGTAATGATTTCTCTGAGCAGTGAAGAAAAGTCTGCAGCTTCAGTGCCAAAACCTGCCAGTAGATCAAGCAGAAAATATTGAGTCTGAGAATTAAGCTTTAATTTATTTCTTTTAAACAGCAGCTTTTTAAGAGAAACTAAAATTAAAGGATCACTTAGCTCTAAAGCCACTGCAGCAGCTCTTTTCTGGATCTGATAGGATTCATTGATCATTAAGGCCAGCAGCTCAGCCCCAATGATTAAACGTTTATTTTTAGTCGGCTGGCTCTCTTTAAAACTGGAGCCAATTAATTTTGCTGAAATATTATATTTAAAACTTTGCTTAATAATCATAGATACGGGAGCTTTTTCAAGCTGAGCTGCCAGTTTTAAATAAAAGAGACATTTTTTCCGAGAACTGCAGTTATTTAGGGCAGTTATAATCTTTTTCTGATATTTTTCCTGCTGTTTGTTTTGACTTTGATTGAGTATTTTAAGGATTTGCTGTGCTGCCGGCTGCTTTAATTTATGAGTTAAATAAGGAGCAATTTTTAAAATCAGGAGAAAATTACTGCTCCGTTTGAGATAAAAGAGACTCAACTTCAGCAGAAGATAATAGGAAATAAGCAGACTGCCTAGAAAAACTGTAATTTTTGTGATTCCAAATTGATAATAGAGCAGCAGTAAAAAGGGCTGCATTAAAAAGAGCAGAGCTGAAATGATTAAAAAGATAAATATTCCACTCAGGGAATACTGCTGCCAGCAGAGATAGAAAAAGCTCAAAGCTGCAAATGAGATGGCAAGGTAAATTAAAATCTGCAGCCAAAAATAAAGACTGTTGGCTCTACTTAAGGCTTTAAACTGCTCAATTCTGCCTGCTCCCAGTTTTTCTGCTCTAAAAAGAGGATCCTTTACTTCAGAGGTTGTATCTGTAATTATCTTTAAAGCCTGTTCAAAATTGATTTTGGGATTAACACTTAAGGTATTGGCCAGCAGGGCAGTCATCTGAGGTGCAGCAAAAGAAGTCCCAGTGATTTTATAGCGGCGGCTGTAGGTCAAAGCAGGCAGATAATCCCTCTGAGTGATTTCAATAACTCCAGGAGCGGAAAAGTCAATATTTTGACCATAATTGGAGCCCGGCATTTTTTTGTCAGCTTCTAAAGCAGCAACTGCTATTACTTTTTCAAATTTAGCAGGATAGGATAGATTTTCACTGTTGTTGTTACCGGCAGCTGCAATTAGAATTAGATTATCCAGTTCATTTATTTGCTTAATAATCTCTTCTTGAAATTCAGCTTCTTCAAAACCCAGACTGATATTGACTATTATCTTTTGCTGAGGGTGAACTGCTGCGTAATTTTTAACTTGTCTCAGAGCATTGAGGTAATAATTCTTATCGATTCGGCCAATAATATTTTCAGACGAATAAGCTTCAATCTCAGCTCGACTCTGGCTGCGGATCACAGCTGCAACCTGACTGCCGTGAGAGCTTTCAGGATTCATTTTAAGGGCAGGACTGCTTAAAAATTCTCTTTCAACTTCAGAATCTATAATAAAAATCTTAACTAAATCATCTTTTAAAAGCTCTTCTTTTAGGTGAAAAGAAAAAGTAAAGATCATCAAAAAGATAAGTAATAAAAGCAATGTTTTTTTGATAGCAGTCCCTCCTTTCTGAAATTTATTTAGCTTTATTATAACATATCTTTACTAAACAGCTAAAAAATATTTTCAAACTGTTTAAAGCCTTAAAAAAATAGAATGTGCAATCAGCTCTAGCTTTTGTTATAATAATTGACAGTCAATTTTTAGTTATAATTTATAAATTTAACTTTTATGATTTTAAATTAATAAATATAAGTTGAGAAGTGAATTAGGAGTTGATGCTGATGAAATTTAACTTAAAATCGGATAAATTACCGTTTGAAAGCCCATTTTATTATGGCTGGGTGATTGTTTTTATCTCTGCTCTGGGGGTAATGTTATCGGGACCGGGTCAGACCTACAGTGTTTCAATTTTTATAGACTCTTTTATTGAAGACTTAGGCTGGAGCCGTTCTCTGGTTTCTTTACTTTACTCTGGAGGTACACTTCTGGCCGGATTGACAGTTCCATTTGTCGGCCGTTTATTTGATAAATATGGACATCGAAAAATAATGACACTGGTCGCTTTTGTTTTTGGGATTTCCTTACTGGCTATAAGTTTTGTTTTTACACCTCTGATGCTGTTTGTTGGTTTTTATTTTATCCGCCTTTTAGGACAGAGTTCAATGGTTATTGGTCCTTCAACTATTGTACCTAAATGGTTTTCAGAAAAAAGAGGTAGAGCTTTAAGTTTAATGAGTATGGGAGGTAGAGTAGGTGCAGCAGCCTTTCCCTTGTTAAATACCTGGATTATTGCAGCTTTTGGCTGGCGGACAGGCTGGCGCGGCTGGGCTATTTTAATCTGGCTGGTAATGACTCCCTTAGCCTGGTTTCTGGTGCGGGAAAAACCAGAAGCGGTAGGACTTGAGATGGAAGAAGGTTTAAAAAAGAAGGAAGAAAACTCTACTGCAGATAATTCTGAGACAAAAGCTGATTTGAAAAAGGTCAATGTTACTGCTGAATCAAAAACTTTAGCAGAAGCAAGGAGAACATCAGCTTTCTGGCTGCTCTTATTTTGCATTTTTGTGCCGGCAATGGTTGGGACAGGTTTAACCTTCCATATAGTTTCTATTATGGGGGAGCGGGGATTATCTCCTGATGCTGCTGCTTTTACCTTAAGTGTAATGGCTGTGGTTAGTTTTCCGGCCACTTTTTTTGCTGGTTTTGTGCTGGAGAAAATAACTGTGAGAAAACTTTTAATCATAATTTTTACAATTTATTCTATTTCGGTAATCTGGCTGATTAATATTCAGAATATGACGATGGCTCTTATCTTTGGTGTTTTATATGGTCTGATTCAGGGTTTCCATCGGGTTAATGTTAATATGATCTGGCCCAGCTATTTTGGCTTAAAACATCTGGGAAGTATCAGAGGAGCCTCTCAGCTGGGTGGTGTAATTGGAGCTGCTCTGGGTCCTTTTCCGATTGGTTTTGCCTATGATTATTTTGGTGGCTATACAGAAATTCTCTGGCTAATGTTTATTTTTCCAGTGCTTGCTGTTGCTGCTGCTTATTTTGCTCGGGTGCCGGAATAAAAGCAGAATTTGAAATAATCCTAATTAAAATTTACCAAAAATTACTTGAAATTAATTTTTAAACTGATATAATTAAGTTTAATAAGAATAACCCTGACAGAAAAGGGCAACTCCATCCGAAAGGATAGAGGCGCAAAGTTTTCAGACCTAATGTTTTCTAAACAATGGTTGTGAAACTACCTGACACGGGTCAAGCCTTACCTGTCATTATACTTTGTGACAGGATTTTTATTTGTTAGCTCTTCTTTTAAGGGGTAAACCTGCTGTGAGGCAGGGACACAAAACCAGGGTCTGTTTTTAAACAGATAGCCGGCTGCATAGGAGGAAATAAAAGTGAAAAGAAAAGTAATGTTTATTTTAGTGCTGAGTCTATTTTTTATAGCTTTTGGTCTTAATTCGGTTGGTGCTGAAAATAAAGTGGTCAGTGAATCAATAAAAGTTAGAGTTACTATTCCTATCATGCAAAAAATGGAAGTTGTTAAAGCAGTTGATATTCATAATCTTGGATCTTTATTTAATGACCAGGAAGCTGGAGATTCAGTTATTATAGAAGATGCTGGAGCTATTAGAGTTGATAGTAATGCTAATTGGCGACTTGAAGTTAATAACATAGTTCCTGTTTCTAATTATGATATTTTATTCCGCATTGAAGGAGATAATAGATGGCAGAATCTATCAAAGAGCTCTGGCTTTGTAAATGGTGAGTATGGAAGTCATCTGTTTAATTTTGATATAAAAATTGTTTCTAGAAATGGTTCTGTTACTGAAAATCTTAATCAGAAAGTTGAATTTGGATATACACTAGCAGGGTATCTACACTAGCTCAATAACAAATTAGAGCGCTTGATTTATAGAAAGCTTAATAAACGAGATAATGTTAAAAATAATATTGAAGATAATACATAGTTAAAAAAATTAACTAAGGAGTAAAATGATGAAAAAATATTTGGTTATATTAATTGCTTTTTTATTAGTATGTGGTATCAGTTCAGCAGTAATAGCTGAGGAAGATATGAACTGGGAGAAAGATTTTGAAAAAGAATTCGGTAATTTAGACTATTTGAATCAAAGATCATGGGAATCCGATAAAGAAAATAAGGCAGAGATTATGCAAGAGGGAGATAAAAATAGAGCTTCCATTAAACAAAATGGATTAGGAAATAATGCTTTAATAGTCCAGCAGGGTAATTTTAATAAAGCTTCTATTAACCAAAGCGGGAATTCTAATTCAGCCCTGATTAAGCAGTTTTCGGACAATAATTCTGCTCTAATTAATCAAGTTGGTACTAATAATCAGGCTGTAATTATCCAAAATTAACTTTAATCAGCTAAACTGAGAATTCCAAAAAAATATAACTTGACAAAAATTTACTAATTCTGATATACTTAAGCTTGATATAAGAAGTTAAGAGCTTCTTTTAAAAAAGGTAAACTTATCGTGAGGTAAGGACACAAAGCTGAGGATCTCAAGTTGAGATAGCCGGCTGCTAAAAGGGGGAATAATGAAAATTAATTTAAGAACTACTGCTTTGATGGGTTTTGTTTTTTTATTTTTAACTATAAGTCTTTTTTCTACTGCTGAATTTGTTGAGGCTGCTGCTGAAAAAGGGCAGAAGCTCAAAAGTGAAGCTAGAGTTTCTGTAGAGGTTAATATCCCAATTTTTCAGAGGTTTGAAATTATCGAAAAACCAAATATTAATTATTCATTTTTGATGGATAATTATAATGGAAGTAACGAAATTGTAGTAGAAGAAGCTTTAACTGTTGAAGTTTTAAGTAATGCAGGCTGGCATTTGCGCTTAAATAATAGAAATTTAAATTCCAGAGTAAAGATTAAAAAAAGCAGTCAGAGTGATTATGACTGGCAGAATTTAAATTCAACCACAGCTAAATTTAGAGGGGAAAATGGTATGCAGAGAATAACTTTTGATTTAAAATTCATTTTAGATCAGAATTCCAGAGCTGCAGTTAATAGTTTAGCCCTGGATTTAAGACACAGTCTCAGTCCTGAATTATATTAAAGTTTAATAAAAGTAAAGAGCTGATAATCTCAGCTCTTTTTATTTTTAAGCTTATCTAAAAGGCTGCCGACTCTTTTTTCGGCGGCTTTTTTTTCATCTTGATCCAGTTTGAAATTAATTTTCAGGATGCTTCCTTCTTCTGTTTTAGCTGGGAGTTCTTTGACTGGAAG
>JBHEOV010000095.1:0-7389 GCA_046260625.1 Halanaerobium sp. | reverse complement strand
AATTGATATGATCAGAAATAATCATAAATTCACCCGGAGTATATTCTTCGTTAACTCCTCCAGCGGCATTGGTTAAAATTAATTTTTCGATTCCAACTTTTTTCATAATTCGAACCGGCATCACAAGTTCCTGCATCGAATAACCTTCATAGTAGTGTGTTCTTCCCTGCATGGCAATTACCTTTTTGCCCTCCAGCTCCCCAATCACAAAGCGTCCGGCATGACCTTCCACTGTAGAAACGGGGAAATTATTAAGTTCACCATAATCTATATAAACAGGATTTTCAATTTCTTCTGCCATCACACCCAGGCCAGAACCTAAAATCAGACCAATTTCCGGCTGGTAATCAAGCTTATCAGCAATAATCTGAGCATTCTTTTTAATATCTTCAAGCACCTTTATAACCTCCAAATAAGTAATTTTTATAATTCTATCTGACTTTCTAAAAATATGAAATTTTTTTTAACATTCTCCTAAAACTATCTGGTGGGAAATTTATTTAAACCGTCTTCGCAAGCTATCTGAGGGTGAATTTATTTAACCGTCTCCTAAAACTATCTGGTGGAAATTTATAATTTTAGATTTTATAATTTATTTCTAAAAGCAGAGCCAAAATGAATGACTTAGCAACTTTATTAGAAAGTGTTGATGAGCAATTAAATTCTATCAGGCCGAAAAACACGATGTTTTAAGCTGCCCGTGCCACAGGATGTGGCAATCGGGCAGGAAGCCTGATTGAATTCAATTGTGAATTTTAGTCTTTCTTTGAAGTTGATTTGGATTGAATTTTGGCTCTGCTTTGAAATAATTATTTAAAACTGAACTAAATTATAAATTTACCATCACGATAGATCAATTCTCCATCAGCATAAATTTCTCCGCCGTCCTTCATATCACAGAGCATATCCCAGTGAATAGTGGAGATGTTTTCTCCCCCTGTTTCCGGATAACTGCGGCCTAAGGCCAGATGGATTGTTCCTCCAATTTTTTCATCAAATAACATATTTCGAGTAAATTCTGTAATTCCATCATTACAGCCCACTGCAATTTCTCCGACAAAACGGGAACCCTCATCTGTATCCAGCAGGGAGTGCAGCAGTTCCTCTCCTTTAGCTGCTGAAGCATTAATCACCTTACCATTTTTAAACTCCAGTCTGATATCTTCAATTTCTTTACCGCTGTAGATCCCGGGAAAAGAAAATCTAATTCTACCTTCAACACTGTCTTCAATTGGGCCAGTAAAAACTTCTCCGCCTGGATAATTTTCCTTGCCCTTATCAGCAACCCAGGTTCTACCGCCAACTTTACACCTTAAATCTGTATCTTTTGAAATAAAGTGCAGCTCATCTTTTTGATTTAAAATTTTAGCAATTCTCTCCAGCTCTCTGCCAAATTCTGTCCAGTAAGCAACAGGATCTTTTTTGTTGAGATGACAGGCCTGATATAAAAATTCTCGGTAATCTCCAAGTGACATACCTGCTTCCTGAGCATCAGCATGAGTCGGGAACTGACAGATATTCCAGTTTAAAGAACCCTCTGCTGCCCTATTCATCAAAATTTCGCTAATTTCTTTTTGAGCAATTGAATGTTTTTTTATTTTTTCTGGATCAACACCGGCCAAATTTTTTGTATTATTGTGGCCCAGAATTCTGAGAGTGGCATCAACATTTTCTATTAAATACTTTTTAAAAGGAGCACTGTAATTCAGCTGCTCGTCTGAAGCATACTTATAAAAAAGTTCTTCCTGCTCCTCAAATTTAGTTATCACCAGTGGATGAGCACCATTTTTTAATACTTTTTTGTAAACCTCTTTGATTAAATCTTTACTTACATCTTCTCCCTGGATTAAAACCTGATCTCCCTTTTTAACAGCCAGAGAATAATTAACAAGTAGTTCCGCATATTTTATCAGTTTAAGATCTGCCATAATTTATCCTCTTTTCTCTAAATATTTTAAAAAATAACCTTACCATAGCTTCCGCCTCCACCAGATTGGAAACTAAAATCATGCTGACGGACCTTATTTATTTTTTTGAAAATTCTGCTGCTCATACAATTTTTTAATTCAGCTGCAGATAGATTATGAATAACATCCATTTCAGTACCACAATTTTCAAAAATGTTCGCTGCCGTCTTTTTGCCAATCCCGGGAATATCGAGCAGTGGAACCTGATAAATATATTCCGGTCTGTGAGCTGGATGTTCAGGTTTCTTATTTGCTGCAATTTCTAAAATTCTATCCTTAACTCCAACCACAATCTTATCAGAAACACAGTCAGGACAACGAAGCACAGCTTCTGGACCAGAAAAAATACGATCACATTTTTCACAGTGAGAGCGGTGATATTTTCCAAGCTCCGGATTTAAACCATAATTTTTCTTAATCCTGCTGCCTGCTTTTCTTTTTAAAGCTTTAAAGACTGCATTAAAATTCAAAGACTCAAGCTCCATAATATTATATTCTCTAGCAATTTTAGGCAGAGAATGGGCATCAGAATTACTTAAAAATGTTTTTCCACTTAATTCTGGCATCAAATCAGCCATTTTGGTATCAGCACTAAGTCCCAGCTCTACAGCAGGAATTTTATCCCACTCAGCCGGGCTAAAAATTTCACTGTAAGTTCTAAAAGCTCTCCCATAAAAACTCTTATGAGGAGTAAATAAATGTGCAGGGATCATTATTCCACCGTGATAATCTACAATTTTCAGCAATTCTTTTCCCGTCAAACTTGCCGCCTGAGAACTTAGAGTTATATTAGTAATATAATTATCCATTGTACTGCTGAAATTTTTTATCTGTTTAATTTTTGGAAAAAAGGCTAAATAATGAACCTGTCCCCCATTTTCTTCTCTGCTTTCAATTTCTGCTCCAGGCAGGACCAGCAGCTGTTCTGAATAAAGAATACCACCAGCCTCTAATTCCCGCATTTCACCTGCAGCCAGCATCCTGTCAATATCTTTTAAAACTACTGGAGAAGCACAGTCAATAATCCCGATAATATCAAGTCCCTTTTTGAAAGCAGCCTCTTTTAAAATATTAGGAAAGTTTAATTTTCTGGAAGCAGTAATTTTAACAGGACTGCCCTCACTTCCTCCCCCAATGTGGATATGCAGATCAGCAAAATAATCTTTTAACATTAAAAATCACCGAGATAATACATCACAGCAATTAAAGTCTTACTGTCTTTAATTTTACCAGCCTGCAGCAGCTCTTTTAATTCTGCCTTTGTTTTAGGAACAACTTCTATATATTCTCCTTCTTCTAAATCTCTACCCACAAACTTTAAATTTTCTGCCTGGTAAATATAAATTGTCTCCGTGCTGTAACCAGGTGTCGGAAAAAATTCAAATAACTTAGTGAATTTTTCAGCAGTATAGCCAGTTTCTTCTCTTAATTCACGGCTGGCACACTCTTCTACTTCTTCCTCCAGCTCTAGTTTGCCAGCAGGGATTTCATAGATTACTTCATCAACTGGATATCGATACTGTTTGATTAATAAAACTTTCCCCTCTTCATTTTCAGCCAGTATTGAAACTCCACCACTGTGTTCTACTACTTCTCGAAATGATTTATGATGATTTGGAAATTCTACTTCATCTCGATATAATCTTAAGATATTACCGTCATAAATCGTTTCACCGGTTGTTTTTTTTTCTTTCTTAATTTTCATTATAGGCCTCCATTTATTAAACTTTTAAATCAACCATTATTTTATCTGCTATTTTAGCAATAAATTGAGAGTTGGTTGGCTTAACATCTTCATTTATATTATTTTTGAAATAATATTTTAAAGCTTTCTGATTACCACGCTGCCAGACAACATCAATTGCATGCCTGATTGCTCTTTCAACTCTGCTGGGGGTAGAATCAAATTCTTCTGCCACCTGAGGGTATAATCCCTTGGTTACTGCTCCCAATAAATCCATATCTTTAATCACCAGTTCCACAGCTTTACGCACATAACGATAGCCCTTAATATGAGCTGGAATCCCCAGTTCCTGAATAATTTGAGTTATGTAAGGTTTATAATTGCCATTTTCTATTTCCATTTTTGCATTCTGATAATGAATATTCGCTGATCCTTCTGAGCTATTTTCCATCAACTGCTTGATTCGCTGCTGCAGTTTATCAAGATCAAAGGGTTTCATAATATAATAATGAACTCCAAGTTCAATTACTGTTTTCATTATTTTATCATGACCCATAGCTGTTAAAGCAACAATTTTCATCTCATCGATTAAATCCTGGGCATTTAATTCTTCTAAAACACCAATTCCATCCAGATGAGGCATAATTAAATCTAAAATTAAAACATCAGGATTCTCATTATTTTTTAGATATTCTAATACCTGTTCTCCATCATAGAGCATCCCCACCACATTAAAATCCGGATTCTCATCAAAAAATTCAGCCAGAAGTTGAGTAAATTCCTTATTATCATCAACAATTAAAATATCAATATTTTTTCCCACAATATTTCCCCCTCATTATCTATCAAAAGACACTAAATTTTTATCCCTGCACAAATTACTTATCCACTTATTAATTAATTATATAATTATTCTTATTCATTTGCCAAAAGCAGCATCTCTTCTGCATGAGCTAAAGTTTTATCAGTCATCTTTGTTCCACCAATCATCCGGGCGATCTCCTTAACCTGTTTTTCTTTATCTAAAGCATAAATTTTTGTAAAAGTTCTGTTTTCTTCCTTTTCCTTTTTAATTAAAAAATGATGATCGGCTGCACTTGCCAGTTGAGGCAGATGAGTGATACAGATAATCTGTCTCTCATTAGAAATCTGTGCTAATTTTGATGCCATTTTTGCAGCAGTTTTACCACCAACTCCACTGTCAACCTCATCAAAAACTAAGGTATCAACCTGATCTAAAGCAGCAGTTATTGTTTTTAAAGAAAGCATAATCCGGGATAGTTCTCCCCCGGAAGCAATTTTAGATAAAGACTTTAAATCTTCACCGAGATTGGGTGAGATCAAAAACTCTATCTGATCAGTACCATCTGCAGAAATTTCTTTTTCTTTAAAATCAACTTTAAATCTGACATCTTCCATTGCCAGATCTTTTAACTCCTCTTTCAGCTTAACTTCTAAATTATCAGCATATTTCTGCCGCTTTTTAGATAACTTTTGAGACAGAGCAAGTAATTCTTTTTTTAAATTGTTTTCTTTTTTAGTTAAAGAAGTTATTTTTTCTTCGACATTTTCTAATTTATCCCGTTTCTGATATAATTCTTCCAGATAAGAAAGTACAGTCTCTACATCCTCTCCGTATTTTCTCAAAAGAGTATTAATCAGATCAAGGCGATCACTAATCACCGATATTTTTTCTTCATCATAAGCAAAAGAACTCTCAAAATCACTTAAATCAAAAATGAATTCTTCCAGGCCAAAATAAATATCTGCAAATTTTTTGTTTAATTCTTTTAACTGCTGATTATAATCCTCAATTTCTACAAATTTATTTTTTAAAACAGCCAGGCGATCCATTATTCCCTTTTCACTATAATCATCTCCGCTGAGTGCTGTCATCAGCTCTGTTACAACCTTATATATTTCCTCACCGTGTGATAAAGTTTCGTATTCTTCTTTTAATTCTTCGTATTCACCTTCTTTAAGAGCTGCTGCTTCAATTTCTTCGATCTGGAAATTAATAATATCCAGTTCTCGAGCTCGCTGAGAATCATCTATTTCAATTTCCGAAAGCTCGTTTCTGACCTCTGCTAACTCCTGATATAAAGATTTGATTTTCGACTTTAAGGGGCTGACCTCCTGCCCAATAAAAGCATCAAGTATCATCAGGTGAGAACTCTGATCTAAAAGCAGCTGGTGTTCATGCTGGCCGTGAATATCAATTAAATAGCGGCTTATTTTTTTTACAATCTTTAAAGTTGCAAGCTGGCCATTAATCAGAGTCCGATTGCGGCCATTTGTTCTAATTTCACGCGCAATTAAAATACCATTTTCCTCTTTCTCTATTCCAGCCTCTGTTAAAATATTATTGATTATTTGCAGCTCATCAGGCTGAAAAAAAGCAGATATGTAAGCTGCTTTTTTGCCGCTGCGGATAACATCAGTATTGGCTCTGGCACCAAGTAATAAATCAAGAGCACCAATGATTATTGATTTTCCAGCACCAGTTTCACCACTTAAAATATTTAAGCCCTGCTTAAAATTAATATTGACCTTATTGATCAAAGCAAAGTTTTTAACCTGTAAATCACTCAGCATAAGCTCTCCTCCTGTCAGTTAGGCAAGATGCATTTTTTCTTTAACAATTGTATAAAAAGTTCGATCGGGTAATTTAATAATTGATAATTCCTGATCAGCTCCACTAATATAGATCTCATCACCCGGAATAATCTCATTTTTTTGTCTGCCGTCAGCACAGCCCTTAACCGAGCGGCCATCACTGTCAACTTTGATTCTAATTTTTTCCTGAGCTGAGATAACCATCGGCCGCAGATGAAGGTTGTGAGGACAAATAGGAGTTATTAAAATTGCCTGAATCAGACGAGGGTTAATTATTGGTCCCCCAGCAGAAAGTGAATAGGCTGTAGAACCGGTTGGAGTAGAAATAATTAGACCGTCTCCCCTAAAATTATTGACCAACTCATTGTTAATATAAAGTTCTATTATGAGCATCTGAGAATCTGGATCTCTATTAATCACATAATCATTAAGAGCATAACTGTTGTTTACCTGCTGCTCATTACGATAATGTTCAGTCTGCAGCATCATTCTTTTTTCAATATTAAAGTTATTATTATCGATCATCTCCAGTGCCTTAATTAATTCTTCAGTCTCTACATCAGTTAAAAAGCCAAGGTGACCAACATTAATTCCTAAAAGCGGAATATCACTGCCAATAAAATGATGAGAACTGTGCAGAAAAGTACCATCACCACCAATTATAATAATATAATCAGCTTCATTTTTAATCTGCTGATAGTCAGCCTTTCTCTCTTCCTGAGAAAGTTGATGAGCAGCCCGCTTTTCAATTAAAAAATCTTTATTTCTTTTCTCAAACCACTCAATAGCCCTCTCGGCCACAGTAAATGCTTCTTTTTTATCTAAATTTACTATCAGTGCAGCTTTTTCCATTTTATGAACCTCCCAGTTCTGAATGAGCAGTTTTAACTACCGCTTCTATTTGCCGCTGCCAGTTCTGACGATCAAAGGCAGCAGTCTGCTCAGTATATCTAAGATGAATCAGAAATTCAATATTTTTACTTGAAGCACCTGTGATAGGAGAATAATCCAGAGCAAGTGGTTTAAAACCTTCATTGATAAAAAAATCACTTAACTTCTCTATCACATCTAAATGCACCTCGGGATCCTTAACCACTCCATTTTTACCAACCCGTTCTCTCC
>JBHEOV010000094.1:0-7628 GCA_046260625.1 Halanaerobium sp. | reverse complement strand
CTTGGTGACATATCCATTATTAAACCCAGACGACTGGGGATACCTTTGAAATACCAAATGTGTGTGCATGGTGCAGCCAGTTCAATATGCCCCATTCTTTCTCTTCTCACTTTGGATCTAGTTACCTCTACTCCACAGCGGTCACACACAACACCTTTATAACGGACCCGCTTATACTTTCCACAGTGACATTCATAATCCTTAGTCGGGCCAAAGATTTTCTCACAGAATAAACCATCTTTTTCAGGTTTTAAAGTTCTGTAATTAATTGTCTCTGGTTTTTTAACCTCTCCCCGGGACCATTCACGTATCTGCTCTGCAGAAGCAACTCCGATCCTCATTGAATCGAAATTATTCACATTTAACAAGGGTCTCTCCCCTTTCTATATTGGAATTATTCGTCTTCATTATCATTATCACGACTTAATTTTAAGTCTGTATCTAAACCAAGTTTTTGTGCAGTTTCCATCATTTCATCCTCATTTTCAGCAACCTGTAATTCTTCTTCGTCAGAAGTGAAGATTCTAGCATCAAGGCCAAGACTCTGCATCTCTTTGATCAAGACTTTAAATGATTCTGGAATTCCAGGATCAGGAACATTTTCACCTTTGACTATTGCTTCATAAGCTTTAACTCTTCCTACAACATCATCAGATTTAACTGTCAGCATTTCCTGTAAGGTATGAGCAGCACCATAAGCTTCCAGTGCCCAGACTTCCATCTCACCCAGACGCTGACCACCAAACTGAGCTTTACCTCCAAGCGGCTGCTGTGTAACAAGAGAATAAGGTCCTGTTGAACGAGCATGTAATTTATCATCAACCAGATGGTGGAGCTTTAAAATATACATTACTCCAACTGTTACTCTCTCTTCAAATCTTTCTCCAGTTCTACCATCATAAAGAACTGTTTTACCATCTCTGGCAAGACCAGCTTCTTCTAGAATATCTTCAACCTCTTCCTCTAGAGCTCCATTAAAGACCGGAGTTTCTGTATAAATCCCCAGTGCTCGAGCAGCCATACCGAGGTGAGTTTCAAGTACCTGTCCGATGTTCATACGAGAAGGTACACCAAGTGGATTTAAAACAATTTCAACCGGGTCACCATTTGGTAGGAAAGGCATATCTTCTTCAGGTAGAATTCTGGAAATAACACCCTTATTTCCGTGACGACCGGCAAGTTTATCTCCTACTGAAATTTTTCTTTTAGTAGCAACATAAACTCTAACCAGACGGTTAACTCCAGGTTTTAAGTCATCTCCCTGTTCGCGAGAAAAGACTTTAACATCTACAACTATTCCAATTTCTCCGTGTGGTACTTTAAGAGATGTATCTCTAACTTCTCGTGCTTTTTCTCCAAAAATAGCTCTTAATAGTCTTTCTTCAGCTGATAATTCTGTTTCTCCCTTAGGAGTAACCTTACCAACTAGAATATCTCCTTCCTCAACCTCGGCCCCAACCCGTATAATACCGCGCTCATCCAGATTTTTGAGAGAGCTTTCACCTACATTTGGAATATCACGAGTTATTTCTTCGGGCCCAAGCTTAGTATCTCTTGCTTCTGCCTCATGTTCTTCGATATGAATTGTAGTAAAAGAATCTTCTTTAACCAGATTTTCACTGATTAAAATAGCATCCTCATAGTTATATCCTTCCCAGGGCATAAAAGCAATTAAAGAATTACGTCCCAGAGCCATGTCTCCTTTTTCAGTTGAAGGACCGTCAGCAATAATCTCTCCTGCTTCGATCTGATCACCTTTAGCAACAATTGGCTTCTGATTCATACAGCTACCCTGATTGGATCTTTTATATTTCATTAATTTATAGCTATCTATTAAACCTTCATCATTTTTAACCATTATTTTATTTGAAGTCACACTGACAATTTCGCCACCTTTTTCGGCGACAATAACTGCCCCTGAATCTTTGGCAGCTTTATATTCCATACCAGTAGCGACCATTGGTGCATCTGTTATCATCAGCGGAACTGCCTGACGCTGCATATTGGCTCCCATTAGAGCCCGGTTAGCATCATCATTTTCTAAGAAAGGAATCATCGCTGCAGAAACTCCTACCATCTGCTTGGTAGAAACATCCATATAATCTAAATCTTCCGGATGAACCTCCAGAATATCTCCCCGCTTACGAGCGATAACAAATTCGTTGGTAAAGTTTCCTTCTTCATCAATCTCAGCATTTGCCTGAGCAATTATATGTTTATCTTCCTCATCAGCAGTTAAATAGTCAATTTCTTCAGTAACTCGACAATCAACAACTCTGCGATAAGGAGTCATAATAAATCCAAATTCATTTGTTTTAGCATAAGTTCCCATTGTACCAATCAAACCAATATTAGGTCCCTCAGGTGTCTCAATCGGACAAATACGGCCATAGTGGGAATGGTGAACATCACGCACATCAAAACCAGCTCTTTCTCTACTCAAACCACCAGGTCCCAGAGCAGATAATCTTCTTTTATGTGTCAGCTCTGACATTGGGTTAGTCTGATCCATAAATTGAGAAAGCTGAGAACTACCAAAAAACTCCTGGATAGATGCTACAACAGGTCTGGTATTAATTAAAGCCTGTGGAGTAACTACATCTACATCCTGGATGGTCATTCTTTCTCTAACTACTCTCTCCATTCTGGAAAGACCGATTCTAAACTGATTCTGCAGCAATTCACCGACAGTTTTTAAACGGCGGTTACCGAGGTGATCAATATCATCAATATATGCTTCTGGATCATGATAAATCAGTTTAATCATATATTTTACAGTTGCTACAATATCATCGATATGCAGATATTTTCGTTCCTTATCTACATCTACTTCTAATTTTTTATTTAATTTATAGCGCCCAACTGCTGCCATATCATATCTTTTGTGATCAAAAAATAGTGAATCCAAAAGATTAGTAGCACTTTCTACTGTTGGCGGCTCACCCGGACGTAATCTTTTATATAATTCAATTAACGCTTCTTCTTTTGATTCTGTATTATCTCTTTCTAAAGTATCATGTAATACTTCAGAATCACCAAACTCATCTGTGATTTCTGCATCAGTACCAAAACCAAGTGCACGCAGCAAAACAGTTGACGGAAGTTTTCTTGTTCTATCAACTCTCACAGAAACTATTCTCTTTTTATCATATTCAAATTCGATCCAGGCACCACGATTAGGTATGATACTCCCTGTAATTAAACGACGCCCATCTTTTGTTCTTTCATCACTAAAATAAACACCGGATGATCTAACCAGCTGATTAACCACTACTCTTTCGGCACCATTAATAATAAATGTCGCCTTATCAGTCATTAGTGGGAAATCACCCATAAATACTTCCTGTTCTTTGACCTCACCAGTTTCTTTGTTAATCAGACGAACCTTAACCTGCAAAGAAGCTGAATAAGTAGCATCTCGATCCCTGCAATCCTGTACAGTATGTTCTGGATCTTCTAAATAATAATCTACAAATTCAAGTACCAGATTTCCAGAAAAGTCTTCAATTGGTGAGATTTCATTAAAAACCTCATGCAATCCCTCTTCTAAAAACCACTGATAAGAGTTTAACTGTGTATAAATCAGATCTGGCAAGTCCATCGCATCTTCAATTTTACTAAAACTTCGTCTTTCCCTTGCCGTTGACATCATTGCACCCCCAGGAAATTCTATTAATTAGCTGAAATTATCCCATAATAATCATTTTCTTATATACCTTATAGACATCTAATAATGATAGCACAGGAAAATTCTCTTGTCAAGAAATTTCGAGATGAAATTCTCTCATTTACAATCTTTTTGCACTACTCATTATCTTCATAATTTATAAAATAACTTTTTATAGAATTAAATTAAATTAAATTTTATCCATTAAAGTATAATATATTATAAATAATGAAAATAATAAATAAATGTATATAAAAGAGAGAATTTCATACTTTATCATGAAAAAATAGTCCCACTGTATATAATTATACAGCAGGACTATTTTGATAATTGCTATATTAAAACTAAATTACTTAAGTTCTACAGTTGCTCCAGCTTCTTCTAACTTTTCTTTCATTTCTTCTGCATCTTCTTTGCTTAATCCTTCTTTTACATTACCGGGAGCATCATCAACAACACCTTTAGCTTCTTTTAAACCTAGACCTGTTAATTCACGAACTGCTTTGATAACCTTAATTTTCTTGCCGCCAATCTCTGCTAAGAAAACATCAAATTCTGTCTGCTCTTCTTCTGCTGCTCCACCGGCTGCTGCTCCACCAGCTACTGCAACAGGTGCAGCTGCACTTACACCAAACTTTTCTTCTAATTCTTCAACCAGCTCAGATAATTCTAAAACACTCATTTCCTCAATTGCACTAATCAGTTCTTCTTTATTCATTATAATAATCCTCCTTAATTTTTTTAAGCTTTCTCTTCTTTAATTTGATTTAATACCTGTACTAAGCCGCGGATATTACCCTGCAATACGTTGACCAACCCAGATAGGGGTGCTTTCATACTTGCAAAAGCTTTTGCAAGTAGTTCTTCTCTGGATGGAATTTCTGCCAGGGATTCCACTTTCTCTTTACTTATAATTTCACCATTTAAAAGACCAGCTTTAATCTCTAAAACTTCATGATCTTTAGCAAATTCAACTAAAACTTTCGCAGGTGAGACAGCATCATCTTCACCAAAGGCAATAGCTGTAGGTCCTGAAAAATATTCTGTCATTTCTTCCATTTCAACATCATTAGCAGCAATAGTAGCCAGAGTATTTTTTACAACTTTAAATTCTACTCCCGCTTCTCTTAACTTGCTTCTTAATTCTGTCATTTCGGCAACATTCAAACCCAGATAATCAGTAATTACTAGTGATTTTGCACTAGTAAATTTATCAGTAAGTTCTTTAACAACTGCTTCTTTTTCTGGTCTTGCCACATTTTCACCCCCCTCAAACTATGAACTTCATTAAATTCTTGTATAATTGAAAAAACCTCCTGTAGACAGTCAGGAGGTATAAATGCAAAAATACATTTGCAAAAATTTAACCTCGGCAGGAATTTTAAGCATTCAGCCCCTGCTGTCTTCGGAAAGGTTATTTTCTTGTCTCAATAAATATAACATAAAAATTTTAACAGGTCAAACTTTTTTTAGCGTCCAATGAATTCCATTGTAGCTGCTGGATTAATTTTAACTCCAGGACCCATTGTTGGTGAGATAGCTAAAGATCTAAAGAATTTACCCTTAGCTGCTGCCGGCCGTTCTTTAGCAAGAGTATCCATGATTTTGTGATAGTTATTTAAAAGCTCTTCTTCTGTAAAAGAAGCTTTACCAATTGGTAAATGGACAATACCTGTTTTATCAACACGATATTCCAGCTTACCTGCTTTAAATTCAGCCACTGCTTTTTCTAATTCAAAGGTAACAGTACCTGCTTTAGGATTAGGCATTAAACCTTTAGGTCCTAAAATTCTACCAAGGCGACCAACAACACTCATCATATCAGGAGTAGCTACTGCTAAATCAAAATCTAACCAGCCACCTTCAATTTTTCCTGCGAGTTCTTCGCCACCTACAAAATCTGCTCCAGCTTCTTCAGCCTCTTTGGCTTTTTCACCTTTAGCAAAGACAACTAGAGTCACTTCCTGACCTGTACCTTCCGGTAAAACAACAGTACCTCTGATATTCTGATCAGCATGTTTGGGGTCTACTCCCAGTCTTGCTGAAAGCTCAATTGTTTCATCGAAATTTGCAGTTGCAAGTTCTTTAACTAAAGCAAATGCTTCTTTTGGATTAAATACTTTTTCGCGATCATATTTTTCTAAATTCTCTGCATAACGTCTACTTTTTGCCATTATTATTCCTCCTTTGTGGTTTTAGCGGAATTTTTCCTCCCACTGAACTACGTCTATAAATATCAATTAATTTGAATTGCTCATTTAATAGAGTTATTTATTTAAAATTATTCTACTAAAATTCCCATACTTCTTGCAGTACCTTCAATCATACTCATTGCAGCTTCTAAACTACCAGCATTTAAATCCTGCATTTTAGTTTCAGCAATTTTCTGCACAGCATCTTTGCTTACTGTAGCAACCTTATCAATATTAGGTTCTCCAGAAGCAGTATCAATACCCGCAGCCTGCTTTAACAATACAGAAGCTGGTGGAGTTTTAGTAATAAAATCAAAAGAACGATCCTGATATACTGTAATTTCTACCGGAATTAATGTTCCCTGATTTTCTTTAGTTTTTGCGTTAAAAGATTTACAAAATTCCATAATATTAACACCATGCTGTCCAAGTGCAGGACCTACAGGTGGTGCAGGATTAGCCTGCCCTCCAGGAATCTGCAATTTAATAACAGTCATAACCTGTTTAGCCATTTAAAACACCCCTTTCTTCAAAATAATTTTCTATATAAAATATATAAATTAGTGCTTCTCAAATTGTTCAAATTCCAGTTCAACTGGAGTTTCACGTCCAAACATTGAAACAAGAATTTTTGCCTTACCTTGTTCAGGGTGGATTTCTTTGACTACTCCGTCAAAATCTTCAAAGGGACCATCTTTAACAGTCACCTGATCTCCAACCTCAAAATCAACAGAAATCTTTTTAGCTTTTTCACCCATGCTGCTTAAAATATCATCAACTTCTGCTTTTTCTACAGGAAGTGGTTTAGTTCCACCACTAACAAAACCTATTACACCGGGCGTATTTTTAACAACATACCAGGATTTATCATTCATATCCATCTGTAATAAGATATATCCAGGAAAAATTCTTTTTTTAACTACTTCATTTTTCCCTTTTTTCTGTTCGATTTTTTCTTCAGTTGGAACTAAAATTCTATAAATACTGTCTTCCATACCTGTACTGGCTATTCTTTTCTCAAGATTTGCCTTAACTTTTCTTTCATGACCCGAATATGTATGAACTACATACCAGGGTATATCTTCCCTTGCTTTTTCTAACTCTTCATTTAACTTACTTTCTTCACTCATATTTAAGGATTCTCTAAAGAATCCTCACCTCCTCAATTACGAAATTAGTGGAGTAATTATATTAGCCAGTGCCAGATCTATAATACCAATAAATGATATTAAAGCAATTACAGTTACAATTACAACTAGTGTATTCGAAGTAATTTCTTCCTTGTTGGGCCAGTTAACTTTTTTTAATTCAGACTTAACTGATTTAAAAAACTTAGCTGTTTTACCAAAAAATCCGAGTTCTTTTGCCATCTTAAATCACTTCCTCAGCTAAAGTATTAATAATTCTACTTTGTTTCACGATGGAGTGTATGCTCCTTGCAAAACTTACAATATTTCTTAAGTTCCAGTCTATCACGAGTATTCTTTTTATTTTTTTTGGTAGAATAATTGCGGTTTTTGCATTCTGTACATTCTAGTGTAATAATTTCTCTCACCGTAAATCCACCTCCTCAATCAAACAGATCCTGCTTGAAAAACTTATATTTAAAAGATATATTGAAATTTTTCTCTATTTATTCTGATTCATAACCTTAATTAATTTACCATATTTAAAGACTAATGTCAATGTTTTTTTAGAAAAAAAGCATGTGCAGTTCAATTCTGCACATGCCTATGGAATTAAATTTAAGTTTTAATAACTCAGCCTAT
>JBHEOV010000093.1:7591-7830 GCA_046260625.1 Halanaerobium sp. | reverse complement strand
ATTTAATTTTAGGAGGGGATGACTGAATGACCTATACTACTGGCTTAACAGTTTTTAATATAAAACCAGGTGAAAAAGAAGAAATGGACTGTAATGTATGTGGCAGCAGATGTGAGGTGACAAGAAATCAATTTGGTTATAAAGATTTTGGCTCAGCCATGATGAAGAAAAAATCAAGATTTGATCAGTTCAAATGTCCGCTGGCAGAAGAGGACTGGCATCAGCAACTTGAAAAATTG
>JBHEOV010000093.1:0-7581 GCA_046260625.1 Halanaerobium sp. | reverse complement strand
GAGCACCTAGAATAGAGCTTAGCCGGGTTCATCTCTCTAATTATTAAAAATAAATGGAATAATTGATGGTCAGATGACGGCGGAAATTGGTGGTGCAGGTATCTATTTAAGAAATATGAGAGAAGCAGCAAAAAAGAAGAGAGAAAAAATAAAAGATAAAAAGGAGATAAAATAGATGGATAAGATAATAGAAAGATTTAAAAGATATATAGCAGTAGATACAAAATCTGATTCAGATTCAGAAACTGTTCCCAGCACTAATGGCCAGCTGGAGCTGGGAAAACTTCTGCTGGGGGAATTAAATGAACTGGGGCTTAAAAACGTAATTCAGGATGAAAATGGCTATATTTACGCTGAACTGCCTTCAAATACAGCTGAGGAAGTCCCAACTATAGGCTTGATAGCCCACTTAGATACCAGTCCCGATTTAGATGGTCAGGTAACTAATCCTCAGCTAGTAGATTATCAGGGTGGGGAGATAAAATTAAATGATCAGTACAGTTTAAGTCCAGCTGAGTTTCCAGCCTTAAAAGAATTAAAAGGAAAAAGCCTGATCACTACAGATGGAACTACCCTTTTAGGGGCTGATGATAAGGCGGGAATAGCTGAAATAATGACAGCTCTCGATTATTTAATCTCAAATCCAGAAATAGAGCACGGAACAATTAAAGTTGGCTTTACCCCGGATGAAGAAATTGGCAGAGGCGCAGACCACTTTGATGTAGAAGCTTTTGGAGCTGATTTTGCCTATACCTTAGATGGCGGTCCACTTGGAGAACTGCAGTATGAAAACTTTAATGCAGCCAGTGTTGATCTAAAAATACAGGGAAAAAATGTTCATCCAGGTACAGCTAAAAACATGATGGTCAATTCAATGAAAATAGCAGTGGAATTAGATTCTATGCTGCCGGCTGCAGAAGTTCCAGAGCATACTGAAGGTTATGAGGGGTTTTATCACTTAACTGAGATCGAGGGCAGTGTAGATTATACTGAGATGAGTTATATAATTAGAGATTTCTCTCAGGAAGGGTTTACAGAAAAGAAGGCCTTAATGCAGGAAGTGGTGGACTTTTTAAATAATAAATATGGTGAAAGAATAGAAGCAGAAATAGAAGACAGCTATTATAACATGAGAGAAAAGGTAGAGCCTCATTTGGAGATAATTAAACTTGCAGAAAAGTCAATGGAGGAGCTGGGAATAAAAGCAGATATCAAACCGATCAGAGGTGGAACAGATGGCTCAAAACTTTCCTATATGGGACTACCGACTCCAAATTTATTTGCCGGTGGCTATAACTTCCACGGCAGATTTGAATTTATCCCGGTCGAGAATATGAAAAGAGCTGCCGAATTAATAGTTAAGATTGCAGAAAATGCGGTTTAAAACTAAATATGAACCATTTAAAGTTTATTTAGACTGAAATAAAGATCCTGATGACCAGCCAATGAGCCCTCCTCATATGAGGAGGGTTTTTGATTGCAAATCTCAAATTAATTATTGACATATGTTCAAAAAAGTAATATACTATTTATTAAATGAATCACAATATTAAATTAAGGGGTTTTTAATTATGAAAATTGTAGTATCTGTTAATAATAATACTGGTTTAGATGCAGAACTGGATCCGCGATTTGGGAGAGCAGATTATTTTGCTATTTTTGAAACTGGAACTGAAGAAGTAGATTTTATAAATAATGCTGCTAAGAATGCAGCCAGTGGAGCTGGGATTCAAGCAGTTCAAACAGTAGCAGATCAAGGTGTTAATGCAGTAATTTCAGGTAATATAGGGCCTAAGGCTTATGATGCTTTACAAGCAGCAGATATAAAAGTCTATGTTAGTGCTAGTGGTACTTTAAAGGACGTCATTAAAACATATGAAGCTGGGGAGTTAGATGAAGTTTCTGGCCCAACTAATGCTGGCCATGCAGGTTTAAGATAAATTTTTAGGTAGGAGGAAAAGCAGATGAAGATAACTGTTTTAAGTGGTAAAGGAGGAACAGGTAAGACTACAGTAGCAACTAATTTAGCTCTATCTTTAGATAACATACAGTTTTTAGATTCAGATGTAGAGGAACCTAATTCATACATATTTATTCAACCAGATTTTAAAGAGAGTACGGTTGTAAATAGAAGAGTACCTGTAATTGATAAAACTAAATGTACCTCTTGCCGTCAGTGTGTTGATTTTTGTGAGTATAATGCATTAGCTTTATTAGGTGATGATGTACATCTTTTTGCAGAATTATGTCATAGTTGTGGAGGCTGTAAGCATATCTGTCCTGAAAGAGCAATTACAGAAGAGGATAGAAAGGCTGGAGAAATTAAATTTGATAATGAAGTTAAGGAACTTCAATTTGGGCAGGGTGAATTAACTATTGGTGAAGCGTCTGCTATTCCTGTAATAGAAGCTTTAAAGGAGAATATTGATAATGATAAGAATATTATTATGGATGCTCCTCCTGGAACGACCTGTCCAACGATTGAAGCTGCTGTCGACGCTGATTATTGTATTTTAGTTACTGAACCTACTCCATTTGGATTACATGACTTAAAGATGGCAGTAGAAGTGGTTAGAGCTTTAGATAAGTCTTTTGGAGTAATTATTAATCGTTCAGATCATGATTCTGATAAGATTATTGAAGATTATGCTGAAGAAGAAGGAATTTCGATTCTATTAAAAATTCCATTTTCACGTCAGATTGCTCAATTATATTCAAACGGTACCCCTTTTATAGAAGCTATGCCAGAATGGGAAAATAAATTCAAAGATGTTTTTTCCAAAATAAAGAAGGTGGTTGAATGAAAAAGATAACAGTAATTAGTGGTAAAGGTGGAACTGGTAAGACTACAGTGGCAGCCAATTTAGCTGCTTTAGCGGGAGATTTGATTTTAGCTGATTGTGATGTAGATGCCCCTAATATGCACTTGTTATTAGAACCTGAAGTATTAGAAAAAGAGGATTATCAAGGAGCTAAACTAGCGGTTAAAGATAATCAAAAATGTATTAATTGTGGATTGTGTGAAGAGTTTTGTAATTTTGGAGCTATAACTTCTGATTTTGAAGTAAATGAAATGAAATGTGAAGGTTGTGGATTATGTGTGGCAAAGTGCCCCACTGATGCTTTAGAGCTTGTTTTACATAAGACAGGTGATTTATATCATTCTAAAACTGAGTTTGGTTCTATGATACATGCTAAGTTAGGAGTTGGGGCTGAAAATTCAGGTAAATTAGTTAGTAGAGTTAAAGAGGATGCTGAAGAATTAACTAAAGAAGAAAATAAAGATTTACTATTAATAGATGGTTCACCTGGAATTGGTTGTCCAGTAATTGCTTCTATTAATGGAGTAGACAGTACTTTAGTTGTAACTGAACCGACTAAATCTGGACTAGCTGATCTAAAGAGAGTATTAAAAGTTATTAAACATTTTAATATTCCAGCGATGGCAGTGATTAATAAGTATGATTTAAATCAAGAGTTAACTTTAGAGATAGAAGAATTTTGTAATCAAAATAATATTTCTGTAATAGGTAAAATACCATTTGATAAGGTAATAGTAGATGCAATGCAGCAGGGAAAATTAGTAGTTAAGTATGATCAAGATAGTCAGCCAACTCTTGCTCTTAAAAAGATTTGGCAGAATATACAAAACAAACTTAAGGAGTGATAGAAATGGAAAAATTAGCGTTATCAACAGATGGTGATCAGGTTGCTCAACACTTTGGACGCTGCGAAAAGTATACTTTAGTAGAGGTTAATGATGGTGAGATAGTTAATAAGGAGATTATTGCTAATCCAGGTCATGAACCAGGATTCTTGCCTAAATATTTAAATGAACAGGGAGTTGATGTTATTTTAGCTGGAGGTATGGGACGAAAAGCTAAAGATTTATTTGATCAAAATGAAATTAAAGCAGTAATTGGTGTAAATGGTTTAGTTGATGATGCAGTAAAAAGTTATTTAGCAGGTGAGCTAAAATCTGAAGGAGAAGTTTGTGAACATTAAGAGCTAAGGGCTAAAGTTGGGATTATTCTACTTTAGCCCTTAATAATATTTTATCTTATTATCATTGTGATACATCTAATAATAAAGAGTACATATTTGATCTTAAAAATTTGTATAAAGGAGAGGATTTTGATGAAAAAAGAGTTAGATACTTTAAAAAATTGTATAGAACCCAGACCAAATGTGGTTGTATCATGTCGCAGTGAAAAAGGAGAGGACAATGCTTTAGCAGTCGCCTATGCTGGTAATTGTAGTTATGATCCACCTATGGTAATGGTAGGTATTGTTCCTTCTCGTTATTCTTATGATATGGTTAAAGATACAGGCGTTTTTGTAGTTAATTTAGTGCCAAAAGATTTAGAAAAAGATTATTATTATTTAGGAAGTCATAGTGGAAGAGATGAAAATAAATTAGAAGAATTAAATCTAAATGTTAAGGACGGAAAAAAGGTAGATGTACCATTATTAGTTGATTTTCCAGTTAATATCGAATGTGAAGTAGTTGATTCTATTATGACTGGTTCTCATGAAATGTTTATTGGAAAGGTAGTACAAGTTCATATAAATGAAGAATTAGTGGATGAGGAAGAGATTGACTTATCTAAGATAGATTTTTTGATTTAGTTGTAAAAAAAGATTAAATTAATTATAGTAAGCCTCCGAATTTAATTATTAGGCAAGGAGAAATTAATATGAAAATTTTTGGACCAGTTCCTTCAAGAAGATTAGGTCAAAGTCTTGGTGTAAATAATGTTAAAGCAAAAACCTGCAGCTATGCCTGTGTTTACTGCCAGCTTGGGATAACTAAAAACCTTTGTAATCAGTAATGCATCTTTAATTACTGAAAAACAGGTGCGGGACGACTTAAAATTGGCAGATTGGGTTTCCTTAAAAGTAGATGCTGTATCAGAAAATATCTGGAAAAAGATTGATCGCTCCCACGGCAGTCTCAATTTAGCTCAAATTAAAAAAGGAATTGAAATTTTCAGTAGAGAATATGAAGGTCAATTTTTAACAGAGACAATGCTTGTCAAAGGAATTAATGATCAAAAATCAGAGCTAAGAAAAATAGCTGATTTTATTAAAAAATTAAATACCAACCATTCTTATATTGCAGTTCCAACCAGGCCTCCTGCAGAAAAATTTGTTCAAAAAGCTGTGGCGGAAATAATCAAAAAAAGAGATAGCAGCTGGAAAGCTGTAGACGAATTGATTAATGATCATAAAATTATAGTATCAAAATATAATGATGGAAAATATTATTTACGTAAGTAAAATTGTTTTAATTAATTCTAAAATTATTGAAGAAGAGGCAGTAAAAAAACTGGAGAGCTAGAAATCTAAAAGTAAAATATTTGCATCTTAAATCCTGTTTCCTTAGTTGGAGCAGGATTTTTTTATGAGCCAGCATTTGAAGTTAGTTGATTTTATAATAATCAAATAAATAAAGGAATAATCTGCCGAGTCTTGAATTTTATAAATATAGAATCAACAAAATCAAAAGAAGAAGGTGCCAATATGGGTAAGTATATTATGCTGACTATTGTGCTGGCAGCATTGATTCTGGGGGGTTTTTTATATATTGGTGGTTATTTACCTGGTGGAGATAGTCCGGGAGCATCAGGAAATTATGAAATACCATATACTTATCCTGAGTATCTTTTTCCTGTATATAATAATGGAGTAGTCAATGAAATTATTGAAGGTGAGGAAGAAAGTGTGACAATTTCTTTTCTAAATAAGGAAAGTAAAGAAGAGCTTAAATCTTATTATGAGGCTTTATTAAGAAGTGCCTATCAGATATCAGAAGAAGATAACAGCAGAGAATATACTTCGATGGGTATGAAAAGTGATTATATCTACAGTATTTCAGTTAGTTCCAGCAGCAGAGAATATAATAATGAAAATTATAATACACTGACTACTATTGGAGTCATGCCGCTCGATGAAGAGTTTAAACAGGATATGGATCAGATGACCGAAAAGGAGAAAGAAATAATGCTGATCTGGTTTAAGGCACTTAACGAGATGGATCAGTAAAAGTCTATAGGAGTTGTTAGATTAATGATTGAAATCTTAGTTTTATTAATTGCTGGTTTTGGAGCTGGAATTGTAACAGGTCTGGTTGGCGCTTCAGCTGTTGTAATTGTAACACCATTTTTGGTAATCTTTTTAGGCTATGATCCCTATTCAGCTATTGGTATCAGCCTGGCTACTGATGTAGTTGCTTCTTCAGTTTCAGCTTATACATATAAAAAACATGGTAATATAAATATTAAAGGTGGATTTTTAATCGCTATTTCTGCTGTTAGCGCAGCTATTTTTGGCAGCTGGTTGTCTGGAGGAATGAATTCTGCAGCTTTAGGTGGACTAACGGGGTTTATAATTCTATTAATGGGCATCTCATTTAGAAGAAAACCCATCAATCAGAGGGTAGAAGAGTTTAAAGAAAAATTTGATCTTAAATTTTTTCGAGAAAGAGAAAAATTTGCTTCAGTTATATTCGGTACACTTATAGGTCTGATGACCGGTATTTTTGGTGCTGGTGGAGGAGTTATGATTTTAATGGTCTTAACCTTTGTTTTAGATTATAAAACTCATATTGCAATTGGAACTTCAGTCCTGATTATGACATTTACAGCTCTTTTTGGTTCTGCAAGTCACTTTATAGTTGAGCAGCATATTCCATATTTTGAATTATTTTTAAGTGGTTCCGCTGCTTTTTTAGGTGCTGTAACAGCTGCCAGTTTTGCTAATGGAGTTTCTGAAAAAAAGCTGTCAAAAGCAATAGGCACAGCCTTTATTTTCCTCGGGCTGATAGTTATTTTAAGTTAATTAGGAGCATTTAGCTTTATTTTTATCTACTGTGGTTATGGTTATTGTCTATTTTATCATGGTTTTTATTTTACAAAAGTTTGGAATACATATTTAGAATATGAGATAATTTTTTATTTATAATCTATGTTATGTGAAGTTTTGAAGTAGGTTAATTTTGATGGTGATAGCTACAGATTGACTCACAGAGAAACCATTTTTGGGAAATCTTAGGTGTAAAATCTTATTTAACGAAAGTGTAAAATATTATTTGACATTCACAAGATAATAAAGATGATGTAATGTTTACAATTAATGTAGAACTGCCGGCAGAAATTGATATGGCAAATACAAGCAGTTATGAGGAGAATAAAGTTAGCTGGGATATCACCAGAGAGAATTTAGTCAAAGGTGTTAGAATCAGAGCCTTTACAAAATAAAATTCTGGTAATTCAGGAGCTCTTCTTTTAATAGGGAAGGGTTTTTAAATTTAAGACTATTTATATAACCCAATTGAACATATTAAAACCGGAGTCTGCCGAAATGATTAAGAAACTTGAACAGCAGATGCTCGATATAAAAAAAGAATTAAATAAGTATTCAGAAGAAAAATAATAATTATAGAAATGATTTTAGTTAAGTAGAGAAAATGAGAGGTGCTAACAATGGAAACTAAAAAAGATAAATTTATAGAAATGTTCAACGAACTCTATGAGCATCTAAAAGAGGTTAATGACTGGGACACTTCCTTTTACAGTCTGC
>JBHEOV010000092.1:0-7890 GCA_046260625.1 Halanaerobium sp. | reverse complement strand
GCAGAAACACCTGCTGCACCAGCTCCAATAATTAAATATTTCATCTCTCTATTCCTCCTTATAAGCACTAATTAGCTGTTAACTCTTTCCATATATTCATTACTTCTGCTGTCTATTTTTAAAACATCGCCTTCTTCAATAAATAATGGCACCTGCACTACAAGCCCAGTTTCCATTGTAGCAGGTTTACTCCCACCTGAAACAGTATTACCTCTAATATTTGGCTGGGTATCCTCAACCTTTAACTCAACAAAAGTTGGTAATTCTATATCAATCGGACGACCCTGATAAACGGCAATTTCAAGTTCCATATTTTCTTTTAAATATTTAACCTTATTACCAAGCTGCTCTTCATTTAAATGAAACTGTTCGTATGTATCATTATCCATAAAGATATAATCACTGCCATCCCAGTATAAAAACTGCATTTTCTTTTTATCAACATGAGCAGTTTCTACCTTTTCTCCTGCTTTAAAAGTCTTGCTAATCGTATATCCTTCTTCTACATTCCGTAATTTAGTTCTGACAAATGCACTACCTCTGCCGGATTTTGAATGCTGAAAGTCAATTACCTGATATACCTCTCCATCCAGCTCTATTGTTAAGCCTGTATTAAAATCATTTGTTGAAATCATTTGAGCACCTCCACTATTTTTTACTGCAGTTCAATTATAGCAGAAATTAGCTTTTTAAACAAATTATTAGCTTTAAATAGGCATTTGCCGAGCTGAATTAAGATTTAGGACTTTAGCTGCCTTTAATTATAAAATAATCAGTTCTTTTGCAGCTGAATTTAAAACCTCACAACCACTGTCTGTTATTAAAAGATCATCTTCAATTCGGACTCCACCCAGACCTGAAATATAAATGCCGGGTTCATCTGTAACGACCATTCCCTTTTTTAGACTATCTTCTGAACTATAAGAAACCCGAGGGCCCTCATGAATTTCAAGACCAATTCCGTGGCCTAAACCATGGCCAAAATTTTCTTTGTAACCAGCATCTGTAATGATATCTCTGGCAATTTTATCAGCCTCAACACAGCTCATACCAGCTTTAATCTGATCAATAACCTGCAGCTGAGCCTTTAATACAATTTGATAAATTTCTTTTAACTTGGGATCCGGTTCACCAACAGCAACTGTTCTTGTAATGTCAGAATGATATCCCTGAAAAACTGTACCGAAATCAATTGTCACCAGCTCTCCCTTTTCAATCGTTTTATTGGAAGCAACCCCGTGAGGAAGAGCACCTCGTTTGCCAGAAGCTACAATAAAATCAAAGGCATTTGCTGCTCCGCCATTTCTTTTCATAAAAAATTCAAGCTCTAGAGCAACTTCCTTCTCTGTTTTACCTGGCTCAATAAAGTCAAGCAAAAATTCAAAACCCTGATCAGCAATTTCAACTGCTTTTTTTATCTTCTCTACTTCAGCTTGATCCTTGATCATTCTCAGTTTTTCAACCATCGATTCTACAGGATTGAGCGAATCTAAATCCAATTTTTCTTTTAATTTTTGATACATTTTAAAACTTAAATCCTGACTTTCAAAACTTAAATTTCTGATCTTCTTTCTCTTTAATAATTCCGAAAAGCCCTCAATAAAGTTACTGCTGATTTCTTCGATCACACAGCCATCAGTCTGCTCATCAGCCTGATCTAAATAACGAAAATCAGTGATAAAAACACTGTCATTTTGGGTTATTAAAAGTTTACCGGCAGTTCCTGTAAACTGACTTAAATAGCGAACATTTTCCTTTTTGGTAACTAAAAAAGCTTCTATTTTATTTTCTTGTAATTTTTCTTTAAGTTTAGCGATTCTTTTTTCCATTAATATTTCTCCTTTCGCAGTACATCTTTTAAGCCCTCTAAGGCTAAAAGATAACCATAAACACCAAGTCCGGTAATCTGGCCGACTGCTGCTTCCGCTGTTAGAGATTTTTTTCTAAATTCTTCGCGGCGGTGAATATTACTGATATGTACCTCAATAAAGGGCAGTCTGACAGAAGCCAGCGCATCTCTTAAAACAACACTTGTATGAGTTAAACCGCCAGGATTGATTACTAAGCCTGAAAGCTCTTTATAATTCTGATGTAAAAAATCAACAATATCACCTTCATGATTGCTCTGCATTATCTCTATTTCTAAATTTAAGGCTTCTGCTTTAGCTCTCAAATCTTGATTCAGCATTTCTAAATTAGTTGTTCCATAAATTTCTGGTTCTCTTAAACCCAGCATATTTAAGTTTGGTCCATGTATTACAGCCACTTTTTGCATAAGTATTCCTCCATATATTTTTGAATATTTTTATGATCAAATTTATCACTTAAATAAGTATCCCCAAGCTCATTAATTAAAACCCACCACATCTTGTTATCACTTATTTTTTTATCATGAGCGATATAAGAAGCAAGTTCTGCTGCCTCAATTTCAGCTGAAGGGAAAAGCTGATAATCATAATCTTTAATCAGTTCAATTATCTCCTGAAAAGACTGCTGACTCAATTTTCCAATACTATGTGATAAAAAAGCTGTAAAAGCAATCCCCATCACAACTGCCTCTCCGTGTTTATATTTAAATTTTTCTGCACCTTCAACTGCGTGGCCGAAGCTGTGGCCCAAATTGAGTTTTTTCCTTAAGCCCTGATCTTTAACATCTTCAGATACATAATAGTCTTTCATCTGCAGAGAGATTTTTGAGATTTCAAGCAGTATTTCTTGATCAAGCTCTAGAATTTTTTCTTTATTTTCTTTTAGAAGCTTAAACAGGGGATCTCCGCCTAAAATAGCATATTTAATAACTTCTCCCAGACCGGATTTGATTTCTCTCATTTCTAATGTATTCAGCCACTGCAGCTGATAATAGACCACTTCTGCCTGATAAAAGCTCCCAATTAAATTCTTAGTATCTCTAAAATTAACAGCTGTTTTTCCACCTACACTGCTGTCCAGCTGTGAAATTAAAGTTGTCGGCATCTGTATTAGTTTGAGACCGCGAAGATAAGTAGAGGCAATTAAACCTCCCAGATCCCCAATTGTGCCACCGCCAAAAGCGATTAGATAATCAGAGCGGCTGAAATTATTTTGATAGAGAATATTAAAAGCTTTCTCCAAATACTTAAGTTCTTTGATCTGTTCTCCAGCCTCAAGTTCTAATTTAACCACTTCTGCCTGCTCTTCAATCAGGGGAATTATCGGCTCAGCGTGATTTTCCATCACAATCTGATCTGCCAGCAAAAATACTTTGCGCCCCTTTATCTTTTCTATAATTTTATTAAAACTGCTCTCTTTATAATTTTTATCAATAAAGACGGGATAATTAGAATCCTCAGCTTTAATTTCAATTTTTAGTTTTTGATCAGGAAGTTCTGCTAAAATCAAATCAGCAATTTCTGCTGCTGAATAGCGATCACTATCAAAATGGACTGGAATCTCCTGATAATATTTTTTTCTTTCTTCCAGGAGAGAATTGATTTTAGCCAGCGGATTATCCACTTCCAGCAGTGGTCTGACTATCTCCTCATTCTTATTTCTTTTTAAAACTTCTTCTGCACTGACATCAAGACAGAAATTTTCTGCTTTCTCCAACAGCAGCTGCCGCAGCTCATCATTTAAAACTGCACCACCACCAGGAGCTAAAACAAGATCTTCTTTAGAATCTAAAAGTTCAGTAATAACTTCTTTTTCAATTTTTCTAAAATATTCTTCACCTTTTACAGTGAAAATATCTTCAATGCTCATTTTTTCTTTTGCTTCAATTAACTGATCACTATCATAAAAATTCATATCTTTTTTATCAGCAAGAATCCTGCCAACTGTTGTTTTTCCTGCTGTCATAAAACCTGTTAAAATTATTTTCACTAATTTACCTCCTCAAATACTCTCTACTTAAAAGAAAATTCAGGGTTTCCCCTGAATTAAATTTCGCTAAAAACTGAAAATATCCTGCTATTTATCTAAAATTACTTCTAATTCTTCTGCAGTTAATGTTTTAAACTCTCTATTAACTTTATTCTCCTTTTCCCCTCCAATCTCCTCTTTTTCGAAGTCATTTTTTTCTTTTTCTCTCTTTGAAGGCGCCGCTGCTTCTGCTTTGGCATCAATCTGCTTTTTATTTTTTATTATTTCAGGTGTAATAAAGATCATCAGTTCGGTTTCTATATCAGTATTTTCTGCAGCAGAAAAAAGTTTGCCAAGTACCGGCAAATCAGCAAGCAGCGGCACTTCTCTAATTGTTTTTAATTCATCTTTTTTTATCAAACCACCAATTGCCAGTGTTTCACCATTTTCTAAAATAACAGTAGTTTCTGCACTCCGAGAATTTACTGCCGGCAGTCCATCTGCCAGCACCTGACCAATACTATTGACTGAAGGTTTTATTTCTAAAAGCACCTGATTTTCATTTAAAATTTTCGGCAAAAATTCTAAAACAATGCCTGCTTCAATATAACTAATGGTGGAAATAGTCTGCTCTGCTTCCACTCTCTCTAATTTAACAGGAATTTGATCTCCAATTACAAGTTTTGCTTTTTTTCTATCCAGAGTCATCAGGCTCGGGTTGGCCAGAATATTGGATAAACCTTTCTCATTTAGAGCTTTCAGGGTATCAGGCCAGCCGGGCTTTAATTTTTCTATTTTACCTGAATCATCTTTTATTATTTTTAACTCTGCCAGTTGATTGGGGTTGATTCCCAGTTCTCTAATTTTGCTGCGGCTTATTTCTTCAACTCTGGCTTTGATCATCACCTGCTTTTGAGGCTGATCTAACCGGGCAACTATCTGATCAACTTTTTTTAAATCTTCTTCACTGCCGCTGATAATTAAACCCTCACTATTTAAATCAATTATTTTGATTTCAGCAAAATTTTTCTCTAAAATTCCTGCAACTGCTTCTGAACTCAAATTTTCTAATTTATAATTTTTGCTGATCATTTTTTTATTTCTCTCTTTCACTTTTTCTTTTGTAGAAACATAAATAATTTGATTCTGATAGCTGTAGTCTAAATTAAAACTATCTGTTATCAAATTTAGAGCATCCTGAAAAGCTATCTCATTAAAAATAACTGTAATTTTACCCTGAACCTCACTGTCACAGATTAAATTTTTATCTGCTGTATTGGCCAGCATAATTAGAGCTGTTTCCAGTTCTACATCTCTTAGATTAATTGAGATCAGCTCAGCTTCAGCTGCAGTTTCAGCCCTAACAAAAGCAGATAATAAAAGCATTATGATCAGCAAAATAGCAACCTGCACAAATATATGAACTTTAATTTTCATTATATTTCTCCTTCCAGAGATGTATTCTTCTTTGCTCCCCCTGACTGCTGATAAGTAGATCTTTATTATTTATTTTCTCTATTTTGAAATTATCTATTTTTTCTTTTTCTTTTTTTAAAAGAGTCTGCCCCTGATAAACTAAAAGGGCAGAAGAATTTTCTTTGTTTTTAATAATTCCTATTAGTTTAAAAGGAAGTTTAATATCTTCAAGACTCTCTCTATTTTTTAAACTTTGATCTTGGTTTTTCTCTTCGATATCTTCATTTTTATCCAACTTTATATTTGACTGCTCTATTATTTCACTTTTTTGAGTTTCACTGCTTAACTTTTCTGCAATAATATTCTTCTCCAGATAAAGTAGGTCTTTTTTTAAATCTATTTTTAACTCAGCAGCTGCTGAAACTGATTCTTCTTCAAAATTTTCAGCTTTATTTTTCGGCTTTTCTACTGCTTGAAAAGGATCTTTTATCTCTTTAATTAAAGCAATTTTTTCTATCTCTTCTTTTTCTTCTGGCTTAATTTTATTTTCATTTTTAGAATCAGTTGAAGCTTCTGAATGAACAATTTGATCAGCTGCCTCTTTGCTGTTATTTACTTTTTTATCAGTTTCTAAAGGCAGTTCTCTGCTGTTTAATTCATTTTCCTGCTCAAAAAATGCCAGTAATTCTATTTTCGAAGTTTTTAGATAGCCAGTTAATAATATTAGCAGAAAAAGTGCTGTCAGAAAAATCAGAAGCAGTTTTTTATTTTTTATGATTTTTTTCATTTATATCAGCTCATTTTTTAATTTCACGAAAAAGAATAATTGATCACTGTTTTCTTTAATTTTAAATTCATCTATTTTTAAAGCTTCACTTTGATTTTCCAAATAAAAAATAAAGTTTAAAATAGAACTGAAATCACCACTGAGATTTAAGTTGAGTTCAGTCCTAGAACTGCTGAAATCTATAAGCTTTAAATTATAGATTTCTAATTCAGATAATATTGCTGCAGTTTCAGCTTTAATATCAAAAGTCTGCTCATTAATCCTTAATTTATTTTTTTGGCTCTTATCAGCATATTCATTTTCTAAATCCTTATTTTCCTGCTGCTGTTTTGAAATTTCAAGCTGCAAAAAATTTTTTTCTTTAATTATTTCTCTGCTTTTTAGACCCTGAACTGTTAAGAGAAGAATCAGTAAAATAATTAGAGCAAATTTTAGTGATTTATTCTGCTTAATTGTCATCTCTGCACCTCACTACTGCCTGATCAATGTTTCAAGCTCAAAATTATAACTTTCATTTTGATTGATCTTAATTAAATTAACTTCTTTAAATTTGCTGTCATTTTCTAAAGCTTTAATCAGAGCAAAAATATTATCCTGCTGTTTTGACACTGCATTTAGCTTGAATTTATTATTTTTAAAGTGTAAAGAATTATAGATTATATTATCTGCATAATCTGCCAGAGAAATTAAATGACCCGATTTTTTATTTTCAACTTTTTGAAATTGATCATCTATCTTTGAATTTTTCATTAAACTGTAATATTTTAATTTCTCTTCCTGCAGCAGCTGCAGATTATTCTCTAAACTTTGAATCTGATTTTTGATCAGTAAATTAAATCCAGTTATCAAGATCAGTATTAATAAGAGTACAACTAAAAAATTATTAACTAAAAGCAGGAGCTGATCATAATGTTTTTCCTTAAAAACTACTGACATCTGCTGATACTCCAGAGCAGAGAAGTTAAGAAAACAAAGTCATCAGCTTCTAATTCAATAAATTCACCCAGATTAAGCAGCTCACTTGTTCCTTCCATTATTTCCAGTTCAACCCCTTTATTATTTAGATAATATTTTTTGCTTCTTTCTATTTCTGCTGCCAGCTCCTCTTTTAGAATTGAAGACTGCAGTAGATCAAGTTTTTTATCCAGGGCTGTTAGCAGAGTGTAACTACCGTTGATTTTATAATAAAGAAGATAATTTTGGGCCTTAACTATTTTATTGATCACTGAAAATACAGCTACCGGCAGTGCAGAGACAAGATAATTATTTTTATATTTATCCATATTTTCAGTCAGTGGATCTAAAAGCTTTTTATCGGCTGCAAAAAATTTAATTTCTCTCTCCTGAGTTTGATCAGAAACTATTTCTAAATAATCATAGTAAAATTCCTCTTCAAAGTCTTTCTTAACCTCGGCAAATTTGCTTAAAATATTATCCTCACTAATTCGATAAGGGTTTTTCTCTTCCAGTGCAACTGAATGATAAAATAAAGAAGCAGCCGGGAGCAAAACAACATACTGACAGTTAAAATTAAATTTTTTGATTTTACCGATGGAACTAAGCTCATTAATTCCATCTACAAAATTAATTTGACTGTTTTTTTCTCTTGCAACAAGATTTCTCAGTTTGTTTTCATAAGGAATTGTTATTGAATAATAATTATTAAACATCTTTACTCACTCCTATATATATTTTTTTCGATTATTTTCAAACTTTCTTTTTCCAGCTTCATTTCAGCCCTGTAAGGAATTTCATCATTCAGTCTGGCAGATAAGTAAATAAAATTATCATCCTCCTCTCCTTTAAGCTCAACTTCTAGTTTTTGACTCAAATTTAATTTTTGCTCAAGC
>JBHEOV010000091.1:0-8108 GCA_046260625.1 Halanaerobium sp. | reverse complement strand
AGTTGATTCTTATCAAAACTTTTATTTATCTTTAAATTGATATTTTTCTTGGCCGCCTGCCAGCTGATTAAATCCTCCCAGCCCTGCAGCCACTTCTTTAAATTAACCTCTCTGATCTTTAATTCAGTTTTACCCCTTGCCACCTGCATCATTTCTTTCATCAACCTTGTTATTCGACGCAGCTCCTTTTTGATTAACTCCGCATACTCTAAATTCTCTTCCTGACTCTGATTAATAATTAATTCCAGATAATTAGAAATTATACCCAGTGGATTATTGATCTCATGTGCTAAAGCAGCTGTCACCTTACCAATAGCTGCCTGTCTTTCTGTTTTTAAAAGATAATCCTGATATTTTTTCTTCTGACTCATATCTCTAATTACATGTAAATTTTCACTGGTATCCTCATTTTCAAAGCTGAAAGAATCAATCTCTAAACTGCTGCCGTCTATTTTAAGTTCCCAGCTTATTTTTTCTTCGTTCTGCTTAAACTTATAAGCATAAGACCACTTTTCAATATTTTCAGCCAGCAGGCTCTCAGCTTTTAGATTAAATAATTCTAAAAAAGTATTATTAAAATAACTGATCTCCCCTTTTTGATCATAGGCCAGAATTCCTACCGGCAGATTATTAATCAGTTTGTTAATATATTTGCGGCTGCTGTCAAGTTTATCCAGCATCTTATTATATTCCTCTTTGACTTCCTCAATTTCGGCCACACTGGTTTTTAGTTTAAGCTTATGCTGATAGTTACCTGCTGCCACATTTTTAATACTTTCGATTAATTTATCCACCGGTCTGCTAATTGACCTAGAAATAAAATTAAAAATCAGCAGGCTGATAATGATTGTAAAGGCAAAAACAAGCCAGAGAAAGTTTTGAAAACGACGCTGCAGCTGATAATATAATCCCTTATCATGCAGAATACCCAGATAAAAAATTTGTTTGCTGCCGGTATACAAATTCCTTTTCTGAGCTGAATAAATTTGATCTCCTTTCTCCCAGTAGCTGTCCTCACTAAAAAAAGAAGTTAATGGAAGCTCAAAATCATTATTTTTTAACAAATAATTAGTTTCAGTAAAAATAAAAATCGGCAGATTCTGATCCGGGATTAATAAATCCAAAAATTCCTGATCAATTTTAAAACCACTGATCAGGCGAAATCTTCTGCTCTGAATATTAATTTTTTTATTACTTACAATATAGAGATCATTATTAGAAATCTGCAGACTGACCTCTTCTTTAAGCCCTTCTTCCGGCATAACTGATCTGGTCAGCTCATTTTTGCCGTATAAAAAATCATCATTTTCATTCATTACTGCAAAAAAATCTAAATCCAGAATATCACTAAAAAAATTAAGAAAAAAATCAAGCTGATTATAGGCTATCTGCTTTTCTGCTGCCAGCGGATTTAAAATTTCAGATGAGATAACGGTTAAATTTTTCCTGAAAAGTTCATATTCAGCAATCGACTCTGTTTTGCGCAAGAGCTCCCGCTTTTTATTTTCAAACTGTTCTAAAACCTGTGAGTTAATAATCTCTAAAGTAGAATCATCCTGTTCCTGCAGAAAAAAATCAAATAACTGATTAAAAAAGAGAGAGATTACAACTGCCAGCAGTATAATAATGATTGTAAAAACAATTAAAATTTTATTGCGCAGCCGCATAAGATCTCTCCCTTTTAAATATATTTAATTTACCATCTTTCTAATTGTACTGGTCAGCTGTTCAAAGCTGTAGATCATCACGAAAATGATCATAGTAACTGTAAGTACTGCCTGATAATCAAGCATTCTGGAAGCTCGAACAAGTTCCCAGCCAATTCCACCGGCTCCAACAACCCCCAGGATTGAGGAATAGCGGATATTAATATCCAGTCTGAAAACAGACCAGGAAACTAAAATTGGTATAGTCTCCGGAATTACTCCCTGACAGAAAACCTGTAAATCACTGGCTCCAGTTGAGCGCAGCCCTTCTAAAATACCCTTATCTACATTTTCGAAGGTTTCGCTGAAGACCTTACCCAGCATTCCAATTGAATTAACTCCCAGGGCCAGAATTCCCGGTAAGGAACCAAGACCAACTGCCACAATAAAGAGCAGCGCCCAAATCAGGGCTGGAATTGCCCGAGTCAGAGCAAATAAGCCTTTTAAAAAAGTGCTCAGACCGGGGATTGGAGATAAGTTTTTAGCGGCCAGCATTCCCAGCACTGCTGATAAAATCAGACCGAGAACTGTTCCCATAATTGCAATCTGCATACTCTCTATGGCCAGCGGTATAACTCTGCCTAAAATTGAAAAATCAGGTGGAAACATCCCGACCCAGAATTCCTGCAAATTTCCGATTCCGCTCTGAATTCTGGCTAAATTAATATTAAGCCTCATTAATGATATTATATACAAAATCAAAACAAAAGCAAAGACCATTCCAGCTTTAATTAGATCACTGCGACGGGAAATATGCTTTCTGAATTTCTGCTTATCATTAAAAATTTCTTCTAGATTATCCATTATAATCCCTCCAGAATCTTATCTCTGCTTTTGGCGGTAATATATTCAATAATTATAATTAAGCCAAAGATCCAGATTATTCCTAAAACAGCCTGTCTAAACTGAAAAAGTTTAATAGTAGTATTCAGTAAAAATCCAAGACCTCCACCACCAACCAGGCCCACAATAGCGGCCGAGCGGATATTTAAGTCAAATCTATAAAAAGACCAGCTTAAAAATGATGGTAAAAACTGAGGCCAGACTGCCTGAGTTAAAACCTGCCACCAGGAAGCACCAACTGCTCTTAAAGCCTCTACCTGTCCCATATCAATATCTTCTATTGCATCAGCAAAGGTCTTACCGAGCATGCCTGCTCCACCTAAGGCTAAAGAAATTGTTCCGGCAAAAGGACCAATCCCAACTGCTGCTACCATGATAACAGCCCAAACTACAGCTGGAATTGCTCTAATTAAGGTTGTAAAAGCCCTTGATAAATAGCAGATTGTATGATTTTGAAATAAGTTTTTAGCTCCCATAACTCCTAAAAATAAACTAATAAAAATTGCTGTAATCCCACCGGCATAAGCCATAAAAAGTGTTTCAAAAGTAGGTTTAATAAACCTTCTAAAGGCCGAAAACTCCGGCGGCATTAAATCATGAATAATAAAAGAATAAATATTGGGGACACCTCTCATCATTGCATTAATCGAAAAACCGGTATTATACCAGCTCCAGATAATCAGGGCCACTGCAATCACTAATCCCAATGTCATTTTAAATTTATCTTCTTTTTTTGCTTCCTCTAATCTCTGCAGATGCTCTTCATATTTCATTATTGATCATCCTCTTCTTCTTCGAAGTAAAGGTCCTGGATCGCTGCAGAATCTAAATCAGCTGGAGTACCCTCAAATGTAACCTCTCCTTCTGTTAAACCAACTATTCTGTCAGCATACTGGCGTGCATATTCCATCTGATGTAAGCTGATAATAGCGGTAATTCCATCTTCTTTACAGATTCTTCTTAAATAGCCAAGTACTTTATCGGAAGAACCAGGATCCAGACTGGCAACCGGCTCATCTGCTAAAATTAATTTTGGCTTCTGCATAATTGCTCTGGCAATCGCCACCCGCTGCATCTGACCACCGGAAAGCTGATCTGATCTTTTAACAGCCTGCTCAGCCAGACCCAGGCGGTCCAAGATACTGAAAGCCTCTCTTTTATCCTCTTCGGTAAAAAGGCCTAAAATTCCTCGGAGGCCATAATAGCCGAGTTTACCGTGCAGTACATTATCTAAAACTCTTTTTCTCTTAACTATATTAAAGCTCTGAAAAATCATTCCGATTTTTCGGCGCAGTTTTCTAATTTCTTTTCTTTTTAAGTTTTTAACATTTTTGTCAATAACATTAACATCACCAGAGGTGATTGGAGTTAAACCGTTAATACAGCGCAATAGTGTTGATTTCCCGGCTCCAGAAGCACCAATTAGAACAAGAAATTCTCCCTCAGGTACACTGAGGGAGACATCTTTTAAGGCTTCGGTTCCACCGGGAAATGTTTTAGTTAAATTATTTATCTCTAGGATATTATTTCCCATAGTTAAAACCCCTTTTTAGATTATAGTAAGTCTTCTGGTGCTAAATTAAGAGCTTCGGCAGTATCCCGAACTACATCATAAGCCTCATCATCAACCAGGATAAAACCTTCATTATAGTTATGATCTGTTAAGAAAGGCTCATCATTAAAACTTACATAAGCAAAGGTAATTGCAGTTTTAAGTGACTGCGGTAAGTCAGAGCGTACAGCCTCTGGAGAACGAGGAATAGGTCTGGTTTCTGTAACTACTTTAATAGTTTCGATTCCAGGATATTCGGCTGCTTCCATCTTCTGAATCTGACTGTCGGAAACTGAAGCTGCATCTACATCACCATTAATTACAGCTCTAACTGAAGAATCATGACCACCAGAATAAATTACCTCATCAAAATAAGCATCTAAACTGTCATTTTCAATACCTGTTTCCTGAACTAAATGTGCTCTTGGGAATAAATAACCTGAACTGGAAGCTGGATCTACCCAGGCAAATACGCTGTCTTCTAAATCAGCAACAGTTTCGATACCTGAACCTTCTTTGGTAATAATATAACTCTTATAAGTAGGTACAAAACGATCTCTGGCTCCCTGAGCAACTGCTTCGGCTCCGGCTCTATCTGCTGCTAAAATATAAGAGAAGGGACCAAATTTTGAAGCTTCAATATGTTTAAATCTCATAGCTTCGATCATAGCAGTAAAGTCTGTGCCAAAATAAAGTTCTACTTCAATACCAAGTACATCTTCAAAATGAGCTTTTAAGGGCTGATATCTTTCTTCCATTACTGCCACATCTTCTTCCGGCAGTACCCCGATTCTCAGAGTTTCCGGCCAGTCTGTCTTATCCCAGACCTCAGCGTGACCTGCAGCATAAATAGTAGTAGAGAAAATCATAACAACCAGCATAATCATTAATACACGTAAAGCATTTTTCATAATATAATCCTCCTTTTAGTTTTGTGTTACTCTATATAAGATGCATTAATTATGCCAAAAGTGAAAAAATTTAATAAATAAATTAAAATAATTTTTCATTAATCAAAAAATCCCCGCCAGAGCAGGGATTAAAAGCCAGGATTTAAAATTTAAAAAAATATAATTAATTTTAAGAAAGAAAATTCTGCTGCTTAAATAGAGAGGGCAGCTCTTTTTTCTGTTACCTTTTTTAGAATCAGCGTGTAGTTAAAGTGAATCTATAAATCCAGATCGTGTTTTTTGATCTTCTTATAAAGTGTTTTGCGGGAAATATCCAATTTAGCTGCTGCTTCCTTTTTATTCTCAGATTTTTCTAAGTAATAATTGAGATAAATCTTTTCCTGCTTATCTAAAAAATCTTTGAGACCCGCATATTTTGTAAAATCATTTTTCTTTAGATTACTATTAACTGAAAGTATATCCTGAGGCAGCAGATCAACATCTATTTTATCTTCAGTTGATAAAAGTACAGCTCTTTCTACAATATTTTTTAATTCTCTCACATTCCCGGGAAATGAATAGTTATTAATCAGCTCTAAAAACTCAGACGTAAAACCCTTAAGCTGGCGCTGATATTCATTTTTATATAAATTAAAGAAATGATAAAGCAGTAAGGGAATATCCTCTTTTCTTTTTCTTAAAGGTGGAATGTTGATTTCAACAACTGCAATTCTGTAGTATAAATCTTCCCTGAATTTATCTTCTGCTATCAATTTTTTTAAATTTTGATTGCTGGCTGCAATAATCCGCACATCCACTTTTTCTTTCTTTTCACTACCTAAGGGTACAAATGATTTTTCCTGAATAACCCGCAGGAGTTTTGCCTGCAGTTTTAAAGAGAGATCTCCGATTTCATCTAAAAATAGGGTTCCCTGATCTGCTTGTTTAAATTTACCCCGGTGATCACGATCTGCATTTGTAAAGGCTCCCTTTTTAAAACCAAAGAGTTCACTTTCCAGCAGACTTTCCGGCATCGCTGCACAGTTAACTGAAATCATCTCCTGCTCTCGGCGAACACTCTGCTGATGCAGGGCTTTAGCAACCAGTTCCTTACCAGTTCCGCTCTCCCCCGTGATTAAAACTGTAGTATTTGTATCCTTCAGCCGCTCAATCATATACTTAACTTTTTCCATTTCCTTTGATTCAGCTATAATTTTATCCCCTTTTTGGGCATTTTTTAACTCTTTATTTTCTTTAACCAATTGGTTTAGCTTCAGGGCATTCGAAATTATAATATTAAGTTTAGCCAGATCAAGCGGTTTTTCCAGATAATCAAAGGCCCCAAGTTTTATTGCTTCAATTGCATTATCCATCGAAGCAAAACCGGTGATGATTATGACTTCAGTCTCCGGAAAATTATCCTTTATTTTCTGAAGCACCTTTAGACCACTCATCTTACCAAGCTTCATATCAAGTAAAACAACTGAAACATCATTTTCTTTAAAATAATCAAGCTCAAACTCAGCCGGGGCCATCGTTTCCGCCCGATACTGATAGTTGAGCAGATTTTTAGCCAGGCTGTCAGCCATCGCTTCTTCGTCATCTATTATTAAAATTAAAGGCTTAGTTTTTAACTGCTGCAAGATATTGGCTCCTTTCTTTGTTTAGCTCTTATAGTAAAATTCTATTTAAATAGCGTAAATCCTTTATTTTAGCTTAAATACCTTACTGTAATCTATTCAATCTAATTGTAGTCAACTTACATTTAACTAAATCGATTAATCTGATATAATAATTGATAGTGACTAATATAAATTTAGATAAAAAATCATAAGAGGAGGTTTTTTGATGCCTTATTTAGCTGATAAAAATCGTTATCAAAAAATGGAATACAATTACACTGGAAATAGTGGGCTCAAGCTGCCTGCAATTTCCTTAGGTTTATGGCATAACTTTGGTGGAATTGACAGCTTAGAAAACGCCCGTAAGATGCTGCGCCAGGCTTTTGATTTAGGAATCACCCACTTTGATCTGGCCAACAACTACGGCCCCCCTGCTGGTTCTGCTGAAGAAACAATGGGGATTTTAATGGAAAAAGACTTTAAACCCTACCGGGATCAACTGCTCATTTCTTCAAAAGCTGGTTATGGTATGTGGCCGGGACCTTATGGAGATTGGGGTTCCCGCAAATACTTGATTTCAAGTATTGACCAGAGCTTAAACCGGATGGGCCTTGATTATGTAGATATCTTTTACCACCATCGTCCGGATCCAGATACACCTTTAGAAGAAACTATTGGCGCTTTAAAACAGATTCAGGATCAGGGAAAGGCGCTCTATGTAGGTATTTCCAATTACAATTCTGCCCAGACCAAAAAAGCAGTTGAAGTTGCTGATCAGATGGGAGTCAACTTACTCTTAAATCAATTTAATTATTCAATCTTTGATCGCTGGTCAGAAGAGGAAAATCTTTTAGGAACACTTGAGGATAAAGGAATGGGCTCTATTGTCTTTTCACCTCTATCTCAGGGGATGCTGACTGATAAATATCTTGGGGGAATACCGGAAGATTCTCGCGCTGCTAAAGAGAGTGGTTTCCTCAAAAAAGACAGTATAACTGAAGAAAAATTAGAAAAGGTTAGAAAGCTGAATGAGATTGCTGCTGACAGAGGTCAGAGTCTGTCACAGATGGCCTTAGCCTGGATTTTAGAACAGGGAGCTACTTCTGTACTTGTAGGTGCCAGTAAAGTTGAGCAGATAGTTGAAAATGCTGCTGCTGTCAATAATACGGGCTTCAGCAATGAAGAGCTGGCTGCAATTGAAGCGATTGCGGCTGAGTAATTGGTACCGGGTACTTGAGAATATTTAGAAATAACAAAAAGGCTAAAACCCTGAGCAGGGGCTTTAGCCTTTTTTTGTTATTTTTTATCTTTAATTTTTAGTTCACTTTTTCAAGTTTAATATTATCAATGTAAACAGTTGTAGTAGCGCCATTATCTGTAGCACCTAAAGAGAAAAGTAATTTAGGTACATCAGCTTCTGCTAAAGAAAGATCAACTGTATATTCGCTCATCTCAGAAGTTAAAGTAGGCTGAGCTTCTCCGTAAACTGTCCAGC
>JBHEOV010000090.1:0-8152 GCA_046260625.1 Halanaerobium sp. | reverse complement strand
GATTTTGATCTTGTGCCAGATGAAATAACAGCAGACACTTATTTACCGATTGAAAAATTAGTTGATCAGGGTTTATTTGATGTAGATAGAGTTAGTAGTAATCGTTATATTGTTCTGAAAAACAATAATTATTATATTTTAGAAAACAGCAGAAAATTAGTTAGATCTAACTTAAGAAACAGAACTTTAACTAATGCGCCAATAATTATCAACCAGCATTTTTTAGTTCCAGTTGAATTTCTTGATCGTTTTTTAGGATTTAGAGTTAGAGTAACAGGAGGCTTAACAATTCCAGATAGAATTGATAGAGGCCAGGATAGTATAGAAGACAATCTCAGACTCAGAGTCTATCTCAATGATGACGAATTTGATCGCAATGATGATTTAAAAGTGAGCATTGAAATTATGAATACCAGCAGAAATGATATCAATTTACGTTTTAATTCGGCTCATAAGTATAATATCTATGTTAAAAATAGATTCGGTAGAGTCTTATATTCCTGGGCCGATGGTAAAATATTCTCTCAGGCCAGGCAGAATATAGAAATTGAAGGACGGGATTCTTTAAGCTATGAAGAAGAGCTTAACTTAAGACAGTTTAGAGAAGGTAATTATATACTGGAAGTTGAGATTTTAGCTGAAAATTATGATTTTGAAAAAATAGAAAAAACTTTTGAGATTGATGATTAAATAAAATATTATTTTAAGCAGGAGAGGATTTGGTCAGCATGAGCCAAATTCTCTTTTTTTATTACCTAAAAAGCAGGAAGTGAGCATAATTTATAGAAATAAATTATTAAAGCATTATAATTTTATTATTTAATGGGGTTAAAATATATGTTCGAAAATAAAATTAAATTAATGGATAAATATATTATTAAAGAAGTTGCCTATCCCTTTATTTTGGGAGTTTTTATTATAACAGTAATTTTAATTGGCAACTATTTTTTTCAGCTAACAGACTTAATAATAGTTAAAAAAGTTCCGGTGGCTTTAGTCTTAGAACTATTGGTTTATAAAATACCTTCAGTTATGGTAGAGACTTTTCCGATAGCCGTTTTATTTGCGACGATGACTGGGATTGGGCGATTAAATCGCGAAAATGAGATCACAGCTCTACGCATGGGAGGAGTTAGTATTTTTCGTCTTATTATTCCCCTGCTGGTTGTCGGAATAACTGTGAGTGGTCTTACTTTACTCTTAAATGAACAGGTTGTACCCTGGGCTAATCATCAGGCAAATAATATAATTCGTCAGACAATTTTAAAAGATGCCATGCCCGATCCTGAGGAAGAAGTGTTTTTTAAAGGGCCAAATGGACGCCTGTTTTATGTAGAATCCTATGATCAAAAACAGGGAACTATTGATAAAGTTGTAATTTATAATTTAAAAAACGAAAAGTTTCCAGAGGTAATAACAGCTCAAAGTGGAACAATTGAAGAAAATAAATGGATATTAGACTCAGGAATTATACATCAGTATAATCAGGAAGGCAGTGTTATCTTCGAAAGCAAATTTCAGGAGATGGAAATTCAATTAACTGATGAAATGAAAGAATTATATGGCAGCCAGAAGTCTTCTTCCGAAATGAGCAGAGAAGAACTGGGTAAAAGGATTGCTTTATTTAAAAAGAGTGGAATTAATGTTGATTCTCTAATGGTAGATTATCATTTAAAACTGGCTGAGCCGCTGACAGCTTTAATCTTTGTTTTGATCAGCGTTCCTTTGAGTCTAAGCGGTAAGGAGAGTAGAACTTTAAACTTGATTTTCACAATTGTTATTGTCTTTTTATATTATGTAATTTTATCATTCAGCCGCTCATTTGGTAAAAATTATATTCTACCACCTTTAATTGCAGCCTGGCTGCCCAATCTAATCTTCTTTATTTTAGGAGTGTTGCTTTTATTCTGGCGTGATTCCTGGCAGAAAATAATTAATAAAATTTTTAAAATTCTAGGAATCTCAACTGCGATGATTATTTTGCTTTTTAGCTTAAATATCGGGGTCAGGGCAGCAGAATTTAAAGTTAATGCAGACTACTTAGATTATGATCAGAACAGCGGTTTTATAAAAATTGAAGGGAATATAGATGGTAATTATGGTCAGTACTATTTAAAATCAGAAGATATCAAAATTGAACTAGAAGACGGAAGTCAGCGAAGTATCGACAGTGCTGAAAATATTGAGATGCTGCCGGGGGCAATTTCTGGTTGTGATTTTGATAATCCTCATTATTATTTTGATGCCAAAAGAGTAGTTATTAAGCCCGGTGAGCATATCAAGATGTATCATGTAGTTTTTAAGGAACTAGATGGTAGGCTGCCGCTTTTATACTGGCCCTACCTTTATATTTCTCTCAAAAGAGAAAACAGCAATTTTGTCCCGGCTTTTGGTTATCATCAGACTCGAGGTTGGTTTATTAAGACTAAATATTTTTACAATACAATTTTTGATCTTCCAGGTAACTTTTATTTTGATCAGTATACAATCTCTGGTTCTGCAGGAGGAATCAAACAGTATCTTATTGATCAAGATTCGCAAAATGCTTATTTATATTATTATACTCAGCAGAATAAAACTAATCTACCTGGGTTATTTAACTGGGAAGCAGAATTTCATCATGAAGCCGATATAGGTGACTGGGATGAGACTTTCTCTTATTTTTATCAGGATTATGATGAAAGAGAAGAGATAGAATCAGAACTTGATTTATATTATAATAAGAATCGACGGAGAAGCAGTATCGAATTTGATTATGAAGAAAAAGATTATTTTGAAACTGATATTAATGACAGTAAAGATTATGGCCTTGATTTTTATTTTTATGATCGCTACTTTGATTCTCTGACAGCTAGAATAAATTATGATCGCGACTATTACAAAGATCCAGAAGAAGGGCTGGAAAGAGAAATCAACAGAGATATTGATCTGCGCTACAATCCAGGAGGAGGTTGGAGAAGTCGCCTCAATTATTATGATGGCGAAAGAGAAAGTCCAACTGAGCCTTTAAAAAGCAGACAGGGAGGAGAATTTTCAATTTCCAAAAGAAGCGGCTATTATGATTTTACTTTTTTATTGGAGCAGTATTCCCCCAGATTAACAGAAGATGATCAGGTTAATTTTTCCAGGCTGCCGGAGCTTTCTTTAGAATATAATCCTCGGGGTTCTTTTTCATATCTTGGACAGCTGGGTCGTTATTATGAGGATGCCAGTCAGATTGAAGGTTATCGTATTCGGGGGGAGGCTAAATATAGTAATGGCTTTTCTCTTCCTCTCAGAAGTTATCTTCGGGCAAATCAAACTTTCAGCAGCAGTGCCTACGAGATTGAAGGGAAAGAATATAATGTAATTCCCAATCAGCAGCAGTCAGAAACTGAACTTAGATTAAGAACAAATTTGGGCCGTAATCTGACTCTGCGCAATAATTATACGTATCAGCAGAAGTGGGGCTATACTCCTTTTAATTTTGACGAAGGAGATGAGGAAAATATGCTTGAAAATGAGCTTAATTACAGAATATCCCCTTATCTTGACTTTGATTTAGAAAGCGGTTATGACTTTTTAGACGCGGAATATTTGCCGCTGGAGGCATATTTAAATTTAAATCCAACAGAAAACTGGGAACTCAGCTTAGGAACCCGTTATGATCTTAATAATATGCTTTTTGAGGATGAATTAATTTTTAGCAGTGTTTACGAAGGTGGGCGCTGGCAGCACAGAATGGGAATTGAATATGATCTCAATTCTTCTGAGCTTAAAAAAATTGATAATCAGCTGATTTACGAGCTGGAAGGAGACTGGGGCTGGTATTTTGAAAGCAATTTAAGTCTAGATTATGATTATGATCAGCAGATCAGAGAGGCTAATATTCAGCTAAATAAGAGTTTCCACTGTCGCGAGTTAAGCTTTAGCTATGATTATTTAAAAGAAGAATTCACTGTTCAATATTCAATTGATCTCTTCCCGGCAGATCCGATTGGTTTCACAAAAACGAAAGATGATCTTATTTTTGAATCGGATATAGAAGATCGTCTTAAGAGCGGTGACTTGTAGAAAGGAGATTTTAGATGCAGTTTAAAAAAAATATAGAACACCATAAAATCACTGGAATTATGATTGCACTATTTTTAATTTTAAGCTTTATTATATCAGCTCCAATTTTGGCCCAAACAGAAACTGAAGCTGAAACTGAAACTGTAGAAAATGAAAAAGCAGTTTATATCAATGCTTCTCGTTTAGAATATCAGGAAGAGAAAACAATTTTAAGTGGTGGAGTTCGAATTCGAAAAGATGACACTACTATAAATGCTCTTCAGGGTGAGCTATTTCGAGATGAACAGAAGATGATTCTAGAAGAAGAAATTGATGTTGAATATTCAGATGGCAGAGTTAAATCTAAATTATTAACTGCTTTTTTGCAAAGCGAAGAATATATTTTTGAGAATGAAGCAGTGCTCAATTATATACTTTCTGACGGTGAAGAAATGATTCTGCACAGTGACTATTTAAAGATTTTTGGTGATGACAGCTCATTTACCGCAGAAAAAAATGTAGAGATTGATTATGACAATCAAAAATTCAGAGGCGATAAAGCAGATTATGATGGAGAAAGCGAAATGATGGAGTTGACAGGTAATGTTGAGATTGAAGAGGAAGAGGATTGGGTGCGCAGTGATCGGGCAACTTTCAATCTTAAAGAAGGCGAAGAAGGTTATACAGCTGAGGGTAATGTAGAAATCAAGATGATTCTGGATTGATTTAGATTATGATTATTTTAGTCTGAAGTTAAAATTTGAGCTATCAGGATTGACATCCTCCCCGCCCATTAACATAAGCGAGGCTTTCTCGGCTAAATCCGGTAAGTTTAGAAAGGAAGAGAAGTAAATGGTTTTTATTTTAACGTTATTAACAGCAGTTTTACTAACAGCAGCAAATTATTACGGCAGCCTCTATATTTTGAGCTGGTTTGCTTTTCTACCTTTTCTTTACTATCTTTGTATTTATAGTTCAGAAATAAACTATAAAAAGATCTTTTTTAGCGGTTGGAATTTGGGTTTCTGGATTTTACTTTTTTCGGGTAATTTTATCTATCATTCTATAAAACTATACACTTCAGCTCCGATTTTAATTATCCTACTGTTAATGATTCTACTCTTTTTATTGCTTTCTTTAATTTATGCTTTATTTTTACTGCTGTATTTTTATCTGCAGCAAAAATTATTTGCTCAGAATAAATTTAGACCATTTTTATTTGCCTGCTGCTGGACCTTACTTGAGTTTAGCCGCTATTATTTACTCGGCTTTTTTCCGATTGCCAATCCTGCCTACACTCAGGCGGATTTTTTGAGTTTTATTCAGCTGGCAGAAATAGGAGGAGTTTGGATTTTAACCTTTGTTTTAATATTTGTCAATGCCCTTCTTTTTCAGCTTATTTTTCAGAAAAATTATAAAAGCATTTTTGTTTTAAGCCTGATCTTAATCATCAGCTTCAGCTTTTCTTATTCTCTGCAGCAGAAAAATTTTGCTGCTGAAAGAAATGAAGCTTTTAAAATTGGAATTATTACAACTCAAATTGAGCAGGAGGAAAAATGGAGTTCAGCCCAGCTGGATAAAAATATCGAGCTGGCTTTAAATGCTGCTGCAGAGCTAAATCAGACTCAGCTAATAATTGCTCCGGAGACAAACCTTACATTTGATTTTCATGAGAATCGATATTATCAACAGCAATTTTTAGATGAGGTGGCAGAAAAATTTGAAACACCGATTCAAATTGGCTCGCTGGCAGCTAAGGATTCAATTGAAGGCCGCTACAACAGTTCTTATCTAATTTCCGAGCAGGGAGAAATAATTTCTCGCTATGATAAGAATCTTCTTTTATATTTTGGGGAAACCTATCCCTTCTTAGAAATTTTAAATAAATATACCCCCTACAATTTTTCATCTTTAAATCCTGGTGAAGAGATCAATCTATTTAAAAACAAAAATTTACAGTGGAAAACAGTAATTTGCTCAGAAATTTTATATCCAGATTATGTAAAATCAGAAGCTGAGGAGATTGATTTTATAGTAAATCAGACAAATGAAGCCTGGTTTAAGAATAGCAGACTTTTAAAAAATATTATGTGGCAGGCAGCAGTAATTAGGGCTGTAGAAAATAGAATCCCGGTAGTTAAGACAGGAAACCAGGCTTATAATGGAATTATTTATGCTTCTGGTGAGTATCAAAAAGTTGATTCTAGAGCCAATTATCATATATTAAAATTGAATTAATTTGGAGGTGCCTAAATGGCAATTAAAGATGTAAAAAAATTCCCGATTGGTGGAGTTCATCTGCCTGAGAAAAAGGGTCTGACTAATGATCAGGCAGTAAGAGTGATGCCGGATCCAGCAGTAGTTAATATTCCTTTATCTCAGCATATTGGTGCTCCAGCTGAGCCGATAGTTGAGGCTGGAGATATAGTAAAAAAAGGAGAATGTATTGCTGAGCTGCAGGGTAAAATATCAGCCAGAGTTCATTCCAGTATTAATGGAGTGGTCAAAGGAATTGTCGAAAGAAAAAAACCGGGTCAGGGAATTTATAAATGTATTTCAATAGAAAAAGACGACTCAGATGCTGCAGCAGAAAAGAAAATAGAGGTAGATAGAAGCACTCTGCCTGAGGTGGAGATTATCAGAAAACGGGTAGAGGCAGCAGGTGTGATTGGGATGGGAGGTGCAGGTTTCCCGACCCATGTTAAGCTGACACCACCAGATGATATGGAAATAGACACAGTAATTATCAATGGAGCTGAGTGTGAGCCCTTTTTGACTGTTGATCACCGACTGCTTTTAGAAGAGGGCGAGGATTTATTTAGAGGTTTAGAAATGATTAAAAAGGCAGTTGGAGCTGAAAGAGGAATAGTTGCAATTGAAGTAAATAAACAGGATGCAATTGATAAACTGCATGAATTAGCAAAAGACTGGCCCGGGATTGAAGTCCAGGCTTTAGATACCCGTTATCCACATGGAGCGGAAAAACATTTAATTAAAGCAGTTTTAAATCGAGAAGTTCCTAAAGGCGAGCTGCCGATGGCGGTTAATGTAGTAGTTAACAATGTGCAGACTGCAATAAAAATTGCCAGAGCAGTTGATTTTGAGGAGGCAGTAACAGATCGAGTCTTGACTATTAGTGGTGAAGCTTTAAAAACTCCTTCTAATGTAAAGGTGCCAATTGGAAGTTCAATTAAAGATGTAATTGAATTCTGTGGTGGTCCAAAAAATAAAGAAAATTATCAAATTATTGTTGGAGGACCAATGACCGGGATTAATATTGATGATGAGAGTATTCCCATAACTAAAGGGACCTCAGGGATTGTATTAATTACGGCTGAAGAATTTGCAGCCAGTGAAACCCGCCCCTGTATCAGATGTGGTAGGTGTAGCGAAGTTTGTCCGATGTATTTAGCACCCAACAGAATTACTGCCTTTATTAATAATGATCTGATTGAGCGGGCAGTAGATGTTGGATTAATGGATTGTATAGAATGTGGAGCCTGTGCCTATATTTGTCCTTCCAAACGACCGCTGGTCCGCTGGCTAAAAAGAGGTAAGGCAGAACACAGAGCAGATGATAAATAGAAGAGGTGGTATTGAAAATGGCAAATTTATTTAGTTCGAGTGGACCTCATATTGAGAGTCCAGAAACTATAGAAAGTAATATGTGGAGTGTAGTTCTGGCTCTGATTCCTGCTTTAATTGCAGGTACTTACTTTTTTGGTCTATATGCTTTATATTTAGTTTTGGCCAGTGCTTTAAGTGCTGTATTATTCGAAAAACCTTTTGTTAAAAACAAAGCCACCTTTGGTGATGGGAGTGCTTTTCTGGCAGGTACACTGCTTGGCTTAACTCTGCCGCCGACTGTGCCCTGGTGGCTGCCGATACTGGGTGGATTTTTAACAGTGGTGATTGGAAAACATTTATTTGGTGGTCTGGGCAGCAATATTTTTAATCCAGCTCTGGTAGCCAGAGCAATTTTGCTTTTATCCTATCCGGCTTTAATGATCGAATGGGTAAGCCCGGTGGATGGAGTTTCTGCAGCTACCGCTCTACAGCTGGGTGGAGATTCATTTAGTTATAGTCAGCTAATTATCGGTAATATTCCGGGCAGTATAGG
>JBHEOV010000009.1:38814-39305 GCA_046260625.1 Halanaerobium sp. | reverse complement strand
GTCCTTAGCCAGCTGCCTCATCCGAACATTATGAGCCTGAGAACCGGTAAAATAGTGGAGAGCAGAAGGAAATTCCTCTTCAGTTACCAATCTAAAATCAGTCTGTACCCCCTGCTCAGTTCTGATGCTGACTTTAGTTTCTCCAGCTCCTATGACTTCAGCTGTAAAATCTAAATTTTTGAGTTTTTGTGAGAGCTGCTCCGCCTCAGCTGTAGCAATTAAAATATCAAGATCCCCGGTCAATTTCTTAGCTCTTCTACTGCTGCCGCAGATTTCTATTTTAGTATAAAGCTCAGGCTCAACTTCTTTTTTAATTGTTTCTATTATTTCTCCAGCTGTTTTTAAGGCCTGAGCCAGAATAATCTTATCCACATATTTTTCGTGATTTTTCAAAGCCTTTAATAACTTTGCTTCCGATTTTTTGCCAAAGCCCTTTAGTTTCTGAATTTTGCCAGCTGTAAGAGCCTGCTCTAAAGAAGCCAAATCTTCAA
>JBHEOV010000009.1:28799-38804 GCA_046260625.1 Halanaerobium sp. | reverse complement strand
CTGAATATCTGTCATTTCAATAACTCCAGGCGGCAGTTCAGCTTTGATTGCTTCCATTTCGGCTATAACTCCATCCTGCAGCAGTTCCTTAATCGACTCAGCAATACCGCTGCCGATACCTTTAATATCTTTTAATTTATCAGCTCCTGCCAGCTCAAAAATATTATCTGAATAGGATTCTATTTTACGAGCTGCATTTGTATAGGCTCTAATTTTGAAATCATTTTCACCTTTAATTGCCATTAAATCAGCCAGTTTGGAAAGAACCCTTGCAATTTCTTTATTGGTCATTTCCTGCATTATAACACCTCTTTCTGTTAAGTTCAGTTAAAACGGGAAAAGGCCATGAAAATCTCATGGCCGAAAAATTTCTTCAATCTTTGATTGTATCAAGGGTGATGCTTCAATAATTCTGGTCGCCAGAAAAGAATCATTTAAAACATCATTAATTTTCTGATAGGGAATCTGAGCCATAATTAAAATTAATAAATAAACAATAATCCCGGCTTTTAAAATCCCCAGCAAAAAACCCAGAGCCTGATCCACAGGCTGCAGAAAAATAGCATCTACTATCTTTTTAAGTGTAATACCCAGAACGTGAATTACGATATTAACTACAATAAAGATAACTGCAAAAGAAATAAACTGCAGCAGTGAAATAGATAGATCTAAATATGGTTCCAGAAACTGAGTAAAATACTCATACTGTCTGACTGCAACAAATAAGGCAGCCAGCAGTCCGAGTATGGTACTTGTCTGGTCAATAAATCCCCTGCGAAATCCATTCAAGGCAAAAAAGAGTAGAATTACTAAAATAATTACATCGAGGAAGTTAATAATATCCAATTATTCTACCTCCTCGAGTAGAGTATTTAATTCCTCATTCTCCTGACGCAGTTTTTTTAACTCCTGGTGCAGGCTCTGATTGGCCTCTTTAAGTCTTTCTTTTTCTTTACTTAAATCAACACATTGACTGCGCAGTTTGAAATATTCGTCAGCCAGATTAATCATTGTCAGATGTGATAAACGTCTGAAGGGCAACTTAGGGTAGGCATTTTTAATTTCCTGACCGGTTTTTTCTACATGATCAGCAAGTTTATGGATATAATCTTCGCTGAATTCTCCGGTTACAGTAAATTGATCGCCCAAAATATTTAATTTGAATTTTTTCTTATCGTTATTTTTTTCCTCTATCATTAGCAACATCTCCAGCTTTAGTATTCTACTTTATTATATTCATTACAAAAGTCGAAATTCCTGCCTAAAATCTTAATTTCCTCTAATTTCTGCAGAATATTCTTCTTTGAGATGATTTACTATCTGATTAAAACGCTCATTTACCTCCTGATCAGTTAAAGTTCTGTCTTCAGCCTGGAATTTCAATTCGAAGGCAGCACTCTTATAACCATCTTCAATCTGATCTCCCTGATAAATATCAAAGAGCTCCAGCCCCTTGAGCATTGAACTACCCTCTGCTTTGATTGCCTGGTAAATATCACCGATTGCAATCTCTTCTGCCATCACAAGTGCCAAATCTCTTGCCAGTACTGGATACTTAACTAATTTTTCGTACTGATAAGACTTCCCACTTGTTTTTTCAAATAAGAAATCTAAATCAAGTTCAAAAACCGTTGTGCCGGCAGGTAAATTATTCTGATCTGCCAGTTCCGGATGTATTTCGCCAATAAAGCCAAAAGTCTGCGTCTCATCATACTTAATCTCAGCTCTACGGCCCGGATGCAGAAAATCGCGGTTGTCATTATCCGGAATAAAACTTACTTTATCAAGCTGCAGTCTCTCAAAAAGTAGATCTAAAACTCCTTTAAGTTCAAAGAAGTTTGGTGCTCCCTGCTGCCAGAGGTCATTATCCTGACCAAAAATTCCACCACCGAGTTTATTTAGCTCTTCTGGTCTGTTATTACCACCTTTATTTCTAAAAACGGTTCCGCTTTCAAAAACAGCCATTTCCGATCCCTGACGGCGGGCATTTGAAGATAAAACATCAATTATTCCCGGCAGCAGAGTTGTTCTTAAAATACCAAAAGCTTCACTGAGTGGATTTTTAATGCTGACGAATTTAGCATAATCCTTAAACTGAGTTAAATTTAAATCCTGATAACTCTTTTTGTCCTGCAGACTGTAGGTGATTACTTCATCCAGTCCACCTGCCTGCAGCAGTTCTTCGACTCTTGCTTCAAATTTTTGCTTGGGAGATCTTTTACCTCGCTGTTTGGAAATTGGTCTGGTTGAAGGAATCCGATTATAGCCGTAAACTCTGGCAATCTCTTCTACCAGGTCAGCTCCCTGTTCTACATCAGTTCTATAAGAAGGAACTGTAACTTTAAATGTACCAGCTTCAGCAGCTGCCTCAACTTCAAAACCCAGACGCTCCAGACTTTCTTTAACTGCTGCTGCTTTAAGTTCAATTCCTAAAAGTTCATTTACTCTTTCTGTAGCCAGAGTAATTTGAGCAGGCTCATATTTTAAGGGGTAATTATCAATTACACCGGGAACTACTTTGGCACCATCACATTTTGCCAGCATCTGACAGGCCCGATTATTGGCCTCGATTGCTTTTTCAATATCTATTCCTCTTTCAAAACGATGAGATGCATCAGAATGCATTCCTAATTTTTTGGCAGTTTTACGAATACTGACCGGATTAAAATAGGCTGATTCAATTAAAACATCGGTAGTTTCTGCTGTCACCTCACTGTTGGCTCCACCCATAACTCCACCTACTGCAACCGCTTTTTCCGGATCAGCGATTACGAGCATCTCATCATCTAAAACTCTTTCTTCCTCATCTAAGGTCAGCATCTTCTCTTCTGCCTCGGCCCGGCGCACAATAATTTTGCCGTCTTTAATTTTATTATAGTCAAAAGTGTGTAAAGGCTGATTGTATTCCATTAAAACAAAGTTAGAAATATCAACTACATTGTTAATTGGTCTGATCCCGGCTGCCTTTAAACGGCGCTGAATCCACTCTGGAGATTCTTTGACCTCAACATTTTTCACCAGGCGAGCGGTGTAGCGGGGACATAAATCTGGATCTTCAATTTCTACTTCAAGATAATCATTAATATTACCTAACTCTTCAGCTTCCTCAAAAGAAATAGGAGGTGTATTTAAAGTTTTTGACTGAGCATATAGCGATTTAATTTCGCGGGCTACTCCGATCATTCCTAAGCAGCGAGCATAATTTGGGGTTAAGTCCAGCTTAAATACATAATCATCCAGCCGCTTATATTTTAGAAAACTCTTTCCTAAAGGAGCATCAGCATCTAAAACCATAATTCCTGCTGCTCTTTCTTCCTGCAGTCCTAATTCATCTTTAGAACAGATCATTCCCTGAGAAAGCTCACCTCTGAGCTCTACCTCTTCAATTTCCATGCCGTTGGGAAGAGTTGTCCCTACTGCTGCAAAAGGAACCAGCTGTCCGACCTCAACATTGGGTGCTCCCGTAACTACCGGTATTAATTCTTCACCCTCTCCAGTTTTAACCATACAGATTACAAGTTTATCTGCATCAGGATGTTCTTTAATCTCTTCAATTTTAGCAATAATTATATCTTCTAAACCTTCGCCTAAGTACTCTACTCCTTCAACTTCCAGACCTGCCATGGTCAGCTTTTCTGAAAGGTCTTCCGGAGTGAAATTTAGATCAATATATTTCTTTAACCAGTTATAAGATATCTGCAAATTTATCATCCTTTCTTTTTTCAATCTCAGCAGCTTAATAAAAGCTGCAGTTTATAGTCCAGTATTACTTTAAGTCCAGTATTACTTAAATAAACAAGTATTAATTTTAATAATTATATTTAAAACTGATGTAAAAAGCGCTTATCATTTTCATAAAGTACTCTAATATCATCAATTCCATATTTTAATAAAGCCAGACGATCGAGTCCAACTCCAAAAGCAAAACCGCTGTAGCGATCACTATCATAACCTGACATTTCAAGCACATTTGGATGAACCATCCCGGCTCCCATAATCTCCAGCCAGCCGGTTCCTGAACATAAAGAACAGCCTGCTCCTCCACAAACAATACAGGAAACATCTACCTCAGCACTCGGCTCTGTAAAGGGAAAATAACTGGGGCGAAATCTTACATCCCGATCTTTTCCAAATAAAGCCTCTACAATCAGTTCAATTGTTCCTTTTAAATCACTGAAAGAAATATTTTCATCGATAACCAGACCCTCAGTCTGATGAAAAATTGGAGAATGAGAAGCATCAAGTTCATCTGAACGATAAACTCTACCCGGTGCAATAATTCTAACCGGTGGTTCCTCAGCTTCCATAGTTCTAATCTGTACCGGTGAGGTATGGGTTCTTAATAAATAATGATCATCAATATATAAAGTATCCTGCAGGTCACGTGCCGGATGATGTGCCGGAATATTTAAAGCTTCAAAGTTATAATATTCGCTTTCCACTTCCGGACCTTCTGCAATATCAAAACCAAGACCAATAAAAATATCCTCTAATTCTTTAGTTACCAGTGATAGAGGATGTGAGCGGCCTGCTTCCACTTTGCTGCCCGGCAGACTGACATCAATTTTTTCTGCTTCAAAGCGCTTTTGAGCCGCCTTCTTTTCCAGCCGCTGCTGATGTTCACCCAGCCAGCTCTGAATTTTACCCTTTAGAATATTTGCTTCTTTTCCAACAACAGGTCGCTGTTCTGCATCAATTTTCCCCATCTTTGAAAAAACTGACTGAATAGCACCTTTTTTCCCTAAATATTTAATTCTTATTTCTTCTAACTGATCGAGACTTGCAACCTCTTTCAACTCAGCTTCTGCTTCTTTTTCAATCTTTTTTAGATCATCTAATAGATCCAAAACTAACACCTCCATGTTATATGTATGTTAAATATTTTTATACTCTTAAAAAACAAAAAATCCCGCCCTAAAGGGACGAGATACCGTGTTACCACCCTGATTATCCCACTTTTAAAGTGGAATCACTTGCTTTTGTTAACGAAAGCTCTTAGCTTCCGGAAAAGCTTACTAATTTCAGCCTCCAGCTCCAGAGTGAACTTCACTAAAATCGATAATTTAACTGCTTACAGCTGCTGCAGTCAATCTCTGCTAAAATCTTTTTTAGCTACTCTCTCTTTCTCTGCCGTTGAATATTATATTCTTTTTTGATTATACCACAGAAAAAAATTTCAAACAAGAACAAAATCCTAAAATTTAAAATCTACTTTATAAAGTGATTAATTTTATAAAGTGATTAATTTTTTGTCTGCAGCTGCTGTGAAAGTATTTCAAAAGAAATAACTGATGCTGCAACTGCTGCATTTAAAGATTCTATTTCTCCAGCCAGTGGAATTTTGATTTTCGAAGTAGCTGCTGCTAATAATTTCTGCTCCAGACCGTTTGCTTCATTACCGATCATCAAAATCAATTGATCCTGATACTGATGTTCAAAATGATATTCTGCAGCTTCAATATCGGCAGCTAAAAGTTCGTAATCTGCGGCCTCATTTTTAATTTCAGCTAAGAATTCTTCCTGACTAACTTTCTGCCTGATAGCTATCGAAAAAATCCCACCCATGGTGGCTCTGATAACTTTTTGATTGTAGATATCTACTGATCCTTTGAGAGCAATAATTCCATCAAAACCTGCTGCCACAGCAGTCCTGATCATAGTCCCCATATTGCCCGGATCCTGAATTCTATCTAAAAGCAGTATTTTATCTGCCTGGCTGTAAAAATCATCACCTTTAAAAACAGATTCTTCTACTACAGCTAAAATCCCCTGGGGATTGACTGTCGAAGCGGTTTCTTTTAAAAGAGCTGCTTCCAGATAACTAAACTCTGCTTTTAATTTTAAAGCAGCCAGTAGATTATCATTTTCAGCTGATTTAAAAAAAGCAGGAGTGAGAAAGATCCTCTTAAAATCTGCTCCTCCTGCTAATGCAGCCTCAATCAGCCTTTTACCCTCCAGAATAAAGACACCTTCTCTGCGTCTATTTCTACTGCGGTAAAGCTTATTTAGATCTTTAACTTTATCATTTTGAGAACTGCTAATTATATTCATTTATTAATTTCCTAACTGTTCTTTTGCTACATCTACAAGATCAGCAAAACCATCAGCATCATTAACTGCAAGATCAGCTAACATTTTACGGTCAATTTCTACATTTGCCTGTCTTAAACCATTAATAAAACGGCTGTAAGAAAGACCTTCATTTCTTGCTGCTGCATTGATTCTGGTAATCCATAACTTTCTAAATTCTCTCTTTTTAGTTCTTCTATCTCTATAAGCATAATGTAAAGACTTCATTACCGCCTGATTTGCAGGACGATATAATTTACTGCGGGATCCAAAATACCCCTTCGCCATCTTTAAAACTTTTTTTCTACGCTTGCGCGCCTTATTTCCTCTTTTTACACGTGGCATCTTAAATGACACTCCTTCCAGTATTTTAACATTTATTATTTTTTATCTTATATTAGTATTTTTGATTTATCTGTGTAGTAATTTTTTATATTTTTTCTGATATGTTTTATTTAATAATTTAGCTTTGCGTAAATTTCTTTTTCTATTACCGGATTTCTTGGTTAAAATATGACTGTGAAATCCTTTGTGGTGCTTAAGCTTACCATTAGCTGTAGTCTTTACTCTTTTTGCTATACCTTTGTGTGTTTTTTGTTTTGGCATGATTTAACCTCCTAAGACTGTAATAATTTTAAATATCTATCAAACAGGCTCAAAACTGATCCTGAGCTTAAACTCCTTATTAACTACTGTTTATCACTTTCTGGAGTTAGAAACATCATCATATTTCTACCTTCCATTTTAGGCTTGCTTTCTACCTTACCGATATCTTTAGTTTGTTCAATTAAACGATCCATCAGATCATAGCCTAATTCTTTATGCATCATTTCTCTACCTCTGAAACGAATTCTGACCTTAACTTTATCCTTGTCATTAAGGAATCTGCGCGCCTGCTTTAACTTAACATTAAAGTCATGGTCTTCAATTTTAACACCCATCTGTACCTCTTTGACATTCATTACATTCTGATTCTTTTTAGCTTCTTTTTCTTTTTTCGCCTGCTCATACTTATACTTACCATAATCCATAACTCTACATACAGGTGGATTAGCCTGTGGAGCAACTTCTACTAAGTCCAAACCATATTCTGCAGCACGATCTAATGCCTCATCCAGTGACTTGATACCAATTTGCTCTCCTTCTTGATCGATCAGACGAACCTTTCTTGCTCTAATGCGATCATTAACTCTTAAATCATTAACGATATTTATGCACCTCCTGAGTGATATAAAAAAACAACCAATATAAACAAAAAAACGAGTGGTAGAAACCACCCGTTAAATTCAGTAATCAGCCAAAGATAGACTACCCCTTAAGGATAAGTCTACTTTTCCCGCCAAATAAAAATATTAAGCGAAAAACTGATATTAACCAGTTTTAAACTGGTGAGAAACAGGTGTTTCTACTTTCTTTTCTGCAATTAGTATAGCACAGGCCTCTTTTAGTGTCAAGACTCTGCTCAAAAAAATTACTCTTTTTAGCCTGAAATGACCAAAAAGAGCAATCATCAACCATTTTAGATTTAATCTTAGTTAATTAATTGTATCTTCGGTATTTATTACTTTATCTTCAATTTCTTTTAAGATTTTTGTCTTAAATTCAGCCAGCTCACTTGTTCCTAAATCACCCTCGCGTCTGTCGCGAACAGAAACTGTTCCTTCCTCTTCTTCACGACCACCCACAATCAACATATATGGAACCTGTTCAACCTGAGCTTCGCGAATTTTGTAACCGACCTTTTCCTGACGGCCGTCAACTTCAACTCTGATATCATCTTTTTCTAATTCTGCCTTTACCTTAAAAGCATAATCTAACTGATCATCAGAAATCGGAATAATTTTAGTCTGTACTGGAGCCAACCAGGTTGGAAAAGCACCTGCATATTTTTCAATCAGCATGGCCAATGTCCGCTCATAGCAGCCGATTGAAGTTCTGTGAATTACATATGGATGCTGTTTTTCATTATTTTGATCAATATATGTCATCTCAAATTTCTCCGGTAAAGAAAAGTCAATCTGAACTGTAATTATTGTATCTTCTTTTCCGTGAACATTTTTAAACTGAATATCTAATTTGGGGCCGTAAAAAGCAGCTTCATCTTCCTTTTCTTCATAATCTAAATCAAGATTATCCAGGATATTTTTCATCTTCTCCTGGGAGTCATGCCAGGCTTCAGGGTTATCAATATATTTTTCTTTATTGTTAGGATCCCATTTGGAGAATCTGTACCAAATATCATCCTGAATTCCAATTGACTCCATCATATAATTAATTAAGTCAATAACTCCTCTAAATTCTTCTTCCAGCTGCTCTGGGGTAACAATTAAATGTCCCTCGGAAATTGTAAACTGACGCAGACGGATTAAACCGTGCATTTCACCAGAAGCCTCATTTCTAAATAAAGTTGAAGTTTCAGAGTATCTTAAAGGCAGATCTCTATAACTTCTTAATTTAGAATTATAAATCTGAAACTGGAAAGGGCAGGTCATAGGACGCAGAGCCATTGCTCCTTCGTCACTATCATCATCTCCTAAAACAAACATTCCATCTTTATAATGGTCCCAGTGGCCGGAAGTTTTATAAAGATCACTTTTGGCCATAAAAGGAGTTTTAGTCAGCTGATAACCTCTTTTTTCCTCTTCATCTTCTACAAAACGCTGCAGAGTCTGTACAACTTTAGCACCTTTTGGTTTTAAAAGTGGTAGACCCTGACCAATATCATCAACTGTCATAAATAAATCAAGTTCTCTTCCTAATTTATTATGATCACGTTTTTTAGCTTCTTCTCTTCTTTCTAAATACTTATTTAAAGTCTTTTCATCAGCAAAGGCTGTACCATAAATCCGCTGCAGCATCTCATTATTCTCATCACCGCGCCAGTATGCTCCAGCTGTATTAAGCAGTTTATAAGCTTTGACATAACCTGTTGATGGAAGATGAGGTCCCCGACAGAGATCTACAAAGTCTCCCTGGAAATATAGACTGATCATTTGATCATCAAGTTCTTTAATTAATTCCAGCTTATATTTTTCATTTCTTTTTTTCATTAGTTCGATTGCCTCTTCACGGGGCAGTTCTTTTCTTTCAATTTCAATATCTTCTTTGATGATCTTTTCCATTTCAGCTTCAATTTCTGCTAATGAATCCTGATTAAAGCTCTCTTCCAGCTCGAAATCATAATAAAATCCATCTTCAATAGCCGGTCCAATTGCAACCTGTACATCATCATAAAGTCTTTTTACCGCCTGGGCCATCACATGTGAAGCAGTATGGCGTATAATTTCTAAAGCATCATCACTATCGATGGTGATGATCGAAAGTTCAACATCCTTTTTAATTGGATAATAAGCATCTACTTCTTTACCATCAACAACTCCAGCGATAGCATCTCTTCCTAAACCACTGCCAATAGAATAAGCAACATCTTCTACTGTTGTGCCAGCATCATATTCTTTGACTGATCCATCTGGCAGTGTTACTTTTACTTTTTCCATTTAATTTCCCCCTCTAAATTTTAATTGATTAAATTTTTAATATTGAAAAACTATTAAACTCCTTATAAAACTAAAAAAACCCCTCATCTCATTATAGAGACGACGGATTGCGCGGTTCCACTCTAGTTAATAATAATTATAGTATTCTCAATTAAAAAGAATAGATAAAATTATTATTCACTTGATAAGATAACGGTTTAACCGGATAGAAATACTTAATTCTTTCTATCTGCTCCAGGGTGGTTTTCAATTTAATGTCAGTTATGTGCTTTCAGCCGCCGGCACAATTCTCTTTTAACTGCTGCTTAAATTTACTCTTCCCCATCAAGGCATTTTATTCCTTATTTTTGTTTATTATATTCCTAAAAAGCTAAAAAGTCAAATTAAAACTTGAAATAGAAAAATCCACAAAAAATGTGGAAAAAGTGGTGCCGGAGGT
>JBHEOV010000009.1:509-28699 GCA_046260625.1 Halanaerobium sp. | reverse complement strand
CGGGCTCGAACCGACACGGGAATAAATTCCCACCGGATTTTAAGTCCGATGCGTCTGCCAATTCCGCCACCCCGGCATATTATTAAAATGGTGTTGGTAAGTGGACTCGAACCACTGGCCTCTACGATGTCAACGTAGCGCTCTGACCAACTGAGCTATACCAACTTAAATATTAAGTTAGCATTTTAATTTTTACTAATCAATTTCGATAAAAATGTACAAGAAAAAGTGGTGCCGGAGGTCGGGCTCGAACCGACACGGGAATAAATTCCCACCGGATTTTAAGTCCGATGCGTCTGCCAATTCCGCCACCCCGGCAAATATGTAATATTTAACTTGCAACATTTTTTATTATATCAATCGATTATGCTTTTGTAAAGTGTAAATTTCTAAAAAATAAAATGGAGGCGGCAGACGGATTTGAACCGACGAATAAAGGATTTGCAGTCCTCTGCCTTACCACTTGGCTATGCCGCCTAAACTGCAAATAAAATGGAGCGGGAAACGAGATTTGAACTCGCGACCCTCACGTTGGCAACGTGATGCTCTACCACTGAGCTATTCCCGCAAAAAATGGTGGTGGGAGACAGAATCGAACTGTCGACACGTGGATTTTCAATCCACTGCTCTACCGACTGAGCTATCCCACCAAAATGGCGGAGGAGACGGGATTTGAACCCGCGATCTCCGGCTTGACAGGCCGGCGCGTTAAACCGCTACGCTACACCTCCGTATTTGGATGTAGGAAGTAAGATGTCGAGAAAGGAATCTCTTCCAGTCTAACAATATACTTCATTTTTTAAATGGTGGGCGAAACAGGGCTCGAACCTGTGACCCCCTGCTTGTAAGGCAGGTGCTCTCCCAACTGAGCTATTCGCCCATCTGCAGTAATTAATAAGCATAATTACCGCGTCAGCAATAACTAGTATATATAAAAAGCCACTTTAAGTCAAAATTCAATATAGACTGTTATAAGTAATTAAATTATTTTAAGTTAAATATACTACTAAATACTCAAAAAATCGAGTACAGATAATTTTTTCTTAAGAGATTAATTTTTCTATTCTATTCAATATACTCTAACTCCAGTTCTTTACTTTCTCTAAGATAACTAAAGATCTCAGCTGCCAGGACGGGGTTGATATCTGTCTCAATAGAATTATAACTCTCTACTATTGTACTATAAAGTTCTTTAACATTAAATAGTATATTATTAGATCTCAATTTTGTCATAACAGAGTTAATTAATAATTTCTGCCTTTCAAAACGAGCTAATGAATTAGAATCTCGCCAGCGGACGAAATTAAGAGCTTCTTTACCTGATAATAAATTAGATCCAGCTTTTAAATTAAGTCCTAGACCTGGTACTTTTACTTCCTGCTCAAGTGTTATTTCTACTCCACCTAATTCATCAATTACTCTTTCAAAGCCCAGATAATTAATATAAACATAATAATCAATTTCACTTTCAGTAATTTCTTCCACTGCCAGCTGAATATCTCCATTATGATATTCCCTTAATAACTGACCCTTATAGTTTGTATCTTCATCAATATGTTCAATCTGCAGTTTATCTATCTCCGGTCTTAATTTAGCAAGCATTATTGAATCAGATTCTATAGTACCTACTGCAACACTTTCTTCATCATCTAGTCCAACAAATAAAATATTTAAATCCTGACTAAAATCACTTTCAGCCAGTCCCAGAATCGATAAAATCCGATCTAATAAAGAAGGATCTTCAAGCTCTTCGCTTAGTTTTTCACTTTCAGACTCCAGCTCAGCACTCTCAGCATTATCCGCTTCTGGTTCTGAACTTTGACCATCTTTTTCTGCAGAATCCTGATCTACTTCAGTTGTATCTTCTTCTAAATCAGTATCCTCTTCCATCTCAGCTTTATCTTCATCTTTGTCCTGTATTCCAGCTTCTGCCTCTGTTTTTGATTCCTGATCTGCAGTATCTTCAGCTGTTTCGCTATCTTCAGCCACTAATTCCTCATCCTGGCTGCTGGCTTCAGTTTCAGACTCTAAATCATCTCTCGCAGCTGTACCCTCTTCTGCTTCTGAACTTTGACCATCTTTTTCTGCAGAATCCTGATCAACTTCAGCTGTATCTTCTTCTAAATCAGTATCCTCTTCCACTGCAGCTGTATCTTCATCTTCTTCAGTAGGATCAGAAATTACAGTTTCATCTTCTGCATCTTTTATAACAGATTCATCTTTGTCCTGCATTCCAGCTTCTGCATCTTTTTTTGATTCCTGATCTGCAGAATCATCTGCCGCTATGTCCTGATCTACTTCAGTTGTATCTTCTTCTAAATCAGTATCCTCTTCCACTGCAGCTATATCTTCATCTTTATCCTGCATTCCAGCTTCTGCATCTGTTTTTGATTCTTGATCTGCAGTATCATCCGCTGTTTCGCTATCTTCAGCCACTAATTCCTCATTCTGACTGTCGGCTTCAGTTTCAGACTCCAGCTCACCACTCTCAGCAGTATCCTCTTCTAAGTCTGAGCTTTCTTCATCTCCTGCTTTGATCTCCTCTTCCTCTGTTGTATCAGAAATTACAGGCTCATCTACATCTTCTTTCAAACTATCAGAATCCTCATCAATTCCCTGACTATCCTCAATCTGATTATCTGGCACCGGCTCTAAATCTCTTTCTAAGTAATAACCTGCCAGGCCAATAAATAATAAAAGTAGGGCAATTAAAAAAATCCCTATCCATTTATGTTTCTTTTTTGATTTTTGATTGTCTTTTGTATTTTTATCTGCCAATGTTATTGCCTCCCTATTTGCCTTATATTCATAATGTTCGTGATTATGAGCTCAATTCCTGCATAAAAATGATTTCTTTGCCTATTTTAAAATTCGAAATTTTATTTATTCAAGCAGATCAAAATTTATTTGCTAAATATTATTGACAAAGTAAATTTTTATGGTATAATTTATACTTGTAATGCCGAGGTGGCGGAACTGGCAGACGCGTTAGCTTGAGGGGCTAGTGGTCTAATAGACCGTGCGGGTTCGAATCCCGCCCTCGGCACCATTTTAATTTAATATAATAATTTACCCCCAAGTTTACCCTGGTAGTGCAGGTTTCTTGGGGGTTTTTGTATTTCTATAGATTTTCTATTTTCAGCCCAAAAGCGACCGTTCGTTGCCGAAAAATATATTACAATTTAATACTATTAAATATTCTGTCAAAAATTAAACTAAATTTATAGTATTTACCAACATCGATTGTGTCAAGTAGCTTTTGGAAATAAATTAAGACCTCAAATTACAATGATAAATTGATATCTTTTAGATATTATATACTAATCAATCTATTCTTTTTTAAAGCAATAATCTTTGTCAATTATTGTTTCTAAAGAAATTTAAATCTCTTCACTGCATAATACATAATTTTTGGTTGTGATGATAAATCTATCACCAGGAATAATATTTGCTTTAACTCAGGACTTATTGCCTCCAGTATCGATTTCCATCCTAGATTGAGTTGCTTTTCAATCTGCAGTTATAATTTTTTTAAATCTTTGTTGGAATATTTTATAGCAAAAAGTTTCCCCTTAAAAAAAGTCATTGCACAGTCAACTCCAAAATACCGTACCCGTATATTAAGTCAACCACAACTTATATAAGAGAGGAAAATGGAGATGACAATAGCAATGACTGATATTAATTATATCAAAGACTGGTATGGCTTATCTTTAATTTTTGTATAAACACCATTTTTAAAAGCCTGAAATCTCCAGCAAAAATGACCGACCAGAATATAGAGCCATTTTTTGGGAATCATTGGTTTAGAGGTTTTTTCTATAACAGAATCTGAAAGCTGCTTTTTATTTACAATTTCTTCTGCAGCCTGATCCAGACCTTCAACTAAATTTTTGACTATCCCCCCCATTTCTTTTAAAGGTTTGCCGTTAACTACCACTCCCATTCCAACAGCTATCCCACCAAGATATTTAATTCCGGCTTCTAAAGCAAATTGTTCATAGACTTTAAGGGCAATCTTATTTTGCTCAGCTTCTGGGAAGCCGCAGTTGACTATTGCTACAAAAAGCTGTTCTTTTAATGCTTCTGGCTTGTTCAGTTTAAGCTTTTTCTTATTATTTGCAATCAAAGTTAAGGCTTTTATTACTTTAGCAGGCAATGTATCAACATAAAGTGGTGCAGCAAGAATAATTATATCTGCATTCTCAACCTTTTCTAAAAATTGAATTCTTTTAGCTTCAGTTCTTGTTTCTGAATAGAGATGTAGTATTTCAGTTAAAATATCATATTCTCCAATTCTTTCTAATAAATAGCCCCCTAAACTCTCTGATGAACTATTTTTGGCCTTTGGACTTCCAATCAATAAAACTGCTTTTTTGATTTCAGTCATTATCTTCACCAACCTTTTTAGAAATCATTTTAACAGCATTTTCAAACTCACTATTATTGAAATCTTCATTTAAGACAAAAATTTCAGCTTTAAAATTATCAGTATGAAAATTGATACTGTTTCTTTCTACAAGCTTTTTAAAGATTTTACTCTGAGTCTGATCTTCTTCCTTAACTACACCAATACCTAAAAGTGAGAAATATTCTGAATAACGCTTTTTATGATGTACTTCTCCATTGATTTTTTTAAAATATGGTGAGACTAGAGATATGATTCTGTCTACAGCTTTTTTTAATTGATAAGAATAACTACCAAATATTACTGGTGTCAGAAAAACTACCAGCTCAGAATTAATTACCTTCTCAGCCACATCTCTCCCGTAATCATCAATTATACAGATGCCAGGAGTTTTAACCCAGCAATTAAAACAACCCTGACAATCTGCAATTTCTTTTTCTTTTAATATTATCTCTTCAACTTCAAAATCATTATCTATAAGCCCTTCTATTATGCTTTTTGAAATCTCATCTAAACAAAGACCTTCCATTTCTTCACCATTTAAAATTAAAGCTTTCATGATTTTCTCCTTTTTAAAATGACTTATAAATTTGATTTCTTCCAAGGTGTTTTCATTTTTGATTTAATAATTAAAACTTTCCAGGAAGAGTTTTAAATAAGTTTAACCCAACTAATTATCCTATTAAATCCAAGTGAATAAAACTAATTGCTCCATCATCGTGTGTTAATCACCAATCTGCAAGTTCTCCCTTAATAAAAATCCCTGCTGAAAAATCTAATTCAATTCTTTCTTTTATGTAAGTTTTAGAAGTAAAATTCTAATAATAAGAGTGTTTAAAAATAAAATCTGCTTAATTCTTTTTTACTGCTGCTTGATACATAAGCCTATAAATGATCTGTCTCAGTTGTAATTAAAAGAGAATCTTTATTTTTAAAACTGCTATCTATACCATAATTTTCTATTACACCAATCATACTTATATTTTAGCTCGATTTTTTAAAATAATTGAAAATTCAATTTTTTTGCATTATTATCTTTCTAATTATATTTTAATCTTTTATACAATGCTTGTCAAGAAAGTTGTCGCATTTGCATTTAGTTAAAAATTTCTTTGAATACCACTTCTGCAGAAGCTCATTTAAGAGCTTTGCTGCTTGAGATATTTTTCTAATTCAGCAGTGTCCAGTGGATAGAGTATAATTTATTAATTAACAATTTTTTATATTAAAACTCAATCAATATTATTAGTAAATCACTTGGATGAATCCCTTCCTCGGCACAATTTTAATTTAACACAATAATTTACCCCCAAGTTTTGCCTGGCAATTCAGGTTTCTTGGGGGTTTTTGTATTTCTATAGATTTTCTATTTTCAGCCCAAAAGCGACCGTTCGTCGTCGAAAAATATATTACATAACAAAAATATTACACATTTTTTCAGATTTATGTATAATTTTCACTACTTTTTTTCTCTACTTTACACATTAATAATAGAGATTGGAGAAGGAGATGCTGCTGGAAAAGATTAGGAAGCTTTAGCGAATGCAGCAGGAGCAGTAAATCGGGAAGAGTTTTTTTATTCTGTATTCATAAAAAAGCCAGCAGGAAGAATATCATCCCCTGTTGACTTATTGCCTAGCATTTATTTCTTTTTTACCGCTTCATTTTGGTAGACACTTGCTGTCTTTATTTTTTCTATTTCAGCTTATTTTTTTTGACTGTAAAGTCATGTCACGTAAGTTATTAAACTATTTTTTTGATATTTTAGTTGTCCACTATTTTGAAGCAAATCTTCTTAATTCTCTATTTATCTCTTAACTCTTCCGGAAGCATTTCCTCCAGCCAGAGTTTCTACTTCTTTAACACTTACATGGTTAAAGTCACCAGGTATTGACTGTTTTAAAGCAGAAGCTGCAGCACCAAATTCAGCCGCTTCCTGAAGCTCTTTACCTGTAACTAAGGAATAAATTAAGCCGCCAGCAAAGGAATCTCCTCCACCAACACGATCAACAATATCAATCTCATATTTAGCTGACTGCACAAAGTTTTCTCCATCAAAGAGAATAACTAACCAGCCATTACGGGAAGCACTGTGGCTGATTCTTAAGTGACTGCCAACTAATTCTAAGTCAAAGCGTTCGATTAACTGTTTGGCAACATTTTTATAACCTTCAACATTGAGGTCACCACCGGTAATATCAGAACCACTCTTAATATCAAATACCATTTCGGCATCTTCTTCATTAGCAATTACAACATCAGTATATTCCATTAAACTTTCCATTACCTGACCCGCTCTTTCTTTACTCCAGAGCTTAGCGCGGTAGTTTAAGTCACAGCTCACCTTGACACCATACTTTTTAGCAGCTTTTACAGCTTCTAAAGTAATATCTGACATCTGTTCACTTAAAGCTGGAGTAATTCCAGTATAGTGGAACCAATCAGCATCTGCAAAAATCTCTTTCCAGTCAAAATCTGCACTTTCAGCTTCAGCTATTGCAGAGTGTGCTCTATCGTAAATTACATTAGATGGTCTCTGACTGGCACCATTCTCACAGTAATAGATTCCTAAACGGTCTCCACCGCGGGCAATGTAATCTGTTTTTACTCCAAAACGGCGAACCTCATTTAAAGCAGCCTGTCCGAGTGGATTTTCCGGCAGCTTTGTCACAAAATAAGCATCAAGGCCGTAATTTGCTAAAGATACAGCAGTATTTGCTTCTCCACCACCATAAATAACATTAAAACTATCTGCCTGAATAAAACGTTCATGATCCGGTGGAGTCAAACGCAGCATAATTTCTCCAAAGGTAACAACTTTCTTAGACATAATAGAAAAACCTCCTGATAATTTTTGAATAAATTTAATTTTATAAAATAAATTTATACTAACAATTTAACAATATGAAAATGAACAAATTTAACTTAAAATGTACTTCTGCTAAATAAATGGACTTTTCAGCTGAATGGTTTGATAACTAAGTTGAAATCACTCCACCCAACCTTCTCAACTAGAAGAAATGATATTAAATTTTTATGAATTAGAATTTTTTCTAGAATAACTTAATGAAGATTTCTAATAAATCAGGCTGAAGGGCAGGACGCCCTGAACTGACCGTGCCTCGCCTGGGGCACTCCCCATTTAAACAAATCATACAAACACAGTTTAAGGTTGCACGAGGTGGCAATCGGGAAGGAAGCCTGATTTATTAGAAAGATGAATGCTAGTTATTCTTAAAAATTATTTTGAAATAAAAATTTAATTCATTTCTGATCTGGCTTCAGCAATCAATCTAATAAATTCTTTAGCAGTTTCTGTTACCTGCTCATAGTCACCGGTTTTAGCACCTTTACTTAAAGAACTACCCACACCAACAGCTAAACTACCAGCTTTGATCCAGTCTTTAACATTATCCAGGCTAACTCCACCAGTTGGCATTAGAGGTGCCTGTGGTAAAGGTCCTTTGATTGCTTTAATAATCTTAGGTCCAAATAAGGTAGCAGGGAATACTTTAACAATATCCGCACCATATTTCATTGCTTTAACAACCTCTGTTACACTCATTGCACCTGGCATAACAGCTTTCTGATAGCGATTGCACATTTCAATTGTTTCTTTATCTAAAGAAGGAGAAACAATATATTCAGCCCCTGCTAAAATGCAGGCACGTGCTGTTTCTGCATCTAAAACAGAACCTGCACCAATTAAAATTTCATCTTTGCTATATTCATCAGTGAGCTGTTTAATTACATCAACTGCTCCAGGAACAGTCATTGTAATTTCGATGGCATCAATACCACCTTTTTTTACAGCTTCAGTAATTTTTAATGCTTTTTCAGCGTTTTCTGCTCTAATAACAGCAACAATCCCGGTCTCTTCAACTCTTTTTAAATCTTCAATTTTGCTCATTTAATAAGCCTCCTTTAATTTTTACACCACTTTACAAGAAAATAGATAAGAAAATTGGCGAATACTATGTCGCCAGCAGATAAATAATGATCTTTCCCTACATTTCTTATGGAAATTATCAAATGAAAGATAATCTATATCATGCCAGTTATCCTGCTTATCCAACCATTTATCGATATAGACTTTAGCGAATCTCGAGCAAAATCCACTTTTATAGCTGAATCCAACAATATGTTCTTCCCCACAATCCAGATATTTATACTTAGCATAACCATTTTCTGGGTTGCCACATTCCTGCAAAAGCATAATTTCATATATAAAAATAAATTTATTTATCACTAAATAGCACACTGTGATCTTCTTCGATTTCTACAAAACCCTTACCTGAATTTTCCTGGTAGAATTCATTAACATCATTTACTACCTGTTCCGGCAGGAATTCTTCGTCTGGATCCCAGCGCTCACCAATTTCAGGTACAGCTTCAAATAACATCTGTGTATAAGGATGAGTTGCATTCTCATAAATCTTTTTGGTATCTCCTCTTTCTACCAGACGACCTTTATACATAATTAAAGACTGATCTGAAATATAATAACCGAGATTTAAATCATGAGTAATAAAAATAACTGCCATGCCGTGCTTTTTGCAGGATTCTACCAGTAAATTCAAAACACCAATTCTGGTTGAAGCATCTAACATACTGATTAACTCATCAGCAATTAAAATATCTACATCCATCAGCAGAGCCCGGGCAATTAATAACCGCTGCAGCTGTCCACCACTTAACTGATGAGGAAATTTACCTAAAGTACGATCTGGATTCAAGTTGACATCATAAAGTGCTTCACTAATTGCTTTATCTTTATCTTCATAAGCTAAATCAAAAGTATCAAAGATCATATCAAAAACTCTGTCAACTCGATAGAGCGGATTAAAAGTCGCAAATGGATCCTGGAAAATACCCTGAACTCTGCGGTAATAACTCTTAAGTTCATTTTTATCTTCAATATTTGAGATATCTTTTCCTTTATAAGAAATTTTACCTTCTGATAGTTTGATTAACTTTAAAATCAGTTTACCAACTGTTGTTTTACCACTGCCGCTTTCTCCAATCAGAGAAATTATCTTCCCTTTTTCTATATCAAAAGATACATCTTTAGCAGCAACTGTATATTCCGGATTAATAATTCCACTTTTAAAAACCTTAGATAAACCCTCAACTGACATTACTACATCATTATTTTTTGCCACTTAAATCACTTCCTAACTCTTTCCATCTCCAGCAGGAGACAAAATGATCTTCTGCTACCTTTTCTCTAACCGGGGTTTCTTCACATTTATCTATAGCATAAGGACAGCGCTGTCTGAAGCGGCATCCTTCTCCAATATCAAGTAAATGAGGAGGAGTTCCTTCTATTCCGGCTAATCTCTTGTCTTTGTACTGAATGCCAACCTGTGGTAAAGAATCAATTAAAGCTCTGGTATAAGGATGACGAGGATTATCAACAATCGCATCTGTTGGACCAATTTCTGCAAAATTACCGGCATACATAATCATTATCCGATCAGCAATTTGATAAAGAATAGATATATCATGAGTGATAAAAATAGCTGATTTAATAATCTCTAAATCTCTTAAATTAGCAAGCATTGTTGCCACAAAACGCTGAGAACTAACATCTAAAGCAGAAGTGATCTCATCTGCTATTAGAAATTCCGGATCTAAAATAGTGGAGATAACCATAATTACTCTCTGCTTCATTCCTCCGGATAGTTCTAAGGAATAACGATTTAAAACTGATTCATCCAGATTAACCAGATCCAGTCTTTCTTTTACCTTATCAAAAAACTTTTTATCTGTCTTGACTCCCTGCTCTCTGGCTAAATCTGCAATATATGTCTTAATTTTTTTGGTTGGAGAAAAAGCATCAAGTGCATACTGAGGAATCAAAGAAATAGTTCTTAATCTTAATTTCTTAAATTCTTTTTCACTCATCTCCATAATTTTATGCCCAACCAGATCCACCTCACCCGAAATATATTTAAGAGGCTTTTTGCGGGAAATAAAGCTGCTGGCCAGTGTACTCTTACCACAACCGGATTCTCCAGCCAATCCTAAAATCTCTCCATTTTTTAAATTAAATGTCACATCGTCTACTGCCTTAACCTGTCCTTTTAAAATATCATAATATGCTTTTAAGTTTTTGACTTCTAATATATTTTCGCGCATAACTTACATCTCCCTTAAACGTGGGTTAAAGGCTGCATCTAAACCTGTATTAACAAAATATAAAGCGGTTATTAAAATTGTTAAAATTAGACCGGGGATGATCGCCCACCACCACATACCAAGTTGGATTCCATTCCAGATAACAGCATTCTGCATTATAAGGCCTAATGAAATCCCACGGGTTGGACCTAAACCTAAAAACTCAAGCTGAACTGTTGCCAGCATGGTTCCATTAAATTGCAAAATAAAAACCATAAAAACATAGGAAAACATATTGGAAGCAATATCTTCTCTTAAAATCCTACCAACATTTAAGGCTGAAATTCTTGATAAAGATACATATTCCTGATTTTTTAAAGAAAGTGTCTGTGATCTAACAGCTCTTGCTGTCCAGGGCCAGGATGTTAAAGATACAATCACCGCCATAATTACTACTCCTCTTACTTCCAGAAAAGCTGCAATTACAATCAATAAAGCAAGCTGAGGAATAACTACAAAAATATTGGTGAACATCATTAAAGTTTCATCAAAAATTGTTCCTCCATAATAACCGGATAAAAACCCAATTATACAGCCAAGCAAAGTAGCAATTGTTCCTGCTATTGCACCAACTAATAGAGTCGATCTCAAACCATAAACGGTTCGAGTGAAGACATCTTTTCCATCAATAGTTGTTCCAAAAAAGTGATCGCTTGATGGAGGTAGGTAACCCGCCCCCACATATTCGTTATATTCATAAGGTGATAATATCGGTCCAAAAGCTGCCAGCAAAAATACTGATATTACTACTATAAGTCCAAATATAACTTTTTTATTTGATAAAGCATAATATAAATTTTCATTATTTGCCCAAAAATCTTTAAACACAGCTTACACCTCCTCAGTAAATGACAGTCGTACTCTTGGATCAATGAACATATAAACTATATCTACAATAAAGTTTGCTACTAAGACCATTGTTACAATCGCTAAAAATATACCCTGAATTAAAAAGTAATCCTGATTTTGAACTCCACTCAACATCATACGTCCCAATCCAGGATAATTAAATACTACCTGAACTGTAATTGCTCCACCAATAATTCTTCCTATTTTTAAGGCAAGTCCTGTGACTTGAGGCAGAACTCCATTTCTAAATCCATATTTTCTAATTAATTTTTTAGAAGAACCAAGAGTTTCCATATATTTAGAATAATTTGAGCTGCGCTCATAAATAATCATATTCCGCATACCGATCGCCCAGCCGCCGAGCTGCACCAAAAACATGGTGAAAAATGGTAAGAACCAGTGATGCAGAAAACTTGTAATGAATCTCAAATTAAAACCTGGAGTTGCTAAAGATCCATATGGACCACTTATAGGGAATAATCCTAATGAAACACCTAGAAAAAAAGCAGTTAGACCTGCCATCCAGAAATAAGGAGATGAAGCCAAAAAATAGAATACAGGCATTGTAATATTATCAACTTTTTTATTTGTTCCAGAAAAGGCCCCCAATTTATTACCAGCTATCCAGCTTAAGACGATTGCAGGAAATAAAACCATTAAATCATATATTACTGCACGTTTAATAATGTCTAGAACTGGGGTTGGAAATTGAATGATTGAAATACCAAGATCAAGCGTGAAAATTGATTTCCAAAAATTTAAATACTGCTGCCATAAAGGCTGATCAAGATTAAATAGTAATGTTAGCTGACCTTCTAATATTTCCCGTCCTCCCTCCATCCCTGAAAAACGAGATAAGAGTGATTGAATTGGATCACCAGGCATCATTCTGGGTATAAAAAAATTAATCGTAACAGCCAATATAAAAGTAATAATATACATAATTATTTTCTTTCGTAAATATTTACCCATTAATCTTACTCCTTTCTTTTTAAAATACAGGCCCGATAGAATATATCGGGCCTGTAACTTTAAATATTATATATTTATTCTACAGGTTCAATCCCAATTAATGCTTGGATCATACCAATTTGGAAACCACTTACTCCACCACTTACAGGTATACCATAAGGATTTTCAGAAGTAGGCCAATTGGTCCAATTGTTTTCTGTGGATTGTTCCCACATACCATTATGCCAGAGTGGTACTGTAGGCATATCAGTTAAAAGTATTGTTTGAATTTCTGAAGCTATTTCCTGTTTTTCTTCTTCATCAAGTATTTTATTAAATCGTTCGATCATTTCAAAGAGTTCTGGATTATCATATGAACCCCAATTTCCATTAGTAATTTGGTCGCCGTGAATGTTACTATTAGCAACTGCATTCCAATAGTCAAATGGTGTCGAAGTTAATGAAGTTTGGAAATGAGCTAATATCATATCGAAATCTCTATTATATCTTTTGTGAGTGAATAAAGACGAATCCGGGAAATCAGATGTTATATTCAATCCGATCTCTTCAGCATTATTGGTAATAACATCAATAGCCTGCATCCAGTCGGTCCAACCACTTGGACATGCAAGTTTTAATTCAATAGCATCTCCATTTGGCATCTGTCTCCAGCCATCACCGTTTTGATCTACATAACCTGCAGCGTCTAAAATTTCTTCTGCTCTAGCAGAGTCATATTCAAAACCATATTCTTCTACAACCTCTTCGTCAAGATACGCTCCCCAGCCTCCACCAAATAAACCAGTTGGATTAGCTGCTTCTACAAGCCCACCATAAACTCGGTCGACAATTGTTTCTGGATTCACCATGTAAGCCATTGCATTTCTAAATTCTGGATCATTCATTGGTTCTCTTAAAGTATTCATGTACAAATTAACTGTATTCCAGGGGATCATGTAAGGCTCATCTTCAAACCAGGTTAGAAGCCCAAACTGATCTTTAATTTGCTGAACCCCAGGTATAAAGGTATGACTTAAATCAACCTCACCTTTCATTAACATACCTAAAGTTATATTATTACTTTGATTTACAAGATCAACAATATTTTTTGGACTTGGTTCACCAAAGACTTCGATTCCCCACCAATTATCATCTCTTTCCCAGACCATTCTATCCTGACCAGAATTACGAGCAGTATATGGTCCAGTACCAACCGGATCTCTATTAATTCTTGTAATTAGCTCATCGGAAGGAACTTCACTCCAGATATGCTCTGGAATTATATAGCGCTCATAACGTTCGGAATCCCATAAGCCATATTGAGGATCATCAAAAACAAATCTAACTGTTAAATTATCTTCTGCAGTTACAGATTCTAATATTTCCCAGACTGGAGAATAATACAAAGAATTTTCTTTAGCTAACTCATAGGTAAATACAACATCCTCAGCATTAAATTCTTCTCCATCTGTCCAACTGATTCCATCTCTTAATTCAACCAAATACTCAGTATCAGAAACCCACTCACCTTTTTCTGCAAGCCATGGTGTATACTCATTTTTCAATGGATGATATGCAAACATTGTTTCATATACAAGACCTCCTGTACCTCTAACTTGATCTGGTATCAAAACATTCCAGGTCGATGGAGGTGACCACATACCTCCTGTCATTACTAAAGTTTCACTGGCTTCTAAATCAACTTCCTGGGCAAAAGTTAAAGTCCCAACACTAAGCAACAACACCAAAGTTAACAACAAAACTGCTTTACTATTAAATCTCATTAAACACACTCCCTTTAAATTATTTTGATGTTTCAAAAGTCACTCCAGTTTTTCTTAAGGGATTATAGGCTTATACAAATCAGGAGTGAACAAAATATATTCTAACTTAATTTTAGCAAATCTGATCTGATAAAATTTAATTTACCACTCATGAACACTGCCGTCAAGACTTTCTGCAACAGGCAAATAAGCTTTTTGATAAGGATACTTCGCAGCAGCTTCTTCGTCTATTTCACAGCCCAGACCAGGCTTATCAGAAATTTGTAGATAACCATTTTTAAATTCAGGACCACCTTTGAATACCTCTTCTACTTCTTTTGGAAATTGAGCAAATTCCTGAATTCCAAAGTTTGAAATTGCAAAATCTAGATGTAAATTAGCCAGATGTGCAATTGGAGAAATATCTGCCGGACCATGCCAGGCTGTTTTAATATGAAAAGTTTCGGCCAGAGCTGCTATTTTCTTAGCCTCTGTAATCCCACCAATATGACTTAGATCACAGCGGATATAATCTATCAATTGATTTTTTAGCAGAGGCAGAGCCTCCCATCTGGTATTAAAAAGTTCTCCCATTGCCAGCGGGGTTGAAGTCTGATTTCTAATCTTTTTAAAGCCTTCTTTATTTTCCGGTTTTAATAGATCTTCCAAGAATAAAAGGTCATATTGTTCCAACTTTTGAGTCAGTTTTATAGCTTCAGGTACTGTCAGACGCTCGTGTGAATCATGAATTAAATGAACCTCATCTCCAATTTCAGCTCTTAAGTATTTAAATAATTCAGGTATAGTTTTCAGATAGGGCTTAGAATCCCATTTTTCAACAAAGGGCAGCTCTCTTGCATCATCTTCAACAGTTCCATAAGTCCCGTCCAGACCTGGTATTGAAACCTGAATCCTTAAAGCTTTATATCCTGCTTTAATTTTTTGCAGTGCCTTATCTTTAACCTCTTCAAAAGTTTTTCCAGAAACATGAGTGTAACAGAGAACTTTATCCCTGCTTTTTCCTCCCAGTAATGAATAAACAGGCATCCCAGCTTTTTTACCTTTGATATCCCATAAAGCCATATCTATTCCCGCTAAAGCAGTCATTAAAACAGGTCCTCCCCGCCAGTAAGTACCTTTATAAATATGCTGCCAGATATCTTCTATATTATCTGGATCTCTATCAATCAACAATGGACCCAAATATTCTTCCAGTGTTTTAGCAACAGAAAGTTCTCTTCCATTTAAAGTTGCATCTCCAATTCCATAAATACCTTCATCTGTTTCAATTTTAACTGTTACATAATTTCTACCTGGACTTGTTACAATCACTTTTAAATTTGTTATTTTCATAAGATCACCCTCTTTATCTATTTAAATCATTTAAATTTTTTTAAACCTGCGCTATTTTGCAAACATCTACTTAAGCTGTATTTATCTACATCTACTATAATATATAGACATCTAAAAGAATTCTAATTTTTTATACTTTAAAATTATTTATAGGTTGTATGTTATTGGTTGTTGGTTGTAGGACAAGTTAAATTAAAAATTTTATATTTTTTTTAATTTTTTAAATCTTTCTTTTTCATCTTCTTTTGAAAGTTCAACTGCTAATTGTGGATCCTTATCTCTAATTGCCTGATATAAGTTTTTATGACCTTCTATACTTTTTTCAAAATCACCGTTTTTATTCATCTCTTCTAAATGATGAAATAAGATATCTTTTAATCTCAGCATAGTTTGATATAAAATTTTATTTTCTGAAGCCTTAGCAATATTTAAGTGAAATTTATAATCCCAGATTGAATATTCTTTATAATCATCCTGGTTTTTGATCATTTGATCTAAAGCTCTTTTAATTTCTTGAATCTCTTCTTCATCTGCTCTTATAGCAGCCAGACGTGCATTTTCTTTCTCAATAATGCTTCTAAATTCTAAAACATCAAAAACTTCATTATCAGTTAAAACCATTGCAGGAATAACATTACTAATCATATTGCTGTTTAAATCTTTTTTCAAAAAAGTACCCTGTCCCTGTTTGGTTTCAATTAAGTTTAGACCTTTCAGTTTTTGAATGGAATTTCTAATTGTGTTTCTGCTAACACCAAATTTTTCTGAGAGTTCATTTTCAGAAGGAATTTTTTCTCCAGCCTTCCATTCTCCCCCCCGTATCTTTTCTTTCATTTTTTTATATACTTCATCTACCAAATTTATTTTTTTTATAGTATCCATTTTTATCTCCCCGCTCAAAATAATAAAGTGGTTGTAGGTTGTGCTACAAGTTATAAATTAATTATAGACTATATTTATTAAAAAGTCAAATATTTTTTAATTTATCTTTATCTTTATCAATATAATGAGAAAGTTCTTCTTTACCTATTCTAAAATAAGTATTCTCATTAAACCAGTCCAGCATCACTCTCTCAATATTAGTGGCTGCGATTCCTATTATACCAACTTTTAGTCCATTATACTCTTTAATCAAATAGGGATCAAAAAGCAGTTTATTACTTTTTTCATCATAGGCATTAATCGCCATCTTATTAAGTACAGGTTCCACTGCCTTCTTTTTAGAATTAACTACAGCAAAAGTTCAGTAGATGGTGTCTCCATTATCCAGTACCAGCAACTGATTGTTCTTTTCAGCTTTAATGTCTTTGATTAAAGAAGTAATCCGGGCATAGCTACCTCCCCTTTTATCTACTGCTGTCTTTCAGTTATTTCTTTAAAACTAATTATATATTACCAAACTCCAAAAAAAATAATGAGATGGGATTTTAATTTCTATTATGAGAAAAAAACCGCCCCGGAGGGCGGTATCAGATAATTAAACTGTTACTATTCCCTGTACAAATAGAAAACGGAGGATTAAAAGGTATAATGTTATAATGTTCCAGAGATCATTTAATTAAAATATCTGCTTATATACTTCTCGAGTTCCACCAGCAGGAATAATAATAAGTTAATCCCAATTATAATAAACCAGTGTCCTAAATTTAAAGGAGCAACATCGAAGATATTTTGAAGTGGGGGAAAATAAACAAATAAAAATTGAAGTGCAACAACCGCTCCTACAGCTTTCCAGACCCAGGGTGTTGCTTTTAAAGCTTCTAAACTTAAAGAACTTTTTGTCATATAACGACTATTAAATAAATAAAATATTTCTCCATAAACAAGCATATTTACTGCAAGACTTCTTGCCAGCGGAAGTGATAAATTGCTGGAAATTGCCCAGGTATAAATGCCTAAGGTAGTAGCAGTTAAAATTATTGAAACATAGCCTATCCGTAAAAGAAGTGAAAAAGGTGTTAATGATTCATCCGTATCTCGCGGCGGCCTTTTCATAACATCTTCTTCCATTGGTTCAAAAGCCAGGGTTAGAGCCAGGGTGATTGCAGTTATCATATTTACCCATAATATCTGTACAGGCGTAATTGGTAAATTAAAGCCAAACAATACAGCTGCCATAATCACCAAAGCCTCGCCTCCATTTGTCGGGAGCATAAACAAAAGTGCTTTTTTTAAATTATCATAGACGGTTCTTCCTTCTTCTACAGCATTTGTAATAGAAGCAAAATTATCATCAGCTAATACCATTTCAGCAGCTTCTTTAGTTGCTTCTGTTCCTTTAATTCCCATTGCAACACCTATGTCAGATTTCTTAAGAGCCGGAGCATCATTAACTCCATCCCCTGTCATAGCAGTTATATAACCCAATTCCTGCATAGCTGTAACCAGTCTTAATTTATGTTCTGGGCTTACTCTTGCAAAAACATAATTTTTTTCTATAACTTCTTTTAATTCAATATCATCTAAGTTATTAATCTCATTTCCGGTTACTACCTCAGAAGAATTTTCTATTCCAAGTTGTGAAGCTATTGCAGAAGCTGTTACAGCATGGTCACCAGTTATCATTTTAACTTTTATATTAGCATCCTGGCATACTTTTACTGCCTCAATAGCTTCCTTACGAGGTGGATCCATAACTCCTATAATTCCCAGAAACACCATATTTGATTCAATCTGCTCTAAAGAAAGATTATTAGTATCTTTGGTCGTTTTTTTATAAGCTAAAGCAAGAAGACGATAGCCTTTACCAGCCAGAGTTTCCTGACTTTCTTTCCAGTAATCTTTGTTCAGCTTTTTAGAACCTGTTTTAGTTAATTCTTCACTACATTTATCTAATACTACTTCAGGAGCTCCTTTTAGATAGATTAGATTATTATCATCATCTCCCTGATTTAAAGTAGCCATAAACTTATTATCTGAATTGAAGGGAATGGAATCCAATCTTTGATTTTTGTCTTCAAGAGCTTTATTGTTATAGTTTGCCTTTGCAGCTAAAGTTTTTAGAGCACCTTCAGTCGGACTGCCCTCTATCATCCAGCTATTTTCTTTTTCAACTAATCTGGCATCATTATTTAGAGCAGCATTTTTTAATAATTCATCGAGTACTAATTCTTCTGATAAATTTACTTCTTTTTCGTTATTTAAAAATTTTCCAGATGGATTATAGCCATTACCTGTTATAGTATAATCCTTATCTGCTGTGACAACTGTTTTGACTGTCATTTCTCCTTCTGTTAAAGTACCGGTTTTATCTGAACAGATAATAGAAACAGAACCTAAAGTTTCAACTGCCGGTAACTTTCTAATAATTGCTTTTCTTTCAGCCATTCTTTTTACTCCAATAGCCAGTGTTATTGTAATAACAGCTGGTAAACCTTCTGGAATTGCAGCAACAGCTATACCTACCACTGAGAGGAAAAGTTCAGTAAGAGGTGTTCCCCTCAAAAATCTACCAATCAGCAGTACTATAAAGCCTAAAGACAAAATAAATAATGTTAAAGATTTTCCAAATCGATCCACCTGTTGAGTTAAAGGCGTTTTTAATTTTTCTACACCTGAAATCATTTTATTTATCTGGCCAATTTCAGTATCTTTTCCTGATGCAACAACAATTCCTACACCTTCACCAGAAGCGACTATAGTACTGGAATAGGCCATATTTTTTCTATCTCCAAGTGCCAATTCGTCTTGAAAAGTTTCAGTTGTTTTTGAAACAGGTACTGACTCACCAGTTAAGGATGCTTCAGTTATTGATAAATTTTTACTTTCGATCAATCTTAAATCTGCTGGTACTTTATCACCAGATTTTAAATAAACAAGATCACCGATAACAAGTTCCTCAGCCGGAATTTCTCTGATCTCCCCTTCTCTTTTTATCCGGGCAGTAGTTGACAGCATATTTTTAACAGCATCAAGCGCTTTCTCAGCTTTACCTTCCTGAACAAAACCAATCAAACCATTTATAATAACTACAGCTAAAATAATAAAAGTGTCAATCCAGTGGCCCAAAAATGCAGTTATAACTGCAGCAGCTAACAAGACGTAGATTAATACATTATTATAATGGCTCAAAAACTTAAATAACGGATGTTTTTCTACTGGAGAAGGTAGTTTGTTTCTTCCAAAATCATTCAATCTTTTTACTGCTTCTTTTTTGGTTAGTCCATCTTTTGAAGTCTTAAAAATTTCTAAAGTATTCTCAATACTTGTTTTGTACCAATCATAATTATCTAATTTATCTCTATCAATTTTCAAATTTATCAACTCTCCTTTCATTTCCATTATCTAACAAATAACTATATAAGGCAAATATATTTGTCTATTTTACAGATTAAATTTCACCATAAATCCATTATAGATTCTGCTTATTTAATTGATTTAAAAAAAGGTTAAATTGTTTTTATCTAGAAAATACTAATATAGTATATTTATTACTTTAAATTTATTAATTCTAAGATAAAAAATATAGGAGGCTCATCTATGAATCCCAAAAAATCTTTTTACATTCATAAACCCGATGACTCAAAAGCAGTATATTTTACTAAAGAGAATTTCTCTGTCAAGGGAGATGGAATAGCAGATGACTCAGAAGCTCTACAGCAGGCTATAAATAAAGCCAAGGAAAAAATGGGGTATGGCCTCGTCCTGATCCCTGAAGGTCAATACCTAATAACTAAAACTATTTATGTACCAAAAGCGGTTCGGCTCATAGGTTATGGTCAAAAACGCCCTTTAATTTTGCTTGGGAAAAATTCTCCTGGATTTCAAGAAAAAAATCCTGAAGATAAAGGAAAAGCAAATTATATGTTCTGGTTTACCGATACTCTTCCTCAGCCTGGAGAAGAAATAAATGATGCTAATCCTGGTACTTTTTACAGTGCCCTCTCTAATATCAATCTTAAGATAGAAGCCGGTAATCCCAATGCAGTTGCTCTTCGCACCCACTATGCCCAGCACTGCTTTATCTCTCATGTAGATATTAATATTGGTCAGGCTAAGGCTGGAATCTTTGATGCCGGTAATGAAATAGAAGATGTTCGTTTTTTTGGAGGAGATTATGGAATTTACACTACCAAAACTTCTCCGGGCTGGCCCTTCATGATGCTTGATACCTACTTTGAAGGTCAAAAAAAGGCTGCTGTCAAAACACAGGAAGCAGGTTTAACCATTGTCCGAATGAAAGTCAAAAACACCCCAAATGTTATTCAAGTGAATCCTAATTTCTACGAAAAATTAATCATGAAGGACTGCCAATTTGAAAACATTAAAAAATCAGCTATTATTGTCAGTAATCCAGATAATCAGCTTACCCAAATTAATCTGAGAAATGTGGATTGTCAGCAGGTGCCCAGACTTCTAAATTATCGCCAGAGCGACAAGGATATTCAAGTAAAAGCTGATCTTTATAAAGTTAAATACTTAAGCCATGGCAATCAAATGGATAATTTAGATGCGCGTCCAAAAGTTAAAACAACTAAAGAGATAGAGATTTTAAACTCTTTTCCCAATCCGGCTCCAAAAGATATTCCTAATTTACCGGCTATGGAAAACTGGACCAATTTAAAAAAGCTGGGAGCAAAGGGAGATGGAATTGCTGATGATACTGAAATTATAAAAAAAGCAATTGAGAATTACACTACAATTTATCTGCCGCAGGGACTCTATCGGGTCTCTGAGACAATTAAACTGAAGCCTGATACTAATTTAATTGGATTACATCCCTTTTCAACTCAGATTTTGATCAAAGATAATACAGAATCTTTTGCAGGTTTTGGCAGACCAAAACCACTATTAGAAGTACCAGATGGTGGTAGGAATATAGTTTCCGGCATCGGTCTTGCTGCCGGGGGAAGAAATCCACGAGCAGTTGGCTGTAAATGGATGGCTGGTAGTGATTCATATATGAATGATGTTAAGTTTATTGGAGGCCACGGAAATATCGCAGCAGATGGCAGTCATGCCCCAATATACAACGATAGTCGTACTGGTGACATCAATCCTGACCGCAGATGGGATTCTCAATACTGGAGTCTCTGGATAACTGATGGTGGAGGAGGTACTTTTAAGGATATCTGGACAGCCAGCCCTTATGCCTCAGCTGGGATTTATGTCTCAGACACTTCTACCGCAGGCCGTATTTATGCTATGTCTGTAGAACACCATGTTAGAAACGAAGTTAAATTTAAGAATGTCAGCAATTGGGAAGTATTTGCTCTTCAATTAGAAGAAGAAGCTGCAGAAAGCTGGAATTGTCAGCCTCTAATAATTGATAATTGTTCTAATCTGCTATTTGCCAACCTCTACTTTTTTCGCACAATTTGGGTGGTCAATCCTTATCCCTATGCTATTGAAAATTGGAATTCAAAAAATATTGAATTTTTGAATATACATAACTATACTCAGGTCAAATATACTATAAATAATACTTTACTGGATGTAAATTCTAAAAAAGAAGTTCGTCCCTGGCAGCTGGCTCGACTTTATATCACAGATAAAGAAGACTCTAAAATTAAAGATAGTACTAAAGTTAAAACAAAAAATTCTGCTGAAGTAGAAAAATTAGCAGCTGGTTTTGAATTTATAGATGGAATTTGTAGTGATAGCAAAGGTAATATCTACTTTCTTGATTCACGCTGGAAGAAAATATATAAATGGTCTGTTAAAAGCGATTCTTTAAGTCTTGTAACTGATATCCATTTCAAACCACTGTCTTTAGCCTCTGACAAAGATGACAACCTTTTAGTGGTAACTGAATATTTTCCGGCTGAAGGTGCAACCATTAATGGAGAAGCAGAAATTTATCCCAAACCAGAAGATGCACAGGGCACATCCTTTGGTGAATGGTATAACACCGGTTCTACAACTAAAGTCTATTCAATAAATCCTGATGATCCTGAAAATAGCATGGAAGTTCTAAAATTAGTTGATCTGGACTCAGTAGAAAAAGTACAGAAAGCATTATATCCAGCTAATAGATGGAGAGACAGCAATGATTATCTCCGCATCACAGTCAAAAAACCTGAAAAATGCTATCTGGCTCCAGATGGCCAGACTATTATTCCGGACTGCTATGATTTAATCAGAGCCACTTCTCTGCTTGCAGCTTATCCCGGTCAAAAATTTTACGGTGTCGATGAATATAATAAAAGAACTGTATCCTTTGAGGTAACAGAAAAAGCTTTACTAAAAAATCCTAAGATTTTTGTCGAAAAAGGAGAATATAGTTTAGCTTTAGATAATAACTCTAATCTTTATATCGCTGATGGTGATATCTATGTTTATAATGAAAATTCTGAGCTTTTAAATGAAATTATTATGCCTGAGCGCCCGGCAACTATTTGCTTTGGGGGAGAGCAGGGAAAGACTCTTTATATTACTGCTCGTTCTTCATTATATAGAGTTAAGAATCTCTAGTTAAACTTTCATCTTAATTTCGGCCTCTTTTCCGGACAGGGTATAACCCTTCCCTTTTGCACAAAAAATTGAGGCAGAAGAATAAACAGGATCATTCTTTTTATCATAATCACTTGCTTCAATAATCTGTTCACTGTTGTGGCAGAGATCATAGCCACCAAATTTAAGATTAATCATCCCTTTACCACCTGTAAAGGCCCTTAATTCAACCGGATAATTCATAAAGGTAGAAGCAGGGGCCTTCCCTTTAATTAAAGCCTGCTCTTCCCTGATTTCTGGCGTCTCAAAACTCCCTTTTGCTTTTTCAATATCAGCCATCACCCGACCCAGATAATCTAAATTAACTTTAATTTTAAAATTATAAAAGGGTTCTAAAAGTATATTTTCTGCCTTTTCCAGACCCTGACGCAGGGCTCTATAGGTTGCTTCTTTAAAATCACCACCACTTGTATGTTTATTGTGGTCTTTACCGGTTAAAAGAGTAATTTTTAAATCTGTCAGTGGACTGCCCGTTAAAATTCCCCGGTGCTCTTTTTCCAATAGATGCTGTTTAACCAGATTCTGCAGTCCCCTGCTGATATTATCTGTACTGGCCTCGTTTTCAAAAATAATACCGCTGTTACGAGGAGATGCTTCAATCTTTAAATGAACCTCAGCATAATGTTTAAGGGGCTCAAAATGACCGTAACCAAAAACCTGATTATTGATAGTTTCTTTATATATAATATCCGGCTGAGCAAAATCAATTTCAAAATTAAATCTTTCTTTAACCAGACTTTTTAAAATTTCGAGCTGAACTGTCCCCATTACATTAACCTGAATCGCTTCCGCTTCAGAATCCCAGTTCACATTTAAGGAAGGGTCTTCAGCATCCAGGATTTTAAATGACTGCAGCAATTTTCGGGTATTAATATTTTCAGCAAAAATCACCTTTGATTTAAGTGCTGTCTGATATTTTTTAGCTTTTAAACTATCTAATTGCCCAAAAGCTGTTCCTGCCGGGGCTTCTGATAAGCCTAAAACTCCTGCAATTTCTCCTGCTTTAACCTGATCAACACTTTGATATTCCTGGCCATTATATAATCTCAATTCTGTAATTTTTTCTTTAATATTTTTATCTTCTTTTTGATATTCCAGCTCATCTCTTACTTTAAGACCGCCGCTTATAACTTTAATATGTGAAACTCGATTATGATCCTGATCATGTGAAACTTTATATAAAAGAGCCTGCAGCTGCTGATTCTGATTTTTATAAAAACTATCTGTTAAAAGTGCCAGCTGCCCTAGAAACTCCTTAACTCCCTGATCATTTAAAGCCGAACCTGAAGCAGCTAAAAAGAGTTCCCTTTTTTTAATCATCTTTTTTATCTCTTCTAAAAATATGTCCTTTTTTATTTCTTCATTTAGATATAGTTCAAAAAGTCTTTCATTTCTGGCTGCAGCAAATTCTATCAGTTCATCTGAGAGATTCTGAGCATCTGGTTCAACAGAAATAAAAATATCCTGACTAAAATTATTTTTTAATTCTGTCAGAACTCTGCTGGCACCCGCACCTTTTCGATCACATTTATTAATAAAGAAAAATACAGGCATATTTTCTTTTTGAGCCAGATTCCAGACTGTTTCGGTATGGCCTTCTATGCCCTCAACTGCACTGACAATAATAATTAAATAATCAAGAACCTTAAGTGTTCTTTCCATTTCAGGTGAAAAATCAATATGACCTGGAGTATCAAGCAGAAAATATTGATCTCCCTTGTACTTTAAAATTGCCTGATCTGTAAAAATTGTAATTCCGCGCTTTTTTTCAAGAGGGTGTGTATCCAGATGTGAATTCTGGTGATCGACTCTACCCTGAGTTCTAATCGTTTTGCTGTGATACATTAAGCTTTCAGAAAATGTTGTTTTGCCTGCATCAACATGAGCTGCAACACCAATAACCTTATTAATCGTTCTCACCACCTGTTTAAAAGAAAAACTGACAGAATTAACTGCCAGCATCTTAAATTCTTATTCTATTGACATTAATTAAAGTTTTTCTGGCGCCTCATATTCCTGTCCAAAGGTTTCAATTTCTACTGATTCCATTATTTGATCTTCCTCTGGCATATCTCTGGCTCCTGTTTCTACCTCAGCAATCTGATCAACAATATCCATACCTTCTACAACTTCACCAAAGGCAGCATATTGGCCGTCTAAATGTGGTGAATCTTTGTGAACTATAAAAAACTGTGATCCAGCTGAGTCAGGTTGTGCACTTCTGGCCATAGCAATTACTCCTCTTGTATGACTTAGGTCATTATCATAACCATTAGCTGAAAATTCTCCTTTAATTGAATAACCAGGGTTTCCCATACCAGTTCCGTCAGGACAGCCCCCCTGAACCATAAAACCTTTTATTATTCGATGAAATTTAAGCCCATCATAATAATTATTATCAGCAAGTTCAATAAAGTTTTTAACTGTATTTTCTGCTTTTTCTGGATATAATTCTAACTTAATCTGGTCTCCACTTTCCATTGTTATAGTTATTTCTGGATTTTTTTCCATTTAAAACACCTCAAATTGATTTTTTATTACATTTTTCTATCTTCTATTATATAAAATTAAAACTTAAAATTAAAGAATTAATTTATCCTTAATATTTAATTACAAAGCATTAAATATTTTTCCCATTACAGCTTCTTTAGGATGCATTCCATCATGAAAATCGCCTTTATCAAGATTCAATTCATAGGGACTGTAATTGCCCACAACTTTAATGTCATTTTTCTCAGCAAATTCTCTAATATATTCTTCAACTTCATAAATAATATGATATCTTTCATTTTGATCCAGGTAATCAAAGACAAGTGGATGATAGGGAGCAAGATAAAAAACTAGATCAATTTCTTCCTCCAGATAAAATTCAATCAGCTGCTCAAAATGCTGCAGATAATCATCATCCATCTCAGAATAATTTTCCAGAGAATAGACACCATTTCGGATATAATTTTGTGCTTCAATTTCTGCATCTTCTGCACTGATATTCTTTCGCGGCCGCTGATAGACTAAACTCCCATCTGCCAGTTTAACAGGCTCAGCAAGTGATTCTGAATCAGTTGCCTGAATATCTTTAAAAGCCTGACCCTTAATTAAATTCTCAAATGAGGCCTGAAAATAAGTCGCAGAAAAAAGCTGTCCGTAATTTCTGCCAAATTTCTGTTCCAGCAGGTACTCATCTTTCTTATAGTCCTGATCAAAAAATGAGTAATAATCTTCTTCTATACTGCGCCAGCGCTCTTCTACATTATATCTGTTAAAAATCCAGGGGTTAATTCCCAGTATAATTTTTTCAGGTAGTTTATCATTTTCTCTATAAATTTCAGTAATCGCTATATAATCTTCAAGTACAGCGCCAGAAACACCATGATTAAAAAAACCAGCAGCTGCAATCATTTCTTCTCTAATCTGAAGAGAGCGGCTGGAACCTAAAACAGCCACCTCATTTTTCTCATCTATTTTTTCTATATATTCTTTCTGAAAAATACGCTCATCATAATTATAAACTCCAGCTGCATTTTTGTCATTAACCAGTATATCTGCCAGCTCTTTTTCAAATTTATTACTGAAAAGATTAGCCGGATCTATAAAGTAATTTGTAAGAACTATAAATAAAACAAGTGGTATTAAAAAGATTGCTCCTCTTTTAATAAATTTTTTCATTATCGACTCCCCAATCCTTTAAAATTGAAAATAGATAAATTCTGCTTCTCCGTAAACTCCGAAACCTAATATTAAAATTATTAAGCTGTAATAAGCTGCCCAGCGATAAAGAGCTGGTTTTTGATTTAGAAATTCTCTTACACTACCCTGACGCTGCATCAAATGGACGGTTTCCATAATAATAATAACTGCAAAAGCAAGCAAAAGCTCATATTGATTTAAACCATAACCAACTACAGCTGCTTTTAAATTTGTCCAGCTGCTGAGCTGAGTTCCCAGAGAAGTAAAAAGATTATTAACAACATAAACTGCATCTGATAAAGAATTAGCTCTAAAGAAAATCCAGCCAAAATTAACCAGAGCAAAGGTAGCAGTAATCTGCCACAATTTATTTAAAGTAGGAAGTTTATTAATTCCCAGTTTTTCTTTTATATTTCTTCTTAAACTTACTGTAGAAATACTAATAATCTGATATAAACCGTGCAGTCCACCCCAGATGACAAAGGTCCAGGCTGCACCATGCCAGAGTCCGCTGACTAAAAAAGTCACAAAAAGATTAAAGTAATATCTTATTTTTGTGACTCTATTACCCCCAAGAGGGATATATAAATAATCTTTAAACCAGCTTGAAAGCGAAATATGCCAGCGGCGCCAGAACTCTGGAATGGATTTTGCAAAATAGGGTCTTTTAAAGTTAGTCATCAGATCAAAACCCATCACTCTGGCTGCACCTATTGCAATACTCGAATAACCGGAAAAATCACAGTAAATTTGAAAAGCAAAAAATACTGTAGCCAGAATTAACGTTATACCCCTCAGACCTTCCAGATTATTATAAACACCATTAACATACAAAGCTAGACGATCTGCTACTACTACTTTTTTGAAAAATCCCCAGAGCATCAACTGCAGTCCGGAAGCAACTCGGGCAGAATCAAAGTCTATTTTCTTTTTAAACTGAGGCAGCAGCCTGGTTGAGCGCTCAATTGGACCGGCAACTAACTGCGGAAAAAAGGATACATATAAAGCAAAAATCCCAAAATGTTTTTCTGCCTTTTTTTCCCCTCGATAAACATCTATAGTGTAACTTAGAGTTTGAAATGTATAAAAAGAAATTCCAACCGGTAGTAATAAATCAAAATTGGGTAGTCCCAAATTCATATTAAAGGACCGAACAACTGATGAAAACGAATTATTAAAAAAACCATAATACTTAAAGAAAAATAATAGTCCCAGATTCACAAATAGACTCAAGAACAAATATTTTTTCCTATCTTCTTTTTTCTGCTGCTGCTCCATTTTTAATGAAGCAAAATAATCAACGATTGTAGAAAGAATTATTAATAAAATATAGGCTGGATTCCAGCTCATATAAAAGTAATAACTGGCCGCCAGTAAAAGAACCCATCTATATTTTGAATTAATCAAAAAATATGTAGAGATAACAACTGCAAAGAATATTAAAAACTGCATTGAATTAAAAATCAATTTGATCATCCTCATAAATTAATTTTTTTGAAAATAATTTGTTGCTTGAATATAGTCTACTACATTTTCCTGTTATATCC
>JBHEOV010000009.1:0-499 GCA_046260625.1 Halanaerobium sp. | reverse complement strand
CATTTAAAAATTTCATAAAAATTTCAAAATTGACAAGCAAAAGAGAATAATTATATAATTAATTCAAATAATTAAAATATTTAAAATGAGAAGGGAGTAGAAAAAATGAAAAATATTTTAAAGAATCATATTTTAGTCTCAGTCTTAACTTTAGTCATGATTTTCTTATTTACTTGTTCATTCAGTCTTGCTGCTCAGAAATATAAAATAGGAATCTCTCAGTTTGTTGAACATCCATCTTTAGATCTTGCGAGAGAAGGATTTATTGACCAGCTGGAAGAAGAAGGTTTTATTGAAGGGGAAAATATTGAAATAGATTTTCAAAATGCACAGGCTGATTTTTCAACAGCTCAAACTATTGCTCAGAGGTTTAATCAAAATAATCCTGACTTAGTGCTAGCAATTGCAACACCTTCAGCTCAGACAACTGCTAATGTTTTAACAAATACACCAGTTTTAATAACAGCAGTTACAGATCCAGTTGAAGCTGGTGTAGTAA
>JBHEOV010000089.1:0-8217 GCA_046260625.1 Halanaerobium sp. | reverse complement strand
GATTTTTAGTAGATAATTTCGGGGTGGATATGGGGAATATTTCATATATACTTTTGGGCCCTTTAATTTTTATTATTTTATTCTTATTACCGATTCCCGGATTGGACTGGCAGGCAAGAGGAGCATTAGGTATTTTAATCTGGATGGCTTTCTGGTGGACAAGTGGTCATATTGCTGTTGCAATCACCGCCTTAGTTCCAATTTTTGTTACTACATTTATTCCAATAGCACCAGTTGCTGAAATCGTAAGAGTTTTCAGTCATAGAATAGTATTTTTGATTGCTGGCAGCTGTGCAATGGGAGCAGCCTGGCAGAGGTGGGGGATTGCAAGAAGATTATCGCTCAAAATCCTCTCATTTTTTGGTAATAGTGCCCGCAAACAGATATGGGCCTGGTTTTTAATTTCTGCATTATTAAGTTCAATTATTGCTGATACTGTAACTGCAGCGGTATTTGTGCCGGTGGCTGTGACACTGCTTCATTATTTAGGTTATGACTCAAATACCAAAAGATGGAATAATAAGGCTGCTACAAATATTTTGCTTGCTATTGCCTGGGGTGCTTCTATTGGAAGTTTACCTACACCTTTAGGTGGAGGACAAAATCTTTTGATTTATGAATTTTTAAATGAAGCTGTAGGCAGAAAAATATATTTTTATGAGTGGACTATGAGAATGCTTCCCTTTACTCTACTCTTCATACCATTTATTGGTTTTTATATCAGTCACATTCTTCAATCAGAGGATGTTAAGCTGCCTGGATCAAAAGAAATATATCAAAAAGAATTGAATAAAATGGGAAAAATGAAAAAAGGAGAAATATATTCAGCACTTGTCTTTGTTCTGGCAGTTGCTTCTGCTTTTTTTGAACCTTTATATGCTAAAATTTTACCAGCTTTAGACCCAGCTTTTATCTTTTTTAGTCTGGCTTTTTTGCTATTTTTTATACCTACAGAAGAAAAAGAAAATGTATTATCGATAAAAAGCATGGGCCGTTTTCCAATTACAGTAATGATTGTCTGGCCGAGTGCTCTAGCTCTGGCAAAGGTTTTAGAAATTTCAGGATTGGGAGCAATTATAGGAAATAGTCTCAGCAATTTTGCAGATGGACATGGAATTATTACTTTTTTTATTTTTGGTGCTGTAACAGTTTTGCTTACAAATATATCTACTAATACAGCTTCTGCAGCTTTACTAATGCCGATAATAATTCAGTTGTTTATATCTCAAGGATTAAATCCTGTTCCAATTATATTATTATTAACTGTTTCTGTTAACTTATCTTTTGCTATAGCTTCAGGTAATGGTTGTCTGGCAGTAAGTGCAGGCTATGGTGTTAATTTAAAAACCATGTTTAAACATGGTATAATTATGGCAGTGATTGGGCTTATCCTCTCTACAGGACTGGCTTATATTTTAGATCAATTTTTACCCTGGTGGGGGCTATTATAATCTATAATTTTCAATAGCTTTTATTTAACTAATAAACTCAAAAATTTATAAAGGAGTGGTTTTAATGCCTTATATTAAAGTACAGACCAATCAGAAAGTAGAAAAAAAGGAAGAAGTGTTAAAAAAGCTGTCAGCTGCAATGGCCGAGCAGCTTGGAAAACCAGAATCATATATTATGACAGCTCTGGAAGCTGAGCTGAAGATGACTTTTGGCGGCAGTACTGAAAACACAGCCTTTATTCAATTAAAAAGTATTGGTTTAAAGGAGTCAATGACCGAAGAACTATCTCAATTCATCTGCGAATTTCTTGAAAAAGAACTGGAAATTGAACAGGATAGAATTTATATTCAGTTTGTAGATGCTCCAGGTGCAATGTGGGGCTGGGATGGAGGCACTTTTTAGTTTTCGGTATTGATTATTGGAATTGAATACTGGTTGTTTAAAAGGAATGGCTGGATATAATTAAAAGAAAGGATTGATCTGATGAATAAACCTAAGATTGAAATCTATTCAAAAGTATGGTGTCCTTACTGCAGACGCGCCAAGGCAATGTTAAAAAGTCTGGAACTTGAATATACTGATTATGATATTACAGATAATAAAGAGCTGCAGCAGGAAATGGTAGAGAGAAGCGGTAAAAAAACAATTCCTCAGATTTTTATTGATGATCAAAATATTGGCGGTTATGACAGTTTAATTGAGCTGGTTAGCTCAGGTGGGCTTGATGAGATGATAGAATTTGAAAGGCCAAACTGCAGTCAAAAGAATTGGGATTTAGCTGTAATTGGGGCTGGCCCGGCCGGCATGACTGCTGCAGTATATGCAGTTAGAAAAGGCTTAAAAGTGCTGCTTGTAGCTCGTGATATAGGGGGGCAGGTCTTAGAAACTGATACTATAGATAATTATCTGCCTGAATACAATATTTCAGGTCCTGATCTGATGCAGAATTTTTTAAAGCATCTGCGTAATTATAAGATAGATACTCTTTTTGGAGAGGAAATAACAGAGATTAAGCCTCAAAAAAAGGAACACATTTTGCTGACCAAAAGTGAGAAAGAGATTAAAACCAGAGCTGTTTTAATAGCAGCCGGAACTAAAAAGCGGCACCTTGGTGTTCCAGGTGAAAATCAGTTTAAAGATAATGGTGTCAGTTACTGTGCTACCTGTGATGGCTTTATGTATGAGAATCAGCCGGTGGCGATTGTTGGTGGAGGTAATTCGGGGCTGGAAGCAGCGCTGGATATGGCCAAAATAGCGACTGAAGTTTATTTAATTGTCAGAGGTGAACAGCTTTCTGGAGATAAAAGTCTGCAGGATAAAGTAAATAACTCGGATAAAATAGAAGTCTGCAAATCATATCAGACAACTGAGATTAAGGGTGAGCAAAAAGTTGAGGTAGTTAGAATCAAAAATTTAAATACCGGTAAGGAAAGAGAACTAGCAGTTAAGGCAATATTTATTGAAATTGGTTTAATCCCCAATACAGGTTTTGTCTGTGAAGAGCTGGATATTAATCAGGGTAATGAAATTATAATTGATGCAAATAATCAGACAAGTATTGAAGGTATTTTTGCTGCCGGAGATGTTACAGATATCAAAGATAAACAAATAATTATTTCGGCAGCTGAGGGTGCTAAAGCAGCTCTCAGAGCTAATGAATTTCTTAACTAAATAGGAGGATAGCAAAATAGCCTGGATCGAGATGGTTGATGAAGAAATGGCAGAAGGAAAATTAGCTAAGCTTTATGACAATTTAAGCAGGTCTGGTAAAAATGAAGTGGCACATGTTCTTAAAGTTCAGTCATTAAATCCCGATCTTTTAGAAGACCACTTAAAGATTTATAAAACAATAATGTTTGCCAGATCAAATATTTCCCGCAGGCAGAGAGAAATGATAGCAACAGTTGTTTCTGATTATAATGAATGCCACTACTGAGTAACTCATCATGGAGCGTCGCTCCAAAAGTTAATTAGAGATGATAAAAAGGCAGAAGAAATATTAAATTAGACTGACTTATAAATTATTCTTCCTTTAGGCTGTAAACTAATTTCCAGGCAATTATTTCCCTGCTCCCCCTTAATTACTTCGATTTGATTTCCTATCTCGCTTTGATTTGAAGAATAAAGACAGATAAATTTATCACCCGGGTCATGCAGCCCATTATCCACTATAATTTTAGAACTCTGCTTTCTTTTAAGCTCACAATTAATGGCTAAGAGAAGTTCCTGCTGGCTGAGTATTCTAGACCAGGCGATAATTTCTGTACAGCGGCCGCCATCTGCCTGAGGTAAATGAAAATTAATATTTTTCTCATTTGATATTTCTCTAAGATACTGACGTCCAATTCTTAGATCAATATTATTTTTTCTGAGTTCAGCCAGTTTCTGCATTTCCTGATAAACAGGATTATTTTTATCGAAAAAGCTTCTGTTTTGGGTTCTGAAAGCTCCAAAATCACCACCAAACATTGATTCTCTAATATATTTATCGTGATCACCACTGCCGTCAAATCTCTGTTCAGTTCCATAGTAAACACATGGAATGCCGGCAGTAAAGAAGTTTAGAAAAATTGCATTTTTGAGCAGAGGCGCTGTTTTTTTATCTGCAGCAAATCTTTCTTTATATTGCTTCTGGTAAACCATATCATGATCATCAAACATAGTTATTACATTTTTGTGATACCACTGATGTCTGCCTTCGTTGAGAACACTGGAATTGGTAAAAATAGAAAAGTAATTTTCAGCTGAATAATATCCTTTGGCTACATTTTCAAGATTTTCTGGTATTTTATCAATTCCTAAAGCTGCATTGAGACCTGTTTGAGCACAGATCATTTTTGCAAATTCCATGCCTCCAGTTATTTCTCCAATAATAAAAAAATTCTTTTTTCCTAAAGTCTGGGCAAATTCTTTGATTTCGGTTGTAAAATAGCGGGTGGCTCCTGGATTTAAGTGTTTTACAGTATCCAGTCTAAAGCCATCGAGGTCAGCATAGGCGATCCAGTATTTATAGCATTCAATCATAACTTTCAGAGCTTTAGAAGCCTGGTAATTTTCTAAATCTCCCTGACCTGTATTTATATTTTTTAAAGATAAAAAATCCCCTTCTTTAAATTCAGGGTCTTTATCCCAGTCTCTGATATATCCTTTGCGGGTAAATGTGTCTAAACTAAATAATTCCTGGGGCCAGATGCCGCCATCAGGATAGCTTTTTTCATAATCAGGATTAACTGGATCAATGGCTGCTTTTCCAGATTTATCTCTAAAAGCTTTAACTTCATATTGTTCATCTTTATAAAAAGGGTCATCATTAACATATTCAAAAACATCTCCAGCATGGTTGATGATCACATCAAGCATAATATAGATTCCCTTAGAATGAGCTTTGTCCACTAATTCTTTTAAGTCTTCCTTAGTACCAAAGTGAGGCTCAAGCTCCAGGAAATTTTGGATTCCATAGCCGTGATAATTATTAGAAAAAACAGGCTGTTTTAAAATGGGACTGATCCAGAGCACAGTTACTCCCAGTTCCTTTAAATAATCCAACTTATTAGTTATCCCTTTTAAAGTGCCGCCAACCCAGCTGTCACTGTTTTTATGCCACTGCTTTTCAGTGGTTTCATTTTGAAGAGCATTTTCATAATCTTTGTCCGGATCATAAAAAGGATAATCTTCTTCACTGGCGAATCTATCAACAAGTAAAAAATAAAATATCTGTTCATCCCAGGCTTCAGGAGATTTTGTGTATTCTCTATTACTTTTTAATTTATTTAAATTAAAGTTAATTTTGCTTTTCATAATTAAGCACCTGCTTTCTATTTAAAATAGTTACATTAATTATAGCAAAATTATGAAAATTAATAAAGAACTATTGAGATTTGACTGTTGATAATCATACTAAAATTAATATTTCTTAAATAAAATAGTATAGTTTGTCGAAAATTACTTGTTTTAATTAATTTGAAATGTTAAAATTTTATAAACAGCTCAAAAGAAAATATAAATAATAAGGTTGGTGTTTTTATAATGAGAGATTTAAGTCTTTTAACTGATTTTTATCAGTTGACCATGGCTCAGGGTTACTGTGAAAAAGGGAAAACTGAAAAGGCCGTTTTTGATCTTTTTTATAGAGAAAATCCCAGTAATAATGGATATTCCATTTTTGCAGGTTTAGAGCAGATTATTGAATTTGTAGAGAATTTAAAATTTGCAGAAGATGATATATCTTATTTAAAAAGTCAGGGTTTTAATGAAAAATTTCTAGATTATTTAAGAAATTTTGAATTTACTGGTGATATTTATTCAGTACCGGAAGGAAGTGTTGTTTTTCCAAAAGAGCCGTTGCTTAAAGTAGAAGCTCCTATTTTACAGGCTCAATTGTTGGAAACTCCACTTTTGAATTTCATTAATCACCAGGCATTAATTGCCACTAAAGCAGCCAGAATTAATGAGGCAGCTCAGGGCAAAGATGTACTTGAATTTGGTCTGCGTCGTGCTCACGGACCTGATGCCGGGATTTATGGAGCTCGAGCTGCAGTAATTGGAGGTTGTGCTGGAACTTCAAATGTTTTAACAGGTAAGAAATTCGGGGTTAAGGTAAGTGGAACTCATGCTCACAGCTGGGTAATGAGTTTTGAAAGCGAATTAGAATCTTTTCGGACTTATGCCAAAAATTTTCCTAATAGTGCTATACTCCTGGTAGATACATATGATACTTTAAAATCCGGTGTACCTAATGCTATTAAAGTTTTTGAGGAGATGGAAGAGCAGGGGATCGAATCTGATCTTTATGGAATTAGACTGGATAGTGGAGATTTAGCTTATCTTTCTAAAAAAGCAAGAAATATGCTGGACGAAGCAGGATTTGAAGATGCAGTGATTGTTGCCTCAAATAATCTAGATGAAAATATAATCACCTCGCTTAATTTGCAGGGAGCTCAGATTGATCTCTATGGTGTAGGAACTAAACTTATCACTTCTTATGATTGTCCAGCTTTTGGTGCAGTTTATAAGATGAGTGAATATCATGATCAGCCAAAAATTAAGCTTTCTGATAATATTGAAAAAATGACCAATCCCGGTGATAAAAAATTACTTAGAGTTTATGATAAAGAATCAGGTGAAATAAAGGCAGATTTAATTGCACTGCAGCAGGAAGAAATTAGTGAAAATGAGGATTTAACTTTATTTGATGCAAGAGATACCTGGAAAACAACCACTCTAACAAAAGGTAATTATCGTCTTAGAGAAATGATGAATCCAATTTTCAAAAAGGGAGAGCTGGTCTATGATTCTCCCGCGGTAGCGGAGATAAAAAAATATGCTGAAAAAGAAAAAGAGAGTCTGGGAGAAGAATATAAGAGGCTGACTTATCCACATATTATGAAAGTTGATCTTTCAGATGAATTGTTTAAACTAAAGCAAAAATTAATCAAAGAAAATACAATGGATAATTAAATAATCAAGTTTAAAATATTGAGGCTGTTTTGATAGTTTTAGTTAATGCTGTCAGAACAGCTTTTTTAAAAGGGAGTGAAAATAATAATGGATAATATAAAATTTAAAGCATTTGAAGTACGTGAAGTTAATGGAGAATATAAAAGAGAGATTATTGATAAAGAAATTAAAGATCTGCCGGCAGGTGAGCTGATAATTAATGTTAAATATTCATCTTTAAATTATAAAGATGCTCTTTCTGCAAATGGAAATAAAGGGGTTACCAGAGAATACCCTCATACTCCAGGTATTGATGCAGCTGGTATAGTTGTTGAAGATCAGAGTGGAACTTATCAAAAAGGTGATAAAGTAATAGTGACTGGTTATGATTTGGGCATGAACACAGCCGGAGGTTTTGAAGAATATATCAGAATACCAGCAGAATGGGCTGTAAAACTGCCCGAGAATTTAACTTTAAAAGAAAGCATGATTTATGGTACAGCAGGATTTACAGCTGCCCTCTCGGTTTATAAACTTTTAGAAGCAGATGTTGACAAAAATAATATTTTAGTTACCGGTGCTTCTGGAGGGGTTGGTAGTTTTGCCTGTGCTATTTTAGCGAAAATTGGCTGTCAGGTTACTGCTGCTACAGGTAAAACTGAAGCAAAATCATATTTTGAGAGCCTGGGTGTGAAAAATATTATTGCCCGAAAAGAGGTTGATGATGATTCTGGGAAAATGCTCTTAAAGAAGAAATGGGATGGAGTTATTGATACAGTTGGTGGGAATATGCTGACAACTGCCATCAAGTCAACCAAATATTATGGTGCGGTAACCTGCTGTGGAAATATTGCTTCTGCTAAATTGGATCTTAATGTGTATCCATTTATTTTAAGAGGAGTAACTTTAATTGGTATAGCTTCTGCCCAGTGTAAAAGAGAGTTAAGAGAAGAAATCTGGCAGAAAATTGACTCTGACTGGAAAATAACTCAACTTGATAAGCTGGCAAAAGAAGTAATTCTAGAAGATTTAGATCAGCAGATTGAAAAAATGCTGGCTGGAAATTCTAAGGGAAGAATAATTGTTAAATTATAAAGGCCAAACAATTGAATAATTCATCTCAAGAGAGTAGTTGCTTTTGCAGCTGCTCTTTTTTATTGTGTGCTCCGTAAATTATTCTGATAGTAGGTGAAAGTCCTATCTATGTTGTGGCATGTATCATGTAGAAGTCAACAATGACAGGGTGTTCACTGCGAGGTGGAATCTGAAGAGTCTGAGACGGGCTGTTAGTCCAAAACATTATGTGAACCAGAGGTGGCGTCTGTAAAT
>JBHEOV010000088.1:0-8291 GCA_046260625.1 Halanaerobium sp. | reverse complement strand
GTATGATGCAGTAGCAGAAATCCTTAAAATGAAGGGCGAATCTCCTTTAGTTAAGCTCAGTGAATATCAGGAAGCTGCTACTATTGAAGAATTAGATTCTAAAAAGTTTGGTGTAGATGAAGTATTAAATGTAGTCCTAGCTGATTTGAAAGAAATGAAAAGATTAGCTGAAGAAATTAGAAATAACGCTGATGAAGTTGGCGACTTCGAAGTAGTTGGGGCCTTTGAAGATCATGTAGCTGCTTACAGTAAAAATATCTGGTTTGTTCATTCTATGGTAGATTAATTAATTTAAATAATTAGATATTAAAGCCAGAGCAATATTGCTCTGGCTTTTTTAGTTCCCGAAAATTTAATTTAAATAGATAATTATATCATTAAAAAATAATCTGCATTTAATCAGTAAATTTAGCCAGAATATCCATTAATTCATCAATAATTTCATCGCCTTCTTCATTTTTAACAGCTCTCTGAACACAGCCATGCACATGTTTATCAAGAATTTTAAGGCCAACTTTTTTTAGTCCACCTTGAACAGCATTGATCTGATGTAGAATATCAACACAGTATTTTTCTTCTTCAACCATCCGCTGCAGACCACGAACCTGACCTTCAATTCTTCTTAAGCGATTTGTTAATTCTTTTTTATCCAACTCACATAAGGAATTCATCCAACCCCTCCTCATTCTTCTATTTCACTATATCATATCAGATAATTCTTAATTTTTATTTATAATCTGCCTGTATATTTTCGCGCCTTAAGAGATTAGCATTTGTGACAACACTAATTGAACTGGTCGCCATTGCCATCTCAGCAATAACCGGATGCAGCAGCCCTAAAATAGCAACCGGAATAGCAATTAGATTGTAGAAAAAGGCCCAGAATAAATTCTGCTTAATTTTTCTAAAAGTAGCTCGTGAAAGTTTAACTGCTGTAATTACAGAAGATAAATCTCCCCGGACCAGGGTAATATCCGATGATTCAATAGCTATATCTGTACCTGTTCCAATTGCTATTCCAACATTAGCCTGAGTAAGAGCTGGTGCATCATTAATTCCATCACCAACCATGGCAATTATTCCGAATTTAGACTGCAGTTCTTTTACCTTATCTACCTTACCATCTGGCATTACTTCGGCAACTACATGATCAATTCCTACTTCTCTAGCAATAGCTTCAGCTGTTCGCTGGTTATCACCGGTAATCATAGCTGTTTTTAAACCCAGTTTTTTGAGTTCAGCAATTGCCTTAGCTGAATCTTCTTTTAAAGCATCTGCAACAGCAACTATACCCAGCATCTGACCGTCAGCTGCAGCCAGCATCGCTGTCTTAGCTTCATTTTCAAGCCTGGTTAAATCTGCTTCAAAATCATCAGTATCTATGCCAGCTGATTCCATTAATTTTCTGCTGCCGACAAGTACTTGCCGGCCTTCAACCTCTGCCTCAACACCTTTACCAGTTACAGAGTTGAATTTTTTAATCTCCTTAATATCGATATCTCTATCTTTAGCGCCGCCGACGATTGATTCTCCCAGCGGGTGCTCAGAGCCAGCTTCCACACTTGCTGCCAGCTGCAGTAATTTTTCTTCACTGCTACCTGGAGCCGCAATTAAGTCTGTCACCTCTGGTTTTCCTTTGGTAATCGTACCGGTTTTATCAAAAACAATAGTGTGCACATCCTTCATAGTCTGGATCGCCTCACCTTTACGGATTAAAACACCATTTTCAGCTCCAATTCCGCTACCAACCATCAATGCAGTTGGAGTTGCGAGCCCCAATGCACAGGGACAGGCAATCACAAGTACTGCTATAGTTGCAAAAATTGCCAGAGTAAATGTTCCTAATTCCGGATTAACCCAGGGCAGAAAACTCTGAGCCCAGAATCCAACCTGTCTTAAACTATCTGGAAAAATCAGCCAGAGGACAAATGTTGAGAGGGCAATAATTAAAACTGTCGGAACAAAAATACTTGTTATTTTATCAGCAAATTCCTGAATGGGTACCTTAGTTCCCTGAGCTTCCTCTACCATTTTGACTACCTGAGAGAGAAAAGTATCCTTACCAACTTTTGTAGCTTTTACTTTAATCAATCCCTTTTGATTAACTGTAGCTCCAATTACCTCATCACCTTTAGTTCGCTGGACCGGCATTGATTCTCCAGTTGCCATTGATTCATCAACTGTGGTTTTACCTTCAACAATCTCTCCATCAGTAGGGATCTTCTCCCCCGGTTTAATCAGCATAATATCTCCAGGTTGAACATCTTCAATGGCAACCTCTTTTTCTTCTCCAGCTTCAATAACTGTTGCCGTTTTTGCTCCTAGCTCCAGCAGTTTCCTAATTGCCTGAGAGGCTCTACCTTTTGCAGTTTCTTCAATATAGCGGCCTGTAAGATGAAAGGCCATAATCATTGCAGCCACCCCTGCATAATTGGCAATCGGGGTAAAAAATACGGCCGGGCCTGTTATAAAGGCTGCTCCAGTACCCATCGCGATTAGAACATCCATATTAGCACTGCCGTGACTGACAGCTCTATAAGCTGTAATAAAGGTTTTGCGGCCAAAGACAAAAAGTGGCGGAATTGCCAGAACAATCATTCCTAAATTAAAGATCTGCATATTGGGCCAGGCAAGACCAAAAAACATCTCCGGAATCATCCAGAGCATAATTGGAATTGTAAAGGCCCAGGTTCCCCACATCTTCTTTTTGGCTTCTTTAACTTTTTTCATGTCTTCACTTAATTCATCTTCAGCACTTTCACTACTTTTATCTATTTCTTCATCTTCAAAGCGGGCCAGTTCATAACCGGCATTCTTAACAATCTGGCGAAAATCATTTTTGCTTAGAATTTCCGGATTATATTCTACACTTCCCTTTTCAGTTGCAATATTTACATTGGCCTGATAAACACCTTCACTTTTGTTTAAGGCCTTCTCCACAGCTGCCGAACAGCTGGCACAGGTCATTCCATCTATATCAAAACTTATCTTTGATTTCTCTTCCTTAACTCCATAACCACTATTCTTTACTACTTCAATTAAATTTTCTCTGCTGCTTTTATCTGGATCAAAGGTAATGTAAGCTTTTTCTGCAGCAAAATTAACCTGTGCCTCACTTACAGCTTCAGCTTTATTTAAGGATTTTTCTACTGTCTGAGCACAGCTTGCACAGCTCATGTCAGTTATTTTTAAAGTTATTTTTTTCTCTGCCATTTCTAGCACCTCCGAGTGAATTATTGATCTATTCAAAATAAAAAATATTTATATTCAAAATTTATAATATACCCCTACCGTGTATATTTGCATTAAAATTTTTTGAAGTTTATACAGTTTTGATATATTTATAGCCAGCTTCTTCAACAGCAGCCTTAATTTCAGCTTCTGCTACTTTTTTTTCTAATTCTAAAACTGCCTGACCTTCGTCAGCATCAGCTGCTGCAGATACAACTCCATTGATTTTTTCTAATTCTTGTTTAGTATGCATTTCACAGTGTTCACAGGACATTCCTTTAATAATAATTGTTTTTTTCATTTTATCTTTCCTCCTTATTAAAATACTATATACCCCTATTTGGTATCTTAAGTAAAGTATAACACTCAGGATTAATTGAGTCAAGATTAAAAAATAATAAAGCGACTCCTGAATAGAGCCGCCAGTTTTTATCCCTTTTATTTTAATAACAAATTTAATCTAATTTTCTTTATTACAACAATTATATAAATATGCTTAGATTGAACTATAATCTGCAGCTATCGGCATTCTTCTACCAATTCCAAAAGCTTTTGAAGTTACTTTAAGCCCTGGAGCAGCCTGCCGTCTTTTATATTCATTTCCATCTACTAGATTTATAACTTCTTTAACAGTTTCAAAATCAAAATCCTCTGCTACAATTTCATTTATTGAATAGCCCCGTTCAATGTAATAATAAAGTATCTGGTCTAAAACAGGATAAGGTGGTAAACTGTCTTCGTCTTTCTGATCAGGTTTTAATTCTGCAGAAGGGGCTTTATTAATTATATTCTTAGGTATAATCTCCTGCTCTCGATTTATAAAATCTGCCAGTTCATAAACTGTCGTTTTTGGTACATCTGAAATAACACTTAATCCTCCACTCATGTCACCATATAAGGTGCAGTAGCCTACAGATAATTCACTTTTATTTCCCGGGCTTAAAACAAGATATCCAAATTTATTGGAAAGCCCCATCAGGATATTCCCTCTAATTCTAGCCTGAATATTTTCTTCTGCTGTTCCTGATTTACTTCCAGAAAATTCACTTTCTAAAACTGATAAATAAGAATTATAAGGTTCTAGAATAGAGATTTCTTTTAATTCAATCCCCAGATTTTTACAGAGTTCTCTAGAGTCTTTTACACTTCCCTCAGAAGAATATGGCCCAGGCATTGTAACTGCCAGCACATTTTCTTTACCCAGAGATTTTTGAGCTAAACTGCAGGTAACTGTTGAATCAATCCCTCCTGAAAGTCCGATAACAACTTTAGAAAAACCACATTTATTTAAATAATCCTTTATTCCCAGAATAAGAGCCTGGTAAACACCTTCAATATCTGTTAGCGGCTTATATTCGATGTAGTTTTTTGTTTTTAAATCAACTGTCTGAATATCTTCAGCAAAGGATTTCAACTGATTTACTATTTTAGCATTTTCATTAATTACCAGACTACTGCCATCGAAAATCAATTCATCATTAGCTCCGATTTGGTTAACTAGAACAAAAGGAAGTTGATGATCTTTAACATGGTTTTTAATAATTTCATATCTTTTTTTATCTTTAGCAACACTAAACGGTGAAGCAGAAATATTAATTAGTACCGTTGCCCCTTTAGCTGCTAATTCCTGAATTGGATTGCGCTCATAACGTCTTCTCTGCCAGAGCTCTTCCACATTCCACATATCCTCACAGATTGATATTCCTAGTTTTTCTCCTTTAAACTCAAATATTTCTACTTTTTCTGCCCCATCGAAAAATCTATCCTCTTCAAAAACATCATAAGTTGGTAAAAGAGATTTGTTTTGCTTAAAGATCAATTCACCTTGATAAAATAATAAAGCAGAATTATAAAGACCTCTACCGCTATCCTTTTTAGTTGGAAACGGTGAGCCAAGTAAAATACCAAAATCTAAATCTTTAGTTATTTCTTTTAATTCATTAATAGCAGCTTCAACTTTTTTAATAAACCATGATTTTAATAACAAATCTCGAGGTGGATAGCCCGTTAAAAAAAGTTCTGGAAAAATAATAAGATCTAAATTTGGTTCAGCATCACTTATCACATCTTTTAACATTTCAATATTACCTTTAATATCACCAACAATAGGATTTAACTGTGCCAACTTTATTTTCATTTTTATTCCTCACTTTTAATTATATTATTTATTTTTACCTGGAGAAGTCATATTTTCTATTTTTAATATTTTTTTAAGTTCAGATTTGCTGAAAATATCTTTTTCTGTAATTAATTCCTTTAGATTTTTATCACTATTTCTGGCTTCTTTAGCCAGAATACTGGCCTGATCATAACCTATATAAGGAACAAGACTTGTAACTAAAGCCAGACTATTATCTAAAATTTGCTGACATCTATCCTGATTTGCTTCAATACCTTTAATACATTTATCAATAAACTTATCAATTCCCTTTCTCATCATCTCCAGGCTCTTTAATAATTTATTGGTAATTAGAGGTGAAAAAGCATTTAGTTCTAACTGTCCATCCCTGGCTGCCATGGTTATAGCCTGGTCACTACAGATAACTTCGATTGAAAGTTGATTGATCATTTCACAGATAACCGGATTTACTTTTCCCGGCATTATTGAAGAACCAGCCTGTACTGCCGGCAGTCTAATTTCACCAAGTCCTCCATTGGGACCTGAAGCAAGCAGCCTTAAATCACTGGCAATCTTATTTAAGTTTACCGAAGCTGCTTTTAATAAGCCGGAAACCTCCACAAAAATATCCATATTCTGAGTAATATCAATCATATTTTCAGAATGTGAGAGGCTTAAACCACTGAATTTTCGGAGATATTTGGCAATTTTAAAGATATATGAATGAGATGTATTAAGGCCAGTACCAACAGCTGTACCCCCAAGATTAATTTTCTTCAATCTGTCAGTAATCTTATAAAGCCGCCAGCGATCCCTATTTATTGCCTCAGCATAAGCCGAAAACTCCTGGCCTAAAGTAATTGGAACTGCATCCTGCAGCTGAGTTCTGCCCAACTTAATTATGGAAGAAAATTCTTTTTCTTTAGCCTGTAAAATACCCTGTAACTTAGCTACTGACTCAGTAAGAGGTACAAGTAACTTTAAAACAGCAATTCTTAAGGCTGTGGGGTAAACATCATTTGTTGATTGACCTCTATTAACATCATCATTAGGATGGATAATATCATAATCACCTTTTTCATATCCCATTATTTCTAGAGCTCGATTGGCAACTATTTCATTGACCAGCATATTAGTCGAGGTTCCCGCCCCACCCTGAAATGCATCAAGTTTCAATTTTTCTGCTAAATCAGAGTTAATGATTTCAGAACAGGCCTTTAAAATAGCATCCTTTTTTCCCTCTTCCAGCAGTCCCAGCTCAAAGTTTGTTACCACAGCTGCCTGTTTAACAACTGCAATTGACTTAATTAATTCAGGATGAACATTTTCGCGGCTTAGATTAAAGTTTTCCTGAGCTCTGATGCTGTTAATTCCATAATAGGAATCAGCAGCAATTTCTTTTTCACCAATACTATCTTTCTCGATTCGGATTGAATTACAGTTTCCCTGATTTATATTTTCAAACATTAGTCCATCTCCTAAATTATTAGTATTAAAAATTTAAATTCCTATCAATTTATGAGCTAAACTTAATTAAAATTCATCTTTTTCTGCCAACCACATTCTATAAGCAGAAGTAAATGGTTTTAAAGCTCTATCTAAAATACCATGCAGCTGGGCAATTGCCATTCCATAATTAATTATTGGTACGCCAAGCTCATCAGCCTCTTCAAGTCTGGAAATAACTTCTTTTTTATTTAACATACAGCTGCCACAGTGTAAAATAAGATCATAGTCTTTCAAATCATCTGGATATTCTCTTCCGGAAACATGATCAAATTCTAAATCACCACCAACACTTGACCGTAGCCATCTCGGTAGTTTAACTGTCCCAATGTCATCTGCCTGACGGCGGTGAGTACAGGCCTCTGCAATTAAAATTTTATCACCTGGCTGTAAATTCTCCATCTTTTTTGCTCCCCTTAAAAAGATCTCAAGATCACCTTTGTAGCGAGCAAACAAAACAGAAAAACCTGTTAAAAGTATATCCTCTGGAACATCAGCATCTACTTTCATAAATGCCTGTGAATCAGTAACCACAAGTTTTGGCGGATCTTTTAGTTTTTCCAGACAAAGTTTTAACTCCCGTTCCTTACAGACCATTGTTATTCCATCATGATCGAGAATATCTCTTATTGTCTGTACCTGTGGTAGGATCAGCCTTCCCTTTGGAGCTGCAAGATCAATCGGAGTCACCAGAACAATCGTGTCTCCTGGATTAACCAAATCCCCAACAATAAAAGATTCTTCTGTATCAGACGGCATTTTATTAACTATTTCTTCTCTTAAATCTTCTATTCCTTCTTCAGCAACTGTACTTACAAAAACAGGCTCAAGCTTAACTTCATTTTTAAGTTTAGTAAGAATTTTGCTCTGATCAAATTCGAGATCAATTTTATTTAGCACTGAAACCACTGGGGTATTATTATCAGATAATTTATCCAATAAATCTTTCTCATAATCTTCAATTCCATGTTCTGGATCAATAACTAAAACTGCTAAATCTATTTTTCTGATAACTTTTAGAGTCTTTTTAACTCGTAATTCTCCCAGTTCACCACTATCATCTATACCGGCTGTATCAATCATAATTACCGGACCCAAAGGCTGCAATTCCATTGCTTTATAGACTGGATCAGTAGTTGTACCAGGTACAGCTGAAACCAGAGCCAGTTCCTGATTTGTTAGACTATTTATCAAACTTGATTTCCCTGCATTTCTTCTACCAAAAATACCAATATGAGGACGATTTCCTTTTGGAGTCTCCTGCATTAAATTTCACCTCTTTTTATATTTTAAGATCTTAATAAGTAAAGCATACCACTCAAAATTAATTCAGTCAATAGAGTAGGACCAGCTTTTCAGCTGGGACCCCTCGTCAAACTGCACGTACGGTTCTCCCGTATACAGCTTTCCGTCAGTCGTTGCCCCGTTTCAAGGA
>JBHEOV010000087.1:0-8485 GCA_046260625.1 Halanaerobium sp. | reverse complement strand
GGGTAATCCTAAAAATTTAGGACATAAAACTATATCTTTTCTGATTGAACGAAAACGGGGTAAAAATATATAATCTACATCTTTTTGATCTAAGTTTAAAAGATGGCCGACCATTACTTTAATCGGTACACAGATTTCTGAAAGTGATTTTTTTACTCCCTGATCCAGCAGATCACGGGAAGTATTGTCAGAAATAACAGGCTCTATATCAAGTTCTGAAAATAATTTGAGCCAGAACGGAAAGTAGTAATAATATAATAAAGCTCTGGGTATTCCAATTTTTCTTTTTTTCATATCTATCAAAGCCTCCACAACCGCTCAAAATCCATTTATAATTTATAAATATTTTATAGTAAAATTATAAAAAATGCAAAAATAATAGCTGCTTTCAGATAAGACCTGAAACTTATTTTTAGTTAGTTTTAATTTTTAAAAAATTTATTGTTTTTCTCTAATACCTCACTTAGATATCTCTGAAAACGTGATGGTCTTTTAGTCTTGATATAAAAATAGCCGATAGTTGAAGTAATAAAGGCACCGATACAGTCTTCCATTAAATCAAACATGGTATCAACCAGACCTGATTTCTGCATACTGAGTCCAAAAATTGTATCCATCCAGAATTCAAAAATCTCCCAGAAGACACCAATTGTAACTGCAAATGAAAAAGCAAAAGCCGCTACAAAAAGCGGACTTAAAACAACATCTATATTTTCATTTTTATTTAAAACATAAACCATTACAAAACCAATAAAACCCATTCCCATTCCATAAATCAAATGCAGCATGCTGTCCCACCACCAGAACCGCAGATAGAACTCTTGCTGCTCACCGAGATACATTGAAGCAAAAATAAAGACAATAATTATAAATTGCAGACCATTTGGAATATGTAAATAGTTCTTATCGGTCAAATAAGAAGGTAAATAAATTAATATAATAGCCAGAACTGAGGTAAAAAGGTTGAGCCAGTTTTCTGCTAAAAGATTACCAACTACAGCAGCCAGCAGTAAAAATAGAAAAAAACGCGTTAAATAAAGCTGTAACTTTTCCTGATCCATAAAAACCCCCTTTCTTAAATATTTCGCCTGTCCCTTAATTTATTCAATAACGGATAAAATCTGCTTTCTATTTTTTTCTAAATCAGGAACATAGCTTTTCATTAATTTTAAATTACCTTCAATCTTAAATTCTTCTGAGTAGGCAGGAATCAAAACACTTTCTGTTTCCTCTAATTCAATTTCCTGATCATTACAGCTTAATTTACCTTTTCCCTCTACAACTGTTAAAATATAGAACCTCTGCTTATCACCCTGATCTTGATAACTCTGCTTGATCTTAATAATATCAAGGGCAAATTTATCATTCAAACAAAAATAACTGTAATCATAATTTTCCCCACAGACCTGAAGTCCCTTTCTTTTTTCAGACTGCAGCTTAAAATCGATAACATCTAAAGCTTTTGATAAATGTAGTTCTCTACCGCGACCGTAATCATAAACTCTGTAGGTTGTATCACTGCTCTGCTGTACTTCAGCCAGCATAATTCCCGGTCCGATAGCATGAAGCACTCCTGCTTTAATAAAAAAGACATCTCCTTTTTCGACCTTAACTTTTTTGACATATTGATTGATTTCATCATTCTGAACTGCTTTTTTAAACTCACTTTCTGTACAGTCTTCAGTTCCAATAATTAAATATGCATCTTGATCTGCATCAATCACATACCAGGCCTCAGTTTTCCCGGCTTCCCCCGGATAATTAGCTGCATATTCATCATCAGGATGTACCTGAATTGAAAGCTGTGACTGAGCATCAATTATTTTAAGTAAGAGTGGAAATTCCTCTGATTCAACTTTTTCTCCCAAAAGCTGTTGAGGATACATTGCTGCCAAATCTTTCAGACTCTTACCTGCCAGTTTACCATTCTGCACAACACTCATTCCGGATTCCTGAGCTGAAACATCCCAGCTTTCGCCAATCTGTCCCTCAGGCAGATCTTCCCGAAAAGAAGCAAGTTTGCGTCCTCCCCATATTTTTTCTATATATTTATGATCAAATTTTAATGGATAAAACATCTTATTCCTCCCAATATATATTTATCAAATTTTAAAATTAAATTATAAACATAAACTTAATTTACAATGATTATTTTTTAATTAGGCATTCAGTTTAACCTTTAGTTTATCTCCTTCACTAATTTTAGCTGAAAGATTAACAGATTCACCATTTAAGAGCAGCTGCATTTTCTGCTGCATATTCTCAGATATTCCATAGTTGATATAATCAAAAACTCCTGCAGCAGTTAAAGTTCTAGAAAAGGCTTTGATTTGGTCTCCAGCCTGAATTGTATAATCCAAATCCACTTTTTCTCCATTAACCTCTACTTCCCAGATCTGATCAGGAACAGTTAGCTGACTGCCGTTAAAATAAAAATCAATTTCCTGATTACCTTTCTGCTGCAGCAGCTCTCTAATTTTTAAATTATTTTCTGCTTTTTCTTCAATCTGCAGCTCCATTCCATCTCTTAAAGGCTGATCAAGATCAACTCTCTGCTCTTTGGAAGTAATTAAATAATTAGAACTAAGCATCTCTTCTTCCCGACCATTAAAAGTATATTTGATACTTTCATTTTTGAAACTGGCTGCCGGCAGCTCCATCAGCTGAGCTAGAGCATCTCTGATAGTCTCTGCTACAGTATATTCAATTTCAGCTCCATCAATTAAATCTGCTTCAAGATTCACCAGTTTACCATTTTGAAAAACTCTGGTCCCAACTTGATTTTTACTGCCATTTAAGTATATTTGATAGCTGCATAAATCTTCTTCGGGAATAATATCCTTTATTTTGGCCTCAGCATTCTGCCCAGGTCTTCCGGCTTTAAAACTGATCTGATCTCCATTAGTTACTTTTTCCTTAAGTTTAGCTTCTTCTTCATTCAGTAGAATTTGGGCTGCACTGCCCAGCTCACCTTTTACGGTTTTTAGCTCACCATTTACGGTAGCAGTAATTCCCATTCCCGGCCTGGGGCTGAGCTGTTCCATTTCAATATCCGCAGCCAGCAGAGAATCAGCAACTGTCGGCTGAGAAAGCGTTAAGAGATTAATTCGATCTCCATTAACTTCTACTTCGATAAATACAGCCTTACTCTTGGTTTCTCTGGTTGTAACTGCAATACCGAGTGGGGTCAGAGTTTGAGTAGTATTAACTCCAGCAACCTCACCTTCAATATTATTTAAATCTTCTCTTTTTCGAATTCCGATCCGGCTCTCTACAATATCAATTTTTTGAGCAAATTTTTCTTTTAAACCTGGAGTTAAACTTCCCCCACCAATAAATATAACAGCCTGAGGTGGATTAGAATTGATTTCCAAAATTCTTTCTGCAATCGCGCTGCTTAACTGCTCTAACTGTTCTTCAATTGCAGCCAGAACTTCATCTTTATTTAACTCCAGACTTTCACCTAAAATGGTTTTGACTTCTAAAAGATCATTTTCCAGAAGACTGCATTTTACCTGTTCAGCATTATTATAATCGATTAAAAACTTCTCCGAGATGATTTCAGTTATCTCGTCACCTGCTATCGGCACCATTGCATAACCGGAAATAGATCCATTTTTAGTAATTGCTATATCAGATGTTCCAGCCCCAATATCAACCAGGGCTAAATTAAAGTTACTCATCGCCTCCGGAATAACAACATGAGAAGCAGCAATCGGCTCTAAAGTCAGGTGTTCAACCTCCAGCTCAACTCTATTGATGACAGAAAGCAGAGAGTCAATTACAATCCTTGGTAAAAAGGTAGCCACCAGCTCAACTTCCATATTCTTTCCCCGCTGACCTAGAAGATGTCCCAGTTCCATTCCATCCAGTCGATAGTTACGCACTGTATATCCTACAAAGTGATAATCTACTTTATTTTTTGAACTCTGTTTTTTTGATTTCAGCCCCTGCTGGTCAACAGACTGACTCTGCTGATTGTTATTAAGTTGAGACTGAGCCTTTTGAATAGTTTTTAATTCTAATGTTTTTAAATCTTCTTCTTCGATATATCGGCTTCTTTCCAGTTCAAGCATATGCTTTTGATTTACTGTCTTTAAAGCTCTACCGGCCGCAGCAATTGCAACATTTTTTAAAGTCAGGCCGGACTTTTCTTCCAACTCTGCTTTCACCTCTGCCACAGCTTCTGCAACTCGAGCTACATTATGTATTTGACCATCAAGCATTGCTCTGGTCTGATGCTCACGCACAGCCGAATTAATAATCTGATATCCATTTTCATTTTCTTTGATTAGAATTCCAACAATTGTCCTGGTCCCAATATCCAGAGCAAAGGTAATCTCATCGGTCATATTATATGCCTCCCATTAGCATTTATTAATAAAAATTAGATTAATTTAATCTTTCTACCTGCTAAATATATTCTATATCCGGGGCCATATCCCTTTAAAAAATCTAAAAAGAAAGACTCCAGTCAGTACAAATTAAGAAAACTACCTTCCCAGTTTGATTTAGAAAGATAGTTTACAGTTTAAAAAAATATTTAGTCTTTATATTAAAAAAAATTAAAGTTGAAAAAGTTTAAACAATCACTTTCGCAATTACAATATTCATGTGTTTTAAGAGATCTAATTCCTGATCAATCTCATTTCCCTCATCATCTTCGATCAATCTGAGCACAGGTCGAGTTGGAAAGCCTACATTTTGAGCTCTAACTACTGCCCGATGCCCGGTGCTTAAAATAACCTCAGAACCATTTGGATAGAATGATACCTGTGGTAAGAACTTTTTAACCAGCTGATAATCAAATAGCTGTTCTGTATGATTCATAATATATTCTGCAGCTTTATAAGTCGGCCACTTATCCCTGTAAACTCGATCACTTGTCAGCGCATCAAAAACATCAGCAATTGCTGCTACTCTGCCAAATTCATGGATTTCGTCTCCTTTTAGTCCTCTGGGATAACCTGAACCATCTACCCGCTCATGATGAGAATAAACGACAATTCGCGATAAAGGACTGACTGATTCAATCTGCTGTAAATAACTAAATCCGAGCTGCGGATGTTCTTTTATAACCTCATATTCATGTTCTGTTAATTTAGCCGGTTTATTGATAATTTCCTCTGGAATTAAGGTTTTGCCAATATCATGCAGCATGCCTCCCATTCCCAGTTTAAAAAGTTCATCTTTGCTGTAGCCGAGCATCTTTCCCAGAGCAATACAGATCACACTCACATTGACTGAATGCTCATAGGTATAATTACTGGTACTCTTTAAACTCACCAGATTTAATAATATATCTTCATTTAAAACCAATTCATCTGTAATATCTTCAACAACATTCTTTAAATCTTTAGTATTAATTTCTAAAAACCCATTTTTTATTCGATCAAAGGTGTTTGTAACAATTTTTTTACCATTGCGTCTGGTACTGTCTTTAATGGCTTCGTTAATTTCAATATCATATGAATATTTATCCTCTACATAAAGGTGTTTAATTCCCAGTTCCAGCAATTTATTTTTATATTTAAATAAATTTTTGACACCCTTATTTAAAAGAATATTACCATTTTCATATATTGGTTTAGCTAATTCCATATCCTTTTTTAAATTCTCTGTTAAGACTAAACGCATAGTTTATAACCCTTCCCCCGATTAATAGCTAAAATATTTTTTTCTAAAATATATTTTCTATAAAAAATATTTAAATCCTTTATAAATTTCAACTATTTTTTAGCCGTGTACATTTTTATAAATTATGACATCATCTTCTCTAGACTGAGAAACTCCCAGTCCACCTCTTACTTTACAGTATTTTGCAGCAGTTTTCAATCCTTCGGCCAAAGCTTTTTGATAATTTTTTTCTTTTTTAGTTAAATAAGTTAAAAATGCAGCTGTAAATGCATCTCCAGCACCCAGAGTATCAACTACCTCTACCGGCAGAGCCTTTTCTTTAATTAATTTATCTCCCAGCCGCATTAATACTCCCTCTTCACCCTGAGTTAAGACAGCAACTTCTACTCCGAGTTTTGAGACCCAGTCTAAAAATTCTTCTGGATCCTCTTTCTTTTTGCTTTCAGAGAAAAATGCGATATCTACTTTTGAAATAATATCTTTTATATAACTCTTATTTCTGAGATCGGAAAAGTCAAAAGATAATTTTGTTTTATAATGCAGTTTTGGCAGATAATCTTCAAAATATGAATAGATATTGCTGTGCACAATTTTAGAATTTTTAATTATCTCCAGTACATTTTTATTAATTTTCAAACTTTTATAAACACCTTTATCAACAGCTTCTACCACTGCTTTACTTCCTTCTTTTTTAATTATGGAAACAGCATTTCTTCCTTTTCTAATATCATTGACCGGATAGGCCACCTTTTCTTTTTTTAAGGTATCATATAAAAACTTTGCATTCTCATCTGTGCCAAAAACACCGTAATATGCCGCTTTAGCTCCCAGCCTTTTTGCAATCACAGCTGTATTATAGGCACCCCCACCGGCATAGACTTTCTTTTCTTCGGGATAATAATCAGCTATATTATCTCCTACCGAAAATATATCATATTCCATAACTTTTCCTCCTTAATAAAGCTTATATTTTTGTTAAAAAATTTTTGCTGCCAGATATAATCAGAGCTATTTTACTTTTCGATTAAACTCGGTAAATTCTTTAATTGGTCTGATCTTTTCAATAATTGGAGGAATAATAACAAGTTGAATTACGATTCCAGGAATCCCGGAAACAAATGCTCCCTGCATAAACGGAATAAAGGGCGGATTAAAATTAAAGATTGGTCCGACAGCAATTAAGGCCAGTCCATAAACCAGGCGGCCAAGAATCATAGCGGTGATTAAACTTAGATAAATATTTTTTAACTTCTCAGAATATAAATACCCAGCAATAAATCCAAATGCTGCCAGCTCAAAAGCCATCAAAACTGCAATTGGAGGCATCATCTGCGGCATTGCAAAAAGTAAGGTACTGAATAAAGGTGTTAAAATGCCGACTAAAGTACCATAAAATGGACCTAAAATCAGACCTGCTAAAAACACCGGGATATGCATTGGAGAAATTAAATTACCCAGCATCTGACTGCCGGCAAAATTAATTAATCTTGGTAAAATAAGGCCTAAAATCAATAAAAAACTTGCCCAGACTAACTTTCTTATATTATTCTTCAAGATGATCACTCCACTTATTTATCTATTATTTAAAATTTAGACTATTGATTAACCCTTCTATTGCCTGACGCAGCTGTGTTCTATTACTGCTGCCAATCTCAAAGCTTAACTTCAGCAGCTGCTGTTGATTTTTTTGACTCAGATAATACTCTAATTTAAATTCATTATTTCGCTTCAACTGCAGCTGATAAATATCTAAATCCTGATCTTGAATAGTTCTTTTCTCTGTCTGATAACCATTTTCCTCTGCTTCAATTGCGGCGTAATTAAAATGTTTTCTGGCTGTCTGCATAAAAGTCTTACTGCTTAGATCTTCAAAATAAATTTCTCCCTTAAGATTTTCAGCCTTTATCTCATATTTAAATTTGATTTCACTTTTAAAGGCTCGCTCTGCTTTCAATTCCCAGTTTTCAGGATAAGAAAATGAGATTAATTCATTCTCAAAGCTTTTATGGTTAGTTTTTCGCGGCAGTTCTAAAACTCTATCTTCAGCTTTAGAATCCTTATTTTCAGCTGCTTTAGCCGACTTTTTCTGAGCGATATATTCTTCTAAATATTCAATTCTGCTCTCAGGTATCGGGTGAGTCTGAGTAAATTCTAAGAGCTTAAAATTATTGCTATTTTCCTTAAAAATTTTCATCAGCTCTATTAAACCATCAGGATCATAATCACTGCGCATCATTAAATCAACCGCATAAATATCTGATTCCTGCTCCTGCTCTCTGGAATATCCATTTTGAATTAAATTTTGAGCTACATTGGTCATTGTCTGATAGTCATTATCTGTAAAATGATTAAATAAAAGATTTAAAATTGACAGGCCCAGATTCCGCTCCAGATCTTCTGTCAGATGTTCTTCAACTGCATGGCCCATTTCATGTGCAATTAAGCCTGCCAGCTGATCTTCAGTGTTCAGCTTCTGCAGCAGACCCTCAAAAAGCATTATATTACCATCACCAATATAATAGGCGTTAATCAGAGGATCATCGATGTGATGAACTTTAAATTCTGCATCTCTAAATTTTTTATTGATTACATTTGCCTCCAGCTTTTTTAAAGTTTCATATTCCAGGCTGCCGGCTTTAAATTCTGTAATCCTGTATTCTTGATCCAGATCCTTATATAATCTTGCTGCAACATCCCTTTCGTAGTCGGAAAAAGCTGAAGCTGTAGAAAAAAATAAAATGCTGATTAAAAATACTGTTAAACTAATAATTAAAAATTTATTTAGACTTAAATTTGTTTTTTTCAACTTATATGCCTCCAATCTTAAGTGCACGACTTATATATATAT
>JBHEOV010000086.1:0-8522 GCA_046260625.1 Halanaerobium sp. | reverse complement strand
ACGGAAAGCTGTATACGGGAGAACCGTACGTGCAGTTTGACGAGGGGTCCCAGCCGAAAGGCTGGTCCTACTCTATTATAGTATTTTGTATTTCAAATTTGTAAATTAATACTTTAAATCATATTCCTTCAATGCTTCCTTATCCACCCGCATCCGGGCTGTTTTTTCTGGATCAACAACCTGACTGATCTGCAGATCAGAGACAATACTCATCAGCATTATAATTTCATTATTGCTTAAAGGCAGTCTTGCTTTTAAGAATCTAAACATATTGCTGCTGGCTTTTTTAACAGCTGCATCTACATCTGTGCCAGAAGCAATCGCATAAAAAGCAGCTTCAGTTTCCACCATTGGGTCACTAAGTTTTTTATTTTTAATCAGATCAACTTCAACAGTAACTTCACCTGCAATTTCAACTCCGGTTACTCCAACTTCTCCATCTCCCATTGCTGCATGGAGATCTCCCATAGCCAGCATAGCACCTGGAACTTTCACCGGCAAATAAAGGACAGCTCCTTCTTTAATCACCTTAGTGTCCATATTACCTCCATGAGAGGCCGGAGTCCCACAGGGAACTGCTTTTTCATTTTTACCGGGGGAAGTTCCGATTACACCAATCATTGGGTTTAAATCAATTTTTATTTTATCATTAAAAACCGCTTTATTATCTTTAATAGGAATAATTTTGGTTTCCGATTCAGTTGTAAACTCTTCCAGGTAAGCTATATCAGGTGAAGAAATCATTACTCCCTGATCACTTAGTTCAATTTTTTTAATATCTACTTTGAGAGTATCCCCTATTTCAGCACCTTCAATCTTTAAAGGTCCGGTAGCGGGATTAATTGTTTCCCAGTCAGTTGACTCAAAAAGAAGATCCTCACTCTGGATCTGGTTGCTAAAGCAGTCCTGAGTTTCAAAAATTACTGTTTCGCCCGGCTGACAGCTGGCGGCTGCCTGATTAGTGGCGGACATTGAATAAACATAATTATCGGCTGATATTTTCATTTTATCCCTCCAGATTATACTTTAATTAATCTAAGATTAAGAATATTTATTATAAATTATAACATAGAAATTTATTACTGTCAGCAAATCGAAAAAAAATAATAGATAAATTGGAAGTGCAGATCTATAATATATGGTAAAAATTGGTCTCGCAAACGGTAGCTGTACAAACAAAAAAAAGACAGCCTATTGGCTGTCTTAATATCAAAAATGGTACCCTCAAGGGGATTCGAACCCCTGCCGCCAGGATGAAAACCTGGTGTCCTAGACCCCTAGACGATGAGGGCAAATTTTTATGTAGTTTTGTTGACTGCAATAAGTATAATAGCATAAGATAGAGATGGCGTCAAGAAAATTAATGAAGAAATATAATTTAAAATTTTCGCTCTATTATCTCTGTTAATCAGGTGATCTGAGGCGGCCAGAAAAATGAATCTGATAAGATAAAGCGGCTAATTAATAATAATAATCAGTTTGGAGACAAGGAAGTAAGCAAGAAATCTAGAATAATATATTTAGAGCAGTAGTTTCAATTATAATTTTAGCAGAGAAAATATAGGATATAGAATATGGAATATAAATTTGAGGTGATCAGATGGCAAAATTGTTAGATTTATTTGCAGAAAAAGAGCTGGTTTTAGCACAGGGATGTACTGAGCCGGGGGCAGTTGCCTTTGCTGTGGCTGCTGCAGCTGAGCACAGTCAGGGTGAGGTTAAGAAAATAAGGATCAAAATTGATGGATTTGTCTATAAAAATGGAATGTCAACTGGACTACCGGGGATCAATAAGTACTATGGCAATCAAACAGCAGCAGCTCTGGGCTATTTTGCAGATAATCCTCTGGAGAGAAAGCTGACTATTTTAGCTGATCTGGAAGATAAACTGGATCAGGCTCTGGAGATTATTGACAGAGTTGAGTTTGAAGTTCTGGAAGCTAAAAACCCTGTTTATGTAGAAGCAGTAATCGAGGCTGATAATCAGGTTAGGGCTCTGATTGAAGGTAATCATGATGATTTAGCTGAAATTGAAGTCGATGGTAAAATAGTTTATCAAAATAAGATTAAAGATGCTGTTGATGATAAAAGTGATGAACTCGATGCCAGATTAAAGGAAATGGATATTCATCAGCTGATCGATTTAGTAGAGAGTGAGTTTTCAGATCATCAGCTGCAGTTACTAAAGGATGGATTCAAATTAAATTCTACAATTGCTAGGGCTGGTAGAGAAGGAATTGGCTCCGGAGTGGGAGAAAAGTATAGAAAGCGGCCTGATTTTTCTGCCCTGAATGAAATTGCAGCCAAGGCAGCAGATGGAACAGGAGCCAGGATGGCAGGAGCAGCTTCTCCAGCATTAGCTTCATCAGGCAGTGGTAATCAGGGTATTTTTATTTCTCTGGTGACTTATTATAGTGCCCAGCATTATTTTGAGCTGCCGGAAACAGAAATATTTAAGGCCACAATGCTTGCTCATTTAGTTGGACATTATGCTAAGATTTATGTGGGCCGACTTTCGGCACTCTGTGGTCTTTTTTATGCTGCAGCCCCGGGAGTGTTGGCAGCTTTACTTTATCTGGCCGGAAAAGAAGATAAAATAGAATCAGCAATCAATCATTTAATCAGTGATACAAGTGGAGTTTATTGTGATGGAGCCAAAGGAAGCTGTGCTTTAAAATCATTAACAGCAGCTGAACTGGCGCTGAGGCACTTTGATTTAGTGATGCAGGATTTGGATTGTTATCTACCATCTGGTTTTATCAACTGTTCTTTGAAAAAGACTTTTGAGAATTTGGCTGCTATTTCACAGCCTTCAGAAAATACAGTCAATAATACTCTATTTAAAGTAGTAGAAGATAATGCCTGTTAGATTTAGCAAAATAGTTTTGTTCAGATTTTGAGAGATTAAGATTTTACTTAAATCTATTATTGATAAAATCAATCATTAATAAAAGTTTAAATAGGAGGAATTCAAAATGAAAATTGCAGTTATTGGTGCTGTGGCAGCAGGTACAAGTGCAGCTGCTAAGGCGAGAAGAACAGATCAGGATGCAGAAATAGTGGTTTTTGAAAAAGGGACAGATATTTCCTATGCGGGCTGTGGTCTTCCCTATTATATTTCGGGAGTAACCGAGACTAGAGATCAGCTGCTGGCTTTTATAGCCGCTTCTTTTGCAGAAAAGTACAAACTAGAAGTTAAAACTGAGCATGAAGTTACCAAAATCGATCCAGATAAAAATACAATTTATTATCAAAATTTGGCTGAGGGAACAGAAGCTGACTATCAATATGATAAGCTGATCGTAGCTACAGGAGCCAGCCCTATTGCCCCACCATTTGAAGGAATGGATTTAGAGAATATTTTCACTCTTCGCTCTGTAGAAAGTGCAGATCAAATTAAAGAGGCTGTTGATTCAGGGGAAATCAAAAAAGCTGTGGTAATTGGAGCCGGTTTAATTGGTCTGGAGATGGCAGAATCATTTAGTGAACTCGGAATTGAAGTGACTGTAGTTGAACTTCAGGAGCAGGTTTTACCTCCATTTAGCAAGGAAATGGCTGATATTGTGGCTGAACACTTAAAAGAAAAGGGAGTTAATTTAATTTTAGGTGATGGTATTGATCATTTTGAAGGTTCAGGTAGGGTAGAAAAGATAGTAACTGCTTCTGGAAGAGAGGTTGAAACTGATCTGGCTCTGCTTTCAATAGGAGTTAAGGCTAATTCAAAACTGGCAGCGGAGGCTGGAGTTGAAGTAGGAGAAACAAAAGCAATTAAAGTAAATGAAAAAATGGAGACAAATATTAAAAATATTTATGCTGCCGGTGACTGTGCTGAAACAACTGATCTGCTGACAGATAAGGATGTCTGGCTTCCACTTGGTTCAACAGCAAATAAGCAGGGAAGAACTGCAGGTGAAAATGCAGCTGGGGGAGATGCAAAACATCATGGTATTTTGAAAACTGGAATTACCAAAATCTTTGACCTAACTGCTGCTACAACTGGTTTAAGTCTGGAAGAAGCAGAAAATGAAGGTATTGATGCAGTTGAGGTGAAAATAAAAGCCCGCAACCACGCCGGTTATTATCCGGGAGCTGAAATTTTAAATATTAAAGGTGTATTTAATAAAGAAAATGGAGTCATAGTTGGAGCAGAAGTGATTGGCGGCAGTGGATCAGATAAACGAATAGATGTTTTGGCTACCGCAATTTATAATCAGATGACTGCAAATGAGCTTTTTCAGGTTGATTTGGCTTATGCTCCTCCTTACTCCAATGCTAAAGATCCTGTAGCTGTGCTGGGAATGGTGGCTCAGAAAAAATTATAATTTTGTTCTTTGCTCATTAATCTGTTATAATGAAGATAACAAAGTGTTTTACTAAACTTTAAATAAATGTAACAGGAGTGAGAGAGATGGCCCGTCCAACTAAAGATCGAATTATAGAAAAATTACCTGAGATTAGACTCTTTAAACCGGCAGGAGTTCCCGGACATCAGCTGGAAACAGTAGAGATGACCATGGAAGAAGTGGAAGCTCTGCGTTTAAAGGATGTCGAAGGTTTAACCCAGGCAGAAGCAGCAGAGATTATGAATGTCTCCCGTCCGACTTTTCAGCGGGTTCTAACTTCAGCCCGAAAAAAAGCGGCAGAAGCTTTAACCTGTGGTAAGGCAATTAAATTTGAAGGTGGAGATTATAGATTGGTTCGTCCCGGTCACTGTCCAGAATGCGGTAAAAAGATGAGAAGAGGTAGAGCTCATCGACACGGTGATAACTCAAAAAAAGAGACCTGTCAGGATTGTGATGATAATTAGAATTCTTAAAGCTGCTTTTAATTATGGTTGGCTTTAATATTAGTTTAAAAGTTAATTGATTAAATTTTTCTAACTAGAAATAGAGCACACAGATTAAATAATGTTAATTTGTGTTAATCAATCCATAATTAATAATTTTAAGTAAATAAATTGTAAAAATATGATATAAATCATCCAATACCCGGGTATCCGGGTATTTTTTTATTTTATCTGCAAAACATTGCAGGATTAACTTAAATCTTATTGAATATATAAAGTGAGATTTAATTTTTTAATGAAATAATTTTTCAATAATTTTAATATAAAAGGAGGATAATAATGATTAATTTAGATGTAAATGAAAAACAGTTAGAAAAGGCAGTTGAAAGAGCGAGAGAGAAAAACATAATTCTGCCAACTTTTAAACAGATGAAACATCCGGAATTAATACCGGATAAAATCAAAGAAAAGTTGAAAGATATTGGACTTTGGGATATAAATAGCTATAATTTATTCCGGATTACCTGGAAAAATGAGCCTAAAAAAGACGGTGGACTTTATGATGGAGTTAATTATGTAGAAATCCCAAAAGAACTGACAGGTGTTGAGGCTCGAATATTTGGCATTGTCGGCAAATGGTTTCCTACAGGAGCCCATAAAGTAGGAGCTACTTATGGCTGTCTGGCACCTGCACTTGTAACTGGTCAGTTTGATCCTACTTCCAGCAAAGCAGTCTGGCCTTCCACAGGTAATTACTGCCGGGGTGGAGCTTATAATTCTCAGCTTTTAGCAAGTGATTCAATTGCTATACTGCCTGAGGGGATGAGCAAAGAACGTTTCGACTGGTTGAAGAAAGTAGCTGGTGAAGTTATTCCTACTCCTGGTACAGAAAGTAATGTCAAAGAGATTTATGATAAGGTCTGGGAACTTAGAGAAACAAGGGATAATATTACTGTATTCAATCAATTCGAGGAATTCGGTAATCATCTCTGGCACTATGAAGTAACTGGTTCAGCTATGGAAGAGGTTATTGAGGCTGAAAAAGGGGAAGATGATAATTATTTTGCCTTTTTTGCAACTTCTGGTTCTTCTGGAACTCTTGGAGCTGGAGATTATCTTAAAAATAAATATCCCCAGAGTAAAATTGCAGTTGGGGAAGCCCTGCAGTGTCCAACTATAATCAGTAATGGCTTTGGTGCCCACAGAATTGAAGGTATTGGAGATAAACATATTCCCTGGATTCATAATGTCAAAAATACTGATATGGCAGTTGCTATCGATGATGAAAGAACAATGTCTCTGCTGAGGCTTTTCAATGAAGATGCTGGTAGAGATTATTTAGTAGAACAGGGAGTACCTGAAGATTTTGTAAATAAGCTCGAATTAATGGGCATTTCCTGTATCGCAAATGTAGTTGGTTCAATCAAGATGGCTAAATATTATGAGCTGGATGAGCATCAGATGATCATGACAGTCTTTACTGATTCTCTGGAATTATACACTTCTCGTCTGGAAGAAATGGAAGCAGAGATGGGAGAGTATACAAGAGAAGATGCAATTAGAGATTATCACCGTTATCTGCGTGGTATAGATACAGAATACACTATTGAAATGGGTCTAGAAGAAAGAAGAAGGGTTCATAATCTTAAATATTATACCTGGATTGAACAGCAGGGTAAGGATTCGGAAGAATTAAATGCTCAGTGGTATGATTATGAAAATTACTGGGGTGGAATTCATTCTCAGGCAGATGAAATTGATAAATTAATAGAAGAATTTAATCAAAAAACAGGGTTATTAGATGAGCTGTAGAATTATATAAATAGAAATAGTAATTGAGGTGAGAATAGATGAAATATGTAACAGGGCTGCACTGTATTAAGTGTGGTAAAGAATATAAAGCAGATCCTGAGCGATATCTCTGTGATGACTGTGAGGATGGAATTTTAGATGTTGATTATGATTATCAAAAGATAAAGGCAGAATGGTCAAAAGAAGATTTAAAGGCAAATCCGGATCAGCGAATCTGGCGTTTTGAACCCCTGCTGCCGATTAATCCAGAAACAGAAAAACCTAAACTTGCTGTCGGCAATACACCGGTTTATAATTCACCTGTTCTGGCAGCAGAATTTGGGATCAAAGAATTGATAATTAAAGATGATGGTTTAAATCCAACAGCATCTTTAAAAGATAGAGCTTCAGCGATGGCGGTAGTTAAAGCACAGGAGGCAGGTGCCACAACTGTTGCCTGTTCCTCGACCGGAAATGCAGCTTCTTCGCTGGCTGGTAATATAGCCTCGATGGGCGGCAGAATGCAGGCCGTGATCTTTGTGCCTGAGCGAGCTCCGGCAGGTAAGCTGGCCCAGCTTTTAATTTACGGAGCTGATGTTGTTTCAGTTAAAGGCTCATATGAAGAAGCCTTTAATCTTTCAGCAGCAGCTATTAAAAAGTGGGGCTGGTATAACCGGAATGCAGCTATTAATTCCTATCTGGTTGAAGGTAAAAAGACAGTTTCACTGGAGCTGGCAGAACAGCTTAAGTGGGAGATGCCTGACTGGCTTGTCTTTTCTGTTGGTGACGGCTGTACTATCGCCGGAGCCTATAAGGGTCTTTATGACCTAAAAGAAATCGGTTTTATTGATCGAATTCCCAAACTTTTAGGAGTTCAGGCAGCAGGCTGTGCTCCAATTACTGAAGCTTTTAAAACAGGTAAAGATCTGGAAGTTACAGCTGAAAATACAATTGCAGACAGTATTGCAGTTGGAAAACCACGCAACTGGCTGAAGGCAGTCAGAGCTGTCAGAGATTCAGAAGGTAAGATGATCAATGTTAGTGATCAAGAGATTCTGGCTATGATGAGAACTCTCGGCAAAAAAACAGGAATTTTTGGTGAACCGGCAGGAGTTGCCGGAATGGCAGGACTTAAAAAGGCTGCAGCTGAAGGGGTTGTAAAGGCCGATCAGAGTGCAGCAGTTGTGATTACCGGTAATGGACTCAAAGATGTCAAAAATGCCCGCCGGGCCGCAAATGACCCGATTGAAGTTAAGCCAGATCTTGCCAAACTGACTAAAATTTTCGCTGAACAGGGTGTGACGCGTGATGAGTGATAATCTTAAACTGGGTCAGCGGATCAGGAAAAAACGCCAGTCAAAAAATATGAGCTTAAATGATGTGGCAGAGGAAATTCAAAAAACTTCAAGTTATTTAAGCCAGGTCGAAAGAGGTCTGGCAGAACCTTCGATTACTGCTCTGCGTGAGATTGCCAGGGCTTTAGAAGTCCCTATTTTCTACTTTTTAATCGAAGAAGAAAATCACAATTCAGTTGTCCGCAAAGATGAGCGCCGAATTTTAAATTTTCCCGGTTCTCATCTGACATTTGAGCTCCTTTCTCCAGATTTAAATCGGGAGATGGAAGTGATTGAGGCCACTTTAGAACCTGGAGCTGAGACTTCAGATGAACCCTTAAATCATTTAGGAGAAGAATGTACGATAGTCATGCAGGGTAAAATGTATATTCAGATTGGGGATCAGGAGTATGAGTTAGAAAAGGGAGATAGTATTTATTATAAGGCCAGTTTATCTCATAAGATTAAGAGTATTGGCGAGGAAGATCTACACTTTATTTCTGCTATTACTCCCCCTAACTTTTAAACTAATTATTTATTTAGCTAAAGAGCATTTGGGTATTAAGATATAAGTTGATAGATTATATGAATTAATTTATGGAGGTGCCAGT
>JBHEOV010000085.1:0-8621 GCA_046260625.1 Halanaerobium sp. | reverse complement strand
GACACCAGTGACAGGTTGAATAGCCAATAGATAGAAAAATTGGAACACCCCGTTTTTCTGCTTCCTGAAAAGCTTCTTCACCCCAGGGATACCAGTCAACCGGGTTTTCAGCGTGCTGTTGTAAATAAGGACTTGTCTCATTTTTGAGATGGTTAAATTCTGCCAATTTATTCACATCCTTTTTCTAAAAAGTCAGCTGATGATTTCTTTAGCAATCAGAGCAGCTTCTCAACTCTGAACCTGAACTGAAATTAATTTATATGATTTTTAAAAGTTTATAAAAAATATCACTAGTCTATTACTATAATTCTCTAATCATTTCATTTTCCCTTTAAAATCATAAAAGCTCTTCCCAATTAGAGAAGAGCTCTTAAATAAATATTATTATATTTTTTGGTTGTATAATTAATGTTGTGAAGAAAACTCCTTCCAAATATTTTATTTGGTGGGAGAGGTTCACTCATTTCCATCTCCGTGAGCATAACGGCTGGCAGCGGCTGCAGCAACTCCTGCTACAAGATCATCTAAAAAGGTATTAACTCGCCCATCCTTTTTGGTGTCGAGCTCCTTAATTATTCCTGACTTTGCTTTATCAAGATATCCATAACTGGTTAAACCGATTGTCCCGTAGAGATTAACAATTGAAAGCGGAATAATCTCATCAATCCCATAAAGCCCCTCATCTGTATCAATAATACTCTGAATTGGTTCCGGCAGCTCTTTTCTCTCGGCCAGCTCATCAAGAGCAACTCCGGTTAAAATTGCATGAGCCACCTCGCGCTTTTGTAAAACAGCATCAACATTTTCATAACATCTTTCTAAGCTGATATCAGGATCATAAGGTTTCTGAATTTTTAAAACAAGTTCAGCAATATCATCGAGAGTCACTCCTCTTTCATTTAATACTTCAATAGATTTCTCATATAATTCCTGCATTGAATCATTCATAATAACACCCCTCATTAATTAATTTCATCTATTAGTCAAACATTTTTTCTAATTCTGACATAAATAGTTCCACTATCTCCGGGTGTTGATCAGCATTTAAATTCCTCCTTTCAATTTAGAGGTCATATTTTTAATTTAAAATAACTATCAACCCAAGGAAAATAAAGGTGGTCCCAATTGCCTTAGATAGCTTTTTCTCGGAGGCCCCATTTAGCAAAGTTGGCAGCTGTTACAGCTCCTGTGAAAGCAGCGAAACCAATTAAAATCATAACTCCACCACCAGCTCCAAAACCAGCAATTAATAAAACTAAAATTTCAATCATTAAACTGACAACTCCTATTTATTTATAAACATTATAAACAAATAAGAGTCAATTAACAGTTAAATCCTAACATGATGATTTTTTAAATATAAACTTAAATTGCAATAATAAATTAATTTCGTTACTTTGAAAACTAATTATGTTATAATTTATTTAATAATATATTCAAAATTGAATAAAGATTATGAAAGGAGATTTTAAAGTGAAGAGTAAAGATAATTTAATAGATATTAATTCAATTAAAAATAATAATTTAGGCGGTTCTAAACCAGATTTTCTTAATGGAAATGCAGCCAAACATGTCAGGAAATTCCACATTTCTTTTGAAAATTATAAAGCGACCCCTCTGACCAGTTTAAAAAAACTAGCGGAATACCTGGGGATTAAAAATATTTATGTCAAAGACGAATCTTATAGATTTAACCTCAATTCTTTTAAAGTTTTGGGGGGAACTTATGCTATCGCAAGATCTCTGGCTGAAAAACTGGGCAGAGATCCTGAAAACTTAAATTTTGATAGCTTAAAAAGTAAGGAAGTTAAAGAAAAACTGGGGGAAATAACCTTTATTACAGCTACTGATGGAAATCACGGGAAGGGTATTGCCTGGGCAGCGACTCAACTTGGCCATCAAGCAGTAATTTATCTGCCTGATGGATCTGCCCCAAAAAGAGTGGATGCCATTAGAGAAGTTGGCGGTAAGGCAATTGTTACAAACTTAAATTATGACGATACAGTTGCTTATGCCATTAAAAAAGCTGAAGAAAATAACTGGCATCTAATTCAGGATACTGCCTGGGAAGGTTACAAAAAAATTCCGACCTGGATTATGCAGGGATATACCACAATGGCTGAAGAAATTAAACTACAGCTGGAATTAGAGGGAGTTGAAGAACCAACCCATATGTTCTTACAGGCAGGAGTGGGTTCGATGGCAGGTTCTATTTTAGGTTATTACATTAATCAATTTGAAGACTATCCGATTACTACAATTATTGAGCCAAATAAGGCAGCCTGTGTTTTCAATTCTGCAGCTTATTCTGATGGAAAAACTCATAAAGTTGAAGGGGATCTTAAAACCGATATGGCAGGTCTTGCCTGTGGAGAAGCAAATCCTTTAGCCTGGGAAATATTAAGAGATTATGCCCACATGTTTATTTCCTGTAATGATTATGTTTCTTCTAGAGGGATGAGAATTCTGGCCAATCCAATTGCTGATGATAAACAAATCATCTCGGGAGAATCAGGTTCTGTTGGTCTGGGTCTGCTCTCCTTATTAATGGAAAAAGAAAATTTGCAGACATTAAAAAATGAACTTCAATTAGATGAAGATTCTATTGTTTTAATCTTTAACACAGAAGGTGCAACAGATACAGTTAATTACAGAAAAATTGTTTGGGATGGTAAAGATAGTCTGCTGGATTAATAAATGTTTTTAATTAAACTTTTAATGAAATATGATAAACAAACCCTTCTCTTTAAAATCTGGAGAAGGGTTTTATTTAAAAAAATCATTTAATTTTTAAAAGTTATTATTTGATTTTTCTAATCCAGCCTTCAGGTGCCTCTATTACCCCAAGCTGCATCTGAGTTAGGGTTTTATATATCTTTTTAATAACCGGCCCCATATCCTGCATTCCACTCGGAAACTTTATTTCCTCTTCTCCATTGACTATCTTACCGACAGGAGAGATTACAGCTGCTGTTCCACAGAGGCCTGCTTCGGCAAAGTTATCTACTTCCTCTAATTTTACCGGTCTTTCGGTAACTTTTAAATCAAGGTAATTTTCAGCCAGATAAAGAATCGATCTTTTGGTGATTGAAGGCAAGATTGAGCTCGATTTAGGTGTCACAAGCTCCTTATCTTTGGTTATAAAGATAATATTGGCTCCACCACTTTCTTCAACATAGGTCCTTGTTGCCGCATCCAAAAATAAATTTTCATCATAACCTGCTTCATGTGCTTTAACAGTGGTATTTAAGCTCATTGCATAGTTTAAACCTGCCTTTAAATGGCCGGTTCCGCGGGGAGCTGCTCTATCATATTCGCTGACTCTTAGAGTCAGAGGCTTAACTCCGCCTTTAAAATAGGGACCAACCGGAGTTGCATAAAGTCTGAACTGAAATTCTTCTGCCGGTTTAATTGCAATCACATCTTTAGAACCAAAAATAAATGGGCGCAGATAAAGAGAAGCTCCTGTACCATATGGGGGCACCCAGTCTAAATTAGCTTCTACTACCTGATCCACTGCTTCCAAAAATCTCTCCTTGGGAAAAGGCTGCATCTGCAAACCCTCGGCAGAATTCAGCATCCGCTCAGCATTTAAATCCGGTCTAAAAGTAACAACACTACCGTCTTCAGTGGTATAAGCTTTTAAACCCTCAAATACCTGCTGACAGTACTGTAAAACAGCTGCACTTTCATTAATTACCACCTCAGAATCAGAGCTTAATTTACCTTCTTGCCACTCACCATCTTTATAATTTGCTATGTATCTCTTATCTGTCTCATGATATTCAAAACCTAAGTTTTCCCAGTCTAAGTTTTTCTTTGTCATTTTTTAGCTCCTCCCTACTACTTATCTAATTTTTTTAAAATATAAAAATATTAGTATTTTATAAGCTCAATCTTTGATTGGGCCAGTAATTTTTCAGCAAACTGATCAGAGTAAGCATTTTTGAAATATATTTTTTCAACCCCGGCATTAATTAATATTTTAGTACATATTATACAGGGCTGATGGGTACAGTAAACTGTTGAGCCTTCAGTTTCAACTCCGTGAAATGCAGCCTGAGCTACTAAATTCTGTTCAGCATGAACACCTCTACAGATTTCATGTCTTTCACCACTTGGAACCTGCATCTCTTCTCGCAGACAGCCTGTAAGCTCACAGTGAGGTATATCTTTAGGTGCCCCATTATATCCAGTTGCCAGAACCTTCTTGTTTTTGACCAATACCGCCCCAACATTCCGCCTGAGGCAGCTTGCCCTCTTTGCAGCCAGTTCTGCCATTTCCATAAAGTATTGATTCCAGTCCGGTCTATCCAAATTTACCACTCCTCAATTAAAAGTTTCTGCCTTAATCATAACATTAATTATTAGATTAATGCAATAAAAAAACTTCCCTGATGAAATTAATCAGCTCATCAAGGAAGTTCTTAAGAAGATAGACTTCAGTAAAATTGAATTGAATTATTATAACTCTATGCTTCCATTTTAAACTTTTTAATTAGACCCTTTAAATTTTCAGCCATCTTTTTCATCTCATCAGCTGAAGCCGAAATTTCTTCAACCGTAGCACTCTGTTCTTCGGCCAGAGCAGAAACTTCTTCGGCACTGCGGCCTGTGGCCTGTATCTTCTGCAGCTGTATTTAGTTCCTCAGCAGCTGTTACCACAGCCTCTGAATTATCATCGATCTCTAAAATCATCTTTTTAAGCTGTTTAATCATTGAATTTATGGCAGCTGCCAGCATTCCCAGTTCACCTTCTGATTTAATCTGAACTGTCTGGCTTAAATCACCAGCAGCAACTTTCTGAGTGACTTCTGCCCTCTTCTAAACCTGTAATTATTTCTTTTCTCTGATTAACCTCATTTACTATATCTCTGCTGGCTGACAGATCATCACCAAATTTTTCAGGCTTATGTACTCTTAAAAAAGAAGTGGAATCCGGACTATGAAAATGAATCCTCGGTATCTGCTCTTTATTTGCTTCAAAAGATGGCTTAATTAATTCATAAAGGCCTTCCCGATCTCCTTCTAAAAATAATAAATATTTTATTTCCTTTTATTAGTTTTTATACATATTATATTCTATATATTGATTAAATCCCCTTCAATTAATTATATTTTTTACTATATATTATAAAAACTCCCTTTATGAGATTAAAAAACTCACAAAGGGAGTTCGTATTAACTATAATTTTTAAATATAAAATCTAATCAGGAAGCAATTTTCATAAGTTCATCATTTTTATTTTTATTATATTCAACTAAATCTAATTCCATATAATAACGATCTATGCCGTCTCCATAAACATTTTTTTTATGTGCTATATTTTCAAATCCTAACTTGTCTTTATAGACATGAATGGCTGGTTCATTATCAGGAGCAACCGTAAGACTTGCTTTTGAATAATTTTCTGCAATTAATAATTCCATACCAGATTTAATAAGTTTAGTTCCTAATCCCTGATTTCTATAATCTTCTTCTATAGCTAAAGCGTACAAATAAGCTGTATCTTCATCATCCCAATCATCCATAAGTTCCAAAAATCCAACTGGATCCTGCTCATCAAAAAGCACTAACAGTTTCCCATGTTGAATCAAAGGAACTAACTCCCATTTTGATAAACCACATTCTCGAAAAGTTCTAGTCTCAAGTTCTACTAACTTATCAAGTAATTCTTGATCAAAATCTTCAATTAATCTAATGTCCATAGTTTTCTCCCCCTGAATTAGTTTTGTGAAGTAAAAAAACTGCAATTTGAAACAATTCATAAAATTGTATCAAATCCCAGTCCAGTTTGAACGAATAAAATCAAATTTTGATCAAAATCTTATATTTTTCATGAACTTATATAACTTTGCTTTTATCAATCTAAAGTGATTATAGGAAAAAGAAAGAGTAATGTCAAGCATATAGGAGCTAATTTCACTTAAAAAATCCTTCATGAAACTTATTAGCTCACAAAGGAAGTTTTATTAATTCTAGTTATTTTGCTCCAGCAGCTTTTAAAATTTCAACTATCTCCTGCTGCTGCCACATTTCTGCATAATCTAAAGCTGTATAACCGCTGATGCTTTCTTCATTAAGATCTGCTCCATTATCCAATAAAATATTAACTACTTCAGGTGAGGACATGACAGCACTCATTAAAACATTTATTCCCTGATTATTTTTAGCGTTTATTTCTGCTCCATTATCAATCAGTATTTGCACTATTTGGCTGTTACCTATGGAAGCTGCCCTCATCAAAGCTGTTTCGCCTGTACTACTTTTTAAATTTACTGCAGCTCCTTTTTCAATTAAATAATTAACTATCTCTGCAGAATTAATTGCAGCAAACATCAATACAGTATCATTATAGATATTTCTAGTTTCAATATCTGCTCCATTTTCTATCAGTGTTTTTACTATCTGGTAGTCACCTATTGCAGCAGCCATCATGACAGCAGAATAGCCGCTATTATCTCTGACATTTATATCGGCTCCTTTTTCTAACAAATAATTTACCATTTCAGCAGAATTTACTGCTGCTGACATCAAAGCTGAACTTCCCTCATTATCTTTAGCTTCAATATCTGCTCCATAATTTATTAATAATTCAACTGCTTCTATAGAACCAATATAGGAAGCAAAATGCAAAATAGGAGAACCATCAGAATCTTTTAAATTCGGATCAGCACCAGCTTCTAATAAAGCTTTTAACTGGGCTAAATTATCTGTAAAAATCACCATAGACATTTCTTCAAAATTAGCGGCAGCAGCTGAAAATGTAGATAAGATAAGAATTAGTAATAATAAGAGTGTGAAATAATATTTTTTCAAAATTTTCACCTCACTTAATTTTAGCAGTCATTAGATTCTTTATTATTTCAGGTAACTATTTTTTCCTCTAAATCTGTAGATTTAAGCTTAATAACCTGAGTCTTAGCCCATTTATCACCTAATCGACGGCCGTCTTCGTCTGTCATAAATATAATTAATTCAACTAAAGCTAAAACTAAGGCAAGTATAGGCCCGATTACCCAGCCGATGACAGGTATGATTGCAATAAAATTACCAATTGTTAGCGGCAGATTTCTTTTGGCTGAAATAGAAAGATCAATTACCTGCTCATCTAAACTTATAATTTCTATATTCATAATCTTTTTGCCGATGCTTTTATTTTTCCATTCATCTTTTTTAGTTATTTGATACATCAGCCCATCTTTAAACAGCAAATATAGCGAGCCAAAAATGGCACCCAAAAAAGGAATAAATACAGGAATCCAGGCAATTAAACCGTCAATCATAAATGCTAAAAATCTTGGAAACACCTCTGCTTTTTGATTCATCTTCTCTCCTCCTTCAAGTTTTAAAACTTTAAATCAATCAAATCAAAGCAAAAAATACAAATAGGTTTAAGAATCATTTCACTAATCAAAGAATATTTTTATCTATTCTATACATCTTAAGTATAGCAGAATAATCTCAAATATAGCTTGATTTGATATCTAAAAAATATCGAATTAACTTCTGCTGCGGCTCAATTATTGCATAAAAAAAAGGCCAATATTATTGGCCCCTTAATTATCTATGATACATATTCTCTATTTTTATCTTCTTCTGCTTTTCTTAAGTCTTTTTCTGCTTTAAGAAATTCTCTTAAATAAGCTTCTACCACTTCTAGATGTTTCTTTTCCTGAAAAAGATCATCGACCAGTTCTTTTATTTTATCTAAAGAATCAATTCTCTTGATTGTCAGTTTTGTTACCAATTTTTTATCATTGAATAATTTGCTGCAGTTTATAAATCTTGTTATTTCTTCTTCTGAGATTTGATTGAGCTTACCACCTTCAAGTTCAAGACATTTTCTGGCCTCAGCAATTTTTTCCAGACTGTAATTTTCTTTAAGTCTCAAGGCAGTTAAAATTTCAGTAGCCACTATATCCGGATACAGAGCAGTTCCATTTTCAACTTTCATGTGAGAAATAACTCCCTCTCTGATCCAATCATGTAGAGTTAAATCAGTATAAACCTCAGGCAGTTCCTCACCTCTAACTTCTTCTACCAGCTTCTGAGCACTGTTCAAGGATATCATAATCACCAAATCCTTTCTGTGCTTTTAACACGGAATCTGAAAAGTAATTATCATTTAATAATCTTCTTCAAAAAAATCCTGTAAATGATCTTCAGTAACTCTCCATTTTCTGGCAACTTTTTTTGCTTTTAGTTCTCTCTTATTTATCAATTTTAAGACTGAAGCGCGGGAGATCTTTAGCATTTCAGCAACTTCATCTGTAGTATATACCTTCATCTAAATCTCTCCTTTCATTCTTTGTACTTAAATTATAACACAGAGAGCTACTCTTTTTCAAGTTTTTAATACCTTTTGAGTATGCTTTGAAATATCTTTGAGTATTTTTTGAACTTTACTAATTAATTGTTTAATTTGTTATAAATTACTGGGATTTTCTAATCAGTGATAATCTCGAGCAGTACTTCATTTTTCTTCTATCATTTTTTGATATAAGCGCTCAGTATCTTCTTTGGTACACAATTCTGTACCCGGAGTCATTACAGCTGCAGAGCCGGCTGCCAGTCCATAATAAAAGGAATTTTTTAAACTTTCTCCTCTGGCAAGACT
>JBHEOV010000084.1:0-8679 GCA_046260625.1 Halanaerobium sp. | reverse complement strand
GGATAAAAGAGCACGTTATGATCAGTATGGACATTCAGGTATAAATGATCAGGACTTCAACTTTGATGACTTTGCTCAGGGTGGCTTTGGTGGTCTTGACGATTTATTTAACATGTTTGGTTTTGGCGGTGGTATGGGCGGCCGCAGACGGAATGGGCCACGTCGTGGAGCTGATCTTCAGTATAGATTAGAAGTTTCTTTTGAAGAAGCTGCCTTTGGCGGCAAGAAAGAAATAAGAATTCCAAGAGAAGAAGAATGTGATCGCTGTGACGGTAGTGGAGCTGAACCAGGAACTGATGTAAAAACCTGTCCTGAATGTAATGGCCAGGGCCAGGTGCGCAGCAGTCAGCAGACTCCATTTGGACAGTTTACTCAGAGCAGAGTTTGTCCTAAATGTGGTGGCGATGGTAAAATTGTAGAAGAAGCATGTCACAAGTGTAATGGCTCTGGTAAGGTAAGAAAACAGAGAAAATTAACAGTTAATATACCGGCTGGAGTTGATACAGGTACCAGACTTCGGATGTCTGGAGAAGGTCAGGCTGGAGAAAAAGGCGGTCCTTCAGGAGACCTATATATAGTAATTGATGTTCAGGACCATAAGATTTTTGACCGTAAAGGTGATGATCTCTATTGTGAGGTCCCAATCAGCTTTGTTCAGGCTTCACTTGGTGATAAGATTAAAGTTCCTACCCTGGAAGGTAAGGTTCAGTTTGATATTCCCGAAGGAACTCAGCCGGGGACAACCTTTAGATTGAAGAACAAAGGTATAAGTCATTTAAATGGTTATGGTCGCGGAGATCAGTACATTAAGGTTAAGGTTATGATCCCTAAAGAATTAGATGATAAGCAGAAAGGGCTGCTGGCTGAATTTGCTGAAATCAGTGGTGAAGAAATAAACCCGGAGCATAAGAGTTTTTTAAAAAAAATAAAAGACGCAATTAATATATAAAAACTTAATTAAATTTTATTAAGTGCTTAAAAACAGAAACTCTAAATAAATGGAGTGAAAAAAATGCATAGATTTTTTATAGATCAGAGTACTGAAGTTGATGCAGCTGTAATTATTTCTGGAAATGACTATAACCATCTTAAAAATTCCCTGCGCCTTAATCTAGGTGACAGGGTTATTCTTTCTGCTGGTGATGGTTTTGATCTGGAAGCAGAAATAATCAACTTCCATGATGAAAGTGTAGAACTTAAAATTTTAAGCAGAGAAAAATCAAAGGTTGAGGCTGGAATTAAAGTTTGGCTGGCCCAGGGACTACCTAAAAAAAGCAAGATGGATTTAATAGTGGAAAAAGCAACTGAAATTGGTTTTGCAGGTTTAATTCCTTTAGAAAGCAAAAGAACTATTGTTAAATATAATCATAAAAAGAAAGATAAAAAGCAGAGACGCTGGCAGAGAGTTGCCGAAGCTGCTGCTAAACAGTCTGGTAGAGCTGTAATACCTGAAATTAAGGACTTTTACAGCACAGATAGTGTAGAATCTTTAAGTGATCAATTTGATTATATTTTACTTTTATGGGAAGATGAAAAAAAGTATTCAATTAAACAGTTTTTTAAAGAAAATAATGTTGCTGCTGAAGCTAAAATTTTATTAATTATTGGTCCTGAAGGTGGATTTTCTGAAGCAGAAGTAAATCAATTCAAAGAAAAACTTGATGCTCGAATTATTACACTTGGTCCCAGAATTTTAAGAACCGAAACTGCTGGGATTACTGCTTTAACAGCGATTTTATATGAGAAAGGTGAACTTGGTGATTGAGATGATTAAAAAAGCAGCTTTTTATACACTCGGCTGTAAGGTAAATCAATATGAAACTGAAGCTGTAATTGATATTTTTATGGATAACGGTTTTCAGATTGTTGATTTTTCCGAAAAAGCAGATCTATATATAGTTAACAGCTGTACAGTGACAAATGAAGCGGCTCGTAAAACAAGACAGATTGCTCGCCGTGCGAAGAGAAGTGCTCCCGAAAGCATAGTAGCGATTGTAGGTTGCTATACTCAGGCTTTTCCAGATGAGGTAAGTGAGATAGAAGAAATTGATTTTATCATGGGCAGTAATAATAAGGCTGAAATTTTAAATAAAGCTGAAAAAATGATGGCTGGTAAATCAATTGAAAATGAGCTTAAAGAATACAGTCAATTAAAGGAATATGAAGAACTGGAATTAAAAAGGCTTTCTAATACAACTCGGGCTAATGTTAAAATTGAAGATGGCTGTAATCAATTCTGCAGCTATTGTATTATTCCTTATGCTAGAGGTCCTGTCCGCAGCCGTAAAGAAGATGATGTGGTTGCTGAAATTAAAAGGCTCAGCCAGCAGGGGGTTAAGGAAATTATTTTAACTGGAACTCATCTGGGAGCTTATGGCAGTGAAAAAGGAAATAATAAAGCTTTAACTCAATTGATGCAGAGCTTAACAGAACTTGAGCAACTAAAGAGAGTGCGTTTGAGTTCAATTGAAGGTACAGAAATTGATCAGGGAATTATTGATTTGATAGCAGAAGAGGATATATTCTGTCCTCATTTACATCTGCCTCTACAAAGCGGCAGTGATCAGATTTTAGAAGCAATGAATCGCCCCTATACTGTGGCTGAATTTAAAGAAACGGTAGCAAAATTAAGAAAAAGAATACCTGAATTAGCTGTTACTACTGATGTAATTGTTGGTTTTCCAGGAGAAACAGAGGAAACTTTTGCAGAAACTCTAAAAGTTGTTGAGGAAATTGCTTTTTCTAAAATACATGTTTTTCCTTATTCTGCTCGGGAGGGTACACCGGCTGCAGAAATGGAACAGATTAATGGTAATATAATTAAGGATTACAGTAAAAAGCTGCGTTTAGTTAATGAAGCTTTAATGCTTAATTACCAAAAAGAATTTATAGGTCAGGAAAAAGAAGTCCTGATTGAAGAGGTTAGAGATCATAAAACTGATCTGCTGACAGGTTATACTGATAATTACCTTAAGGTATTAGTTGCCGGTTCAGATGAATTGAAAAATCAGCTGGTTAAAGTTAGACTGGAAGAATCTATTGATCCCTATCATTTAAAAGGAAAAATTGTAAATTAGCAGGATTTTTCTTTTCTTAAGAGAATATAGTTAATAAGCTGAATGAAAACACTTATTAACTTTTAAATATTAAAAACTTAAGTTTGAGGAGGGGTTTTTTTGAAAGATTGCTTGTTTTGTAAGATTGCTGCAGGTAAGATGGATACAGATTTTGTTTATCAGGATGATCAGCTTGTTGTGTTTGAAGATATTAATGCTCAGGCACCTGTTCATTTATTAATTGTACCTAAAAAACATATTTCTGATTTAAATAATCTGCAGTCAGCAGACAATGATTTAATTGGTCATGTATATCAGGTTGCTAAAAAAATGGCAGCAGAGCATGATATAGCTGAATCAGGTTATCGACTGGTCAGTAATTGTGGTGAGCAGGGTGGTCAGACAGTTTATCATATTCATTTCCATCTTTTAGGTGGAAGAGAACTGCAGTGGCCTCCTGGTTAAAAATAGATTATAAAAAGATTGGAGTTGGAAAAATGAGTGAATTAAAAGAGCAATTAATGAAAGATATGAAAAAAGCAATGAAAAAAAAGGATAAAGCACGTCTATCTGTAATTAGAATGACTAGATCAGAAATTAAAAATAAAGAAATTGAAACTGGTGAAGAACTTGATGACCAGGGAGTTACTGCTGTAATTGCTAAGCAGGTAAAACAGATTAAAGACTCTTTCGGAGATTTTGAAAAATCAGGTAAAGAAGATGTGATGGAAAAATTACATCAGGAAATTGAAATTCTGCAGGAATATTTACCTGAACAGATGTCAGAAAAAGAAGTGGAAGAGCTGATTGATCAGGTAATCGAAGAAACTGGAGCAGAAAATATGTCAGATATGGGTCAGGTAATGGGAGTTATTATGCCTAAAATAAAAGGTCGGGCTGATGGTTCAATGGTTAGTTCTAAAGTTAAAGATAGGTTAAGCAGCTAAAAATAAATGGTTGATCTGAATTTATAAGAGGGGGATTCTCCCCTTCTTTCTTCCTCTTAAATGGAGGTCTAAATATGAAGAGAAAAATTTTAATTTTTTTAATATTTCTATTGGTTTTTACTTTTTATAATCCGAATTCTGTTGAGGCAGAAGTTATGCACCTTGAGTTGGATAGCGAAATAAATAATGCTGAATATACTTTTATTGATAAGAATTTAACACAGGCTGAGCTGAATAGATTAGATTTTGTAATTATTGAAATTAATTCACTTGGTGGCTTTGTTGATCCGGCTTTAAAAATAAGAGACAGAATTTTAGAATCTGAAGTAGAAGTTATCACTTTTGTTAGTGGTAGGGCCTGGTCAGCTGCAGCATTAATTGCTCTGGCAGGAGAAGAACTTTATATTTCTCCATCTGCAAGTATTGGAGCTGCAGAAACAAGGCCCAATGAAGAAAAATATATTTCAGCTCTAAGGAAGGAATTTGCGGCAACGGCAGAAAGAAGAAATAAAAATCCTCAGATTGCAGAAGCAATGGTCGATGCTTCTATAGAAATTGAGGGTCTTATCGCAAAAGATAAGCTTTTAACCTTAACTGCAGCTGAGGCTCTCGAATATCAGATGGCAGATTACAGTGCATCTTCACTGTCAGATGTAGCAGCAGCAAGAAACATTAATTTAAGTGAAATTAACACGGTGGAAAAAAGTAATTTAGAAAAAATTATGGGAATTATCAGCAGTCCTTATATTAGTTCTTTAGTTTTAATAATTGCTTTTTCAGCTTTGATTTTTGAAGCTCTGACTCCAGGTTTTGCACTTGGAGGAACTATTGGTGTTATTTCTTTATTAATCTTTTTTGCCAGTCATATTTTTACCGGTGCGATTGGTACTGGAATTGTAGTGCTTTTTATAATTGGTATTATTTTAATTCTGGCAGAAATATTTGTTATACCTGGTTTTGGAATTGCAGGTATCAGTGGGATTACAGCAGTTTTAGTTAGCCTATTTTTTATTTTCCCAAATACTACAATTGCGATTAATGTAATGCTGGCAGTAATTTTATTCACGATGGTGATTGCGATTTTTATGTTTAAAAAAATTGGCAGCAGTCGTTTTTGGAGGCGAATTTCTTTAGAAAACAGCTCTAAGAATTATTATTCTTCAAGTTCCAAAAAAGATTATTTAAATCAGGAGGCAGAAACCCTTTCTAAACTGCGTCCGGCTGGCACAATAAATCTTGACGGCAAAAGAGTTGATGCAGTTAGTGAAGGTGGATTTATAGAAAAAGGTAGAAAAGTTAAGGTTATATCAGTGGCTGGTTCTAGGATTGTTGTGCAAGAAATAGAAGAGGAGGAATAAATAATGGAACTTTTTACAATTTTGATTTTAGTTGCTTTAATATTATTTTTTGTTTTGTTTTTCTACTTTATCCCACTTGGATTATGGATTTCGGCAACTGCTGCTGGAGTTAAGGTTGGATTTTTTAATCTGATTGGAATGCGTTTAAGAAGAGTTGTACCTTCTTCAATTGTAGCTCCGATGATTAAATCTCATAAAGCCGGCAAAGGCTTAAGTAGTGATCAGCTGGAAGCTCATTATCTGGCTGGAGGAAATGTTGATCGGGTGGTTGATGCCTTGATTGCAGCTCAGAGAGCAGAAATTGATCTGACTTTTGAGAGAGCTGCTGCTATTGATTTAGCAGGTAGAGATGTTCTGGAAGCAGTTAAAATGAGTGTAAATCCTAAGGTTATTCAGACTCCAATCGTTACAGCTGTAGCTATGGATGGTATTCAGGTAATGGCAACTGCAAGAGTGACAGTTCGAGCAAACATTGAACGGCTTGTAGGTGGAGCTGGCGAAGAAACTGTGCTGGCAAGAGTCGGAGAGGGAATTGTTACTACAGTTGGTTCTGCAGAGTCACATAAAAAAGTTCTGGAAAATCCTGATTCTATTTCCAAAACAGTTTTAGACAAGGGATTGGATTCGGGAACTGCCTTTGAGATTTTATCAATTGATATTGCTGATGTCGATGTTGGTAAAAATATTGGAGCTCAGCTGCAGACTGATCAGGCTGAAGCAGATAAAGAAATTGCTCAGGCAAAAGCAGAAGAAAGAAGAGCGATGGCTGTAGCAGAAGAACAGGAAATGATAGCCAGGGTTCAGGAAATGCGGGCCAAGGTTGTTGAAGCTGAGGCAGAAGTTCCACTGGCAATGGCAGAAGCTCTTAAAAAAGGTAATCTGGGAGTTATGGACTACATGAAGCTTAAAAATGTAGAATCTGACACTAAAATGAGAACCAGTATTTCTGAGGTTTCAGAAAATGAAAATGATAATCAGAATGGAAATTAAAGTTTTAAAGACAGCATTTAGTGCTGGAGGTGAAGTATGGAAGATCTAATTTTTGCACTTCCAACGTTTATATTATTTTTCTTCATTATGTTAAAGATATTTTCACTTCTTAGAAAAGGATTTGATCTTGTCAGAAAAAACTTTGATCTGACAATTGATCAGGCCGGGGAAAAAATAAGAAGCAGCAGTAAAATAGATAATGATTTTGATCAAGATGAGCTTGAAAATAGAATAGCGGAGGCTGGGCAGGAATCTATCGCTGAGAGTAAAGAGAGGATTTTAAATCAGAGAGAAAAAAATGAAAATAGAAAACGGGATTCTAAATATCAAAAACAGAAAAAAATTAATAAAAATAAGTCCGGACAAGTAAAAAAGAGCAGCTCTCTGGACGAAATATTTTCTGAATACGATGAAGTAGAAAAAGCTGTTATTTATAATGAAATTTTATCCAAACCTAAAGCATTAAAAGAAGATTAAAAGTAAATTATTTTAAAACTGCGGCCTCCTCCGGCTGCAGTTTTTGCGCTAAATTTGTTTAAAGAGATATATATGATATAATAAATAAGTAAAAGTATTTAAGGAGGAGTTATAATTTGAATCAAAAAGAGAGAAAAATTGAAATTAATGATTATCAGCTAGCTCAAAATTTTTTCGGTCATAATGATCGAAACTTGAAGCTTTTAGAAGATATACTGTCATTAAAACTAAGCGGCAGAGGTAATCAGATCAAAATAGAGAGTGATGGTAACCTTCAAGAATCTGAAAAGATAATAAAAAAGCTGCTTTCTTTAACAGGCAAAAATGAGGAGTTTTCACCTAGAAAACTAAAATATGCAGCTGAACTTTTAAAAAGAAATCCAGCTGTTGATTTAAATAGAATTTATGATGAAGTAATACTGGAAAATTACAAAGGTCGAAAAATAAAAGCTAAAACTATGGGGCAAAAACTTTATTTAGAATCAATAAAGAATAGAGATATTGTTTTTTCTATTGGCCCGGCAGGTACTGGTAAAACTTACCTGGCAATGGTGATGGCAGTAAAAAGTCTTTTAAATAATGAGATTAATAGAATTGTTTTAACCAGACCTGCAATTGAAGCTGGAGAAAACTTAGGCTTTTTACCGGGAGATATGCAGGAAAAGGTTGATCCTTATTTAAGACCACTTTATGATGCACTTTATGATATTCTTGGTCCGGAAAAAGCTAAATTGTACCAGGAAAAAGATATTATTGAAGTTGCTCCTCTGGCATATATGAGAGGTAGAACCCTTGATGATTCTTTTGTGATTTTAGATGAGGCACAAAATACTACTTTAGAACAGATGAAAATGTTTTTAACCAGAATTGGTTTTAACTCTAAGGCGGTAATTACCGGAGATATAACTCAGATTGATCTGCCGAGTAAAAAGCGTTCTGGTCTGGCTACAGTCCAGAAGATACTGAAAAATATTAAAGGTATAGATTTTGTTTATTTAAGCAGACATGATGTTGTTAGACATGATCTGGTTAAAGAAATTATTAAAGCATATGAAAGTTATGAAAGTGGGAGCTAAAAATGAAATTTATGAAAAAGTTAAGGCTCAAACTCCGTAACTGGAGAAGAGAATATCTTGATTTTTCAACAAATACCTATAAAATAATTTGGGCGGTCATTTTCTTTATTTTAGTTGCCCTAATTTTAAGTCTGGATTTAATTCCAAATCAGGTAGATTTAAGAGCAGGTCAGGTTAGTCAGAGTGATATTACTGCTCCCAGAACAATTACTTTTATTGATGAGAGCAGAACTTCTGAATTAAGACAGCGAGCTGCAGATACAGCTCCCAGGGTTTATGAAGAAGACAGTACAGTCGAAGAAGAAGTGTTAGAGAAAGTTAACAATTTATTTGAGGCTGTAAGCAGCGAAAGAGAGTTTTTCTATAATAATAGAAATTCTCTGGAGTTAGAAGAAGATATTAATCAATCTCAGGAGGGTGATCAGGCTGCCAGTGAATCTTCTCCGGAGTCAGAAGCTGAAGAGGATGGACTTACAGCAGCTGAAATTGGAGGTTTTAGTCAGGAAGAAATTAATGAGATTGTGAATTTAGTCAACAGAGAAATTAATTTTAATTTAAGCGGTGAAAATATAGCTGCCTTAATTACTCTAACTAGAGAAGAATTAGTTGACTCAAATGAAAGAGCTTTAAATTTACTCCAGAATAAATTAGGAAATAGAATTTTACCTGCTGATTTATCAGCAGCTCAGGAAGATCTTCGTCAGAGTGCTATGGAAATGGATATTTCTCGCAGTAAAAGATTAGCACTTGCTGAGATTACAGAAACAGTAATTGC
>JBHEOV010000083.1:8486-8847 GCA_046260625.1 Halanaerobium sp. | reverse complement strand
TTAATATATTTAGCAGCATGAGCACCTGCAATTTGCGATTCTTCAGTTACCCAGTCTACTAAATCATGAACATGCAGCACATTACCACAGGCAAAAATTCCTTCGATATTAGTTTCCCGTCCTTCATTGACAATTGGTCCACCTGTGCGGTCATCAAGTACTACATCAGCTTTTTTAGAAAGCTCGTTTTCTGGGATTAAGCCTACAGATAATAATAAGGTATCTGCCTTGATAGTTTTAGCTGTTTCTGGTATGGGTTTTAGATTTTCATCAACTTCAGAAATCTCAACTGCTTCTAAACGTCCTTCACCTTTAATTGCCGTTACTGTATGGTTAAGCATCAATGGAATATCATAATCTT
>JBHEOV010000083.1:0-8476 GCA_046260625.1 Halanaerobium sp. | reverse complement strand
GGCCATAATTAAACCAATATCTCCAGAACCCAGAATTACTACTTCATCTCCAGGTACAAAACCTTCAATATTTGTATAACGCTGAGCTGTACCTGCAGTTATAACTCCAGCCGGTCTGGTTCCAGGAATTCCAATCGCACCTGCTGTTCTTTCCCTACAACCCATTGCCAGGACAACTGCCTTAGCCTCTATTTCTAAAAAGCCCTCTTCTTTATTCATCGCATAAACTTTTCTATCTTTTGTTACATCTAAAACCATAGTATCTAATTTAACTTCAATATCTCTTTCTTCAACATCATTGATAAATCTCTGTGCATATTCTGGGCCAGTAAGTTCTTCTTTAAAATGATGAAGTCCAAATCCATTATGAATACACTGTGGTAAGATTCCACCGAGTTCAAAGTCTCTTTCTAAAATCATTACGTCTTTGATGCCTTCATCATAAGCCTCTCTTGCAGCAGCAAGTCCGGCAGGACCTCCACCAATTACAACTAAATCTTTTTTTACATTAAGCATTATTCATCACCTTACTTCCCAGTAATTCTTTAATCTTATATTCTAAAATTTGAGAATTTGCTTCTTCCTGTTTGACTTCAGTTGGATCTATGCCGAGCTCCTGAGCTATAATGTCTACTACTCTTGGTCCACAAAATCCACCCTGACAGCGCCCAGCTCCAGCTCTGGTTCTGCGCTTAACTGCGTTTACAGTTCTGGCACCGACTGGACTATTAATTGCATCTACAATTTCTTTATAAGATACTGTTTCACAGCGGCAAATAATCTGACCATAATCTTTATTCTGATCAACCATTTTAGCTCTTTCCTTATTTGTCATTTCATAAAATCTAACCGGCTCTTCTCTGGTTTCTATATAATTTTTCTTTTCTGATAAGTTTAGGCCTTCATCTCTAAGAATATCAGCTGTATAACCTGCGATTGCTGTCGAAGAAGCAAGCCCAGGTGACTGAATACCAGCAACATTGACAAAACCTTTAACATTTTCTGCAGCTTCAATCACAAAGTCTTCTGTATCATCTGCTGCTCTTAGACCGGCAAAAACTCTAATTGTATCTCTTAAATCAAGTTCAGGATATAGCTTTTTCGCTCCCTCATAAACCTCTTTTAAACCTTCTCTGGTTGTTGCCAGATCAGTTTTACTTTCAACATTATGAGAAGTCGGTCCAATTAAAAGATTATTTTCTACAGTTGGAGTGACTACAATCCCTTTACTAATTGGAGTTGGGACCGGAAAAACAACATGATTGACTGCAAAATCTTTAGCATGGTCGTAAATATAATATTCACCTTTACGAGGTGTAATATTTATTTTTTCAACTCCCACCATTTTTGCAATCTCATCTGCATAAAGACCGGCTGCATTAACTACATAATCTGCTGCAAAATCTCCCCTGTTTGTTTTGACACCAACAACTTTCCCATCATCAGTCAGCACATCTTCAACTGCTGTTTCTAACTTAACTTCAGCTCCATTAGCCACGGCATTCTCAGCCATTGCATGAGCTGCTTCCCAGGGTGTAATTACACCTGCAGTTGGGGCCCAAAGAGCTTTTACCGCATCTCTAGAAATATGTGGTTCATTTTCAAATAACCAGTCGCGGTCAACAATCTCCATATTTTTAACATTATTTTTTAAACCTTTTTGATATAATTCATCAATTACACTTAGATCATCACCCTCAAGTCCTACAACCAGTGAACCAATTTCTTTATATGGTATATTTAATTTTTTAGAAACCTCTCTAATTTCCTCATTACCTTTTACATTCAAACGTCCTTTAAGTTTATTTGGATCTGCATTATAACCTGCATGCATAATAGCTGTATTAGCTTTGGTTGTTCCTGTTGCTACATCAGCTTCTTTTTCCAAAAGTAAAATATCTAAATTATATCTGGCCAGTTTCCAGGCTACTGCACAGCCAGAAATTCCAGCTCCAATTATAATTACATCATATTTTTTACTCAATTAATTTTCCCCCTAAAATTTTATATTTCACAGCCAGATCTTTTCTGACCCGGCTGTGAAAATAGTCTAGTCATAAATATTAATTTACTCTTCAGACCAGTCTTTAGAACGCTCAACTGCTCTTTTCCAGCCACTATATAATTTTTCTCGTTTCTCTTCATTCATTTCAGATTTAAAGTCTTTATCTTTCTTCCACTTCTTAACAAGTTCTTCTTTATTTTCCCAAAAACCTACAGCTAAACCTGCTAAATAAGCTGCACCAAGAGCTGTAGTTTCGTTAATTTCTGGTCTCTCAACTTCTGAACCAAGAATATCAGCCTGGAACTGCATTAAAAAGTCATTCATTGCTGCTCCACCATCTACTCTCATTTTCTTGAGTTCAATACCAGAATCGGCCTCCATTGCTTCTAAAACATCTCTGCTCTGATAGGCAATTGATTCCAGAGTAGCTCTAATAATATGATCTTTAGAAGAACCTCTGGTTAAACCAACAATAGTTCCTCTAGCATACATATCCCAGTAGGGAGCTCCCAGTCCTGCAAAGGCTGGTACCACATAAACTCCACCTGTATCTTCTACTTTGCGGGCATGTACTTCTGATTCAGGAGCAGAATTAATTAGTTCCATTTCATCCCGCAGCCACTGAATTGCAGCTCCTGCAATAAAGATTGATCCTTCTAAAGCATAGTTAACTTTACCATCTACTCCATAAGCGATAGTTGTTAAAAGACCATTTTCAGATTTTACTGCTTTTTCTCCAGTATTCATCAACATAAAGCAGCCTGTACCATAAGTATTTTTAGCAGTTCCCTGTTCATAACAGACCTGACCAAAAGTAGCTGCCTGCTGATCTCCAGCGATTCCAGCAATCGGAACATTCTGACCAAAGAAATGATAATCTGCTGTTTCTCCGTAAACTTCACTGGATTGTTTAACTTCCGGCAGCATAGACTCTGGAATTTCTAAAATATCGAGCATTTCCTGATCCCATTCTAAATCAAATATGTTATAAATCAAAGTTCTAGATGCATTAGTATAATCTGTAACGTGAGTTTCTCCACCTGTTAATTTCCAGATTAACCAGCTGTCAATTGTACCAAATCTTAATTTGCCAGCTTCAGCTTTTTCCCTGGCGCCATCTACATTATCCAGCAGCCATTTTATTTTAGTACCTGAAAAATAAGCATCTACAACCAGACCAGTTTTATTTTTTATTTTCTCTTCTAATCCCTGATCCTTTAAATCATCACAAATAGAAGCTGTTCTTCTGTCCTGCCAGACTATTGCATTATGGATCGGTTTACCTGTTTCTGCATCCCAGACAACTGTTGTCTCCCGCTGGTTTGTAATTCCAATCGCAGCAATTTGAGATGGATTGATATCTTTTCTCCCCATTGCATCAGCCATTACAGCAAGTGTAGTACCCCAAATTTCATCCGGATCATGTTCAACCCAGCCCGGCTTTGGAAAATGCTGAGTAAATTCTCTCTGGGAAGAAGCAACTATTTCCCCATCGTGATTAAAGACTATTGCCCGTGAACTTGTTGTACCCTGATCAATTGCTAAAATATAATTTTCCATTTTGATATTCCCCCACTTATTAATTTTTATTTATATTAAAAAGAAAATATTAACTCCCTTAAAGTTAATTTCTAGCTACTGCTTCACTATTCCTTTTTTCTGCTGCAATTGAAGTCTTTTTTTCATCTTGAATATCTCCAGTCATCATATCTTCTTTAGCTTCTCCCTTTTTTAAAACATCAGGTAGATAAGCTCTAATGAACTTCTTATAAATTACTGCTCCTAAAACTCCACCGATTAGCGGCCCTACAATCGGAACCCAGAAATAAAAATTGTGTTCTGTAAATGGTGTTGCTCCCCAACCAGCTAGAGCAGTAAATAACTTTGGCCCAAAATCTCGTGCCGGATTAATAGCAAAACCTGTTAGTGTTCCAGCGATACCACCGATACCAGCAACTAAAAGTCCAACAGATATTGCTGCTCCCAGTCCTTTTGGTGCAGTTGAATTGAGCGGTTCTGTCATTGCCATAACACCCATCAACAATACTGCTGTTAAAATCATTTCGATCATCATTGCTTTAGGATTTGAGATGTTATCCATGGCAATTGTATGAAAAATTGTCATATTAGCAGCTGTTTTTTCTACAAATTGCTCGGCAAAAATAAAATATGCTCCAGCAGCTCCGATAAATGCTCCTATAGTCTGAGAAATAACAAAAGGAACAACCTTTTTCCAGGGAAAATCTCCAACTGCTGCTAAACCAACTGTAACAGCCGGATTAATATGAGCACCACTAATTCCGCCTGTGATATAAATTGCCATTGTTACTCCAAGTCCCCAGAGTAAACATAATTCCCACCAGGTGATATTTGCTCCTACCTGAACCAAATTAGCAACAACACCAGCTCCAAAAAACAATAGAATTGCTGTACCAATAACCTCTGATAAACATTCCCCAAATAAATTTTCTTTTTCCATTTTTAATAAACCCCCATTTAATAATGATAATTTTTCTATCCCTTACAATCCAACTCCTTTTTATATAAAAATCTGCAGATTTAAAAAGGCTTTTTAAAATACAAAAAAACCTTATTGAAATTTAGATAAAATTGGGTATAGTACCCCCTCCAAATCTCAATAAGGTTTTCTCTTCGACTCAACCTTAGTTTTATTATTTGACTGTAGATAAAGTATAGCATTAATAATTATAATTGTCAAACATTTTACAAAATTAAATAATTATTATCCTGCCACTACAATATTTTTTGCTTTTTTTGTGGTGACAGGACAATTTGTTGATTTATTCACTTCAACTAATTTTTATTCTCTAATTGCTCATCTTAGGATCAAGTGCATCTCTTAAGCCATCACCAAGCAAATTGAAACCTAAAACACTCAGCATAATAGCAATACCTGGATAAGTTGTCACATGATGTGCTGTTCTAATATAACCTCTACCCTGACTTAACATTGCTCCCCATTCAGGTGTCGGCGCCTGGGCACCCAGACCTAAAAATCCTAAACCAGCTGCCCATAAAATAGCAACACCGATTTGTAATGATGATTGAACAATAATGGGGGCCAGACAGTGTGGTAAAATATGTTTAAAAATAATAACAGATTCTCTAACTCCAATTGCTTTTGCTGCCTGCACAAATTCTCTGTTTTTAATCGACAAAACAGATCCTCTTACTAATCTAATATAAGTAGGAATAGAAACAATTCCAACTGCAATCATAGCATTAACCAGACCCACTCCCATTACAGCAACAATAATAATTGCTAAAAGCATTCCAGGAAAGGCCATCATAATATCAACCAGCCGCTGCACAAACATATCTATTTTACCACCATAATAACCAGATATAGCTCCAATTGGAACTCCTACAACAAGCCCAATTGCTACAGATATAAAGCCAATTGTAATTGAAATTCTGGCTCCATATAATAATCTGCTTAAAACATCACGTCCTAAATCATCTGTTCCCAACCAGTGTTCAGCTGAAGGGCCTTCTAATGTTTTAAAAAAATCAGTTTTAAAAGGGCCATATGGCGCAATTAAGGGAGCAAAAGCTGCTACAATAAATAAAGCAATAATAAAAATAGTCCCTGCAATTGCAAGTTTATTCCTTTTTAATTGTCTAAAGGCTTTACTTTCAAAAAATTTCATTCTGCTCCCTCCTTAATTATAATGAATTTGTGGATCTAAAAATGCATATAAAACATCAACTAATAAATTAATTAAGACAAACATCAGAGCCAATAATAAAACTGATCCCTGAACAACCGGATAATCTCTAGCAAGTATTGAATCAACCATTAATCTACCTACTCCAGGCCAGGAAAATACCGTTTCAGTTAATACGGCTCCCCCAAGTAACATACCAAATCTAAGTCCAAGTATCGTAATAATAGGTATTAATGCATTACGCAGGCCATGTTTAATAATAACTACATTTTCTTTCAAACCTTTGGATCTAGCAGTAGTTATATAATCGTTTTTTAAAACCTCTAACATACTTGATCTGGTCATTCTAGCAATTAAAGCAGTTGAATTAGCTGCTAAAGTAATCGCTGGTAAAATAAAGTGTCTGGCACTTCCCATTCCCGAAGAAGGAAACCAGCCTAAGTTTACTGAAAAAACAAGCATTAAAATTAAGCCAAGCCAAAAAACCGGAGCAGCTACACCAAATAAAGAAAAAACCATAACAAATTGATCAATTGCTGAATATGGTTTAACTGCAGAAATCACACCAGCTGTAATACCAACCAGACTGGCTATAATAAGTGCTATAAAAGTTAAATAAAAAGTATTCTTAAAGCGCGGCCAGATTTCATTGATCGCCGGATTATTTGTCCGGGTAGAAATTCCTAAATCACCTCTGACCAGTCTATTCATAAAAACACCAAACTGGACTGGAATTGGTTCATCAAGTCCAAGTTCACTCCTAACCTGTTCTATATATTGAGGCGTAGCATGAACACCTGCCATTGCTACTGCAGGATCACCAGGTAGCAGTCTAACCATCCCAAAAACTATAATTGCAACTCCCAACAAAACAGGTACTAACAATAAAATTCTTCTAAATATATATGATGACATAAAAAACCCTCCAAATTACTTAAAGCTTTTAAATGAAATAAGACCCTGCCTGATCTAACTGCAGGGTCTAAGTAAGTTACTAATCTACTATTAACTATTCTACGAAATATGCTTCACTAACATTAATGTGTTCTCTAGGATGGTGAACTAATCCTTCAACTTCATTTCTTACACCATTTAACTGAGAAATACTGTGTAAGAAAATCCAGGGAGCATCATCCCAAATTGCAGCAATTGCTTCAGCATATAATTCCTTTCTTGTTTCTACATCAGTTTCAATTCTTGCTTCTTCTAATAAACTATCAACTTCTTCAATATCGCCAAAGTGCCAGTTATTACCATTAGGAGCAAATTCGTCAGAGTGGAATAATGCATATAAACCATAATCTGCATCACCAGTTACTGTACCCCAACCTAAGAAATACATATCATGTTCAACTTCTTCTGGAGATTGACCTAATACTTCCAGATAGGTTGCCCATTCCATAGTCTGCATATTTGCTTCAATCCCTACATCAGCAAGCTGACTCTGTACAGCCTGTGCAATAGTAGAATCCATAGGATATCTACCAGATGGATAATAGAATTCTACCTCCAGACCATCTTCATATCCTGCTTCAGCAAGTAATTCTTTTGCTCTTTCAGGATTATAGCTGTACAATTCCTGTTCAGAATAACCATAAACATTAGGTGAAATTGGAGCATCAGAAGCGCGTCCGGCACCTGAAAGTATATTTTCGACTATAGCTTCACTATCAACAGCGTAGTTAACTGCTTTTCTGACTCTAACATCATCAAAAGGCTCTCTCTGATTATGAAGACCTATATATAATGTTCTTAAACTCTCAACAGTTTCTACTTTTAATTCTTCATTTTCTTCTAATCTCGGTACATCTCTTGCTGGAACATTCATAATAGCATGAGCTTCACCAGTTTCTAACATAACTACTCTAGTCGCTTCTTCTGGAACAATTAAAACAGTAAAAGTATCAACGTTTGCGTTTTCACCCCAATAATCATCATTACGGCTCATTACAATTTCTTCACCGCGGGACCATTCTTCAAAAACGAATGGACCTGTTCCTACAGGTTGACTTCCTACCTCATCGCCATGTTCCTCAACTGCTGCAGGACTAATCATGGAAATAAAATCATGAGATAAATGAGCTAAAATTGGAGCAAATGGCTCATCGGTTTCTAAGCGGACTGTGTATTCATCAATAACCTCAATATTAGTAAGTTTGTTAATTAAAAATGAATAAACAGCACCTTCGTCAAGCAAACGGTCTAAATTAAACTTAACAGCTTCTGCATTAAATGGTGTTCCATCATGAAATTCTACATCTTCTCTTAAATAAAGATCATAAGTTAAACCATCATCAGAAACATCATAATCCTCTGCCAACAAAGGAATAATATCTCCCTCTGGAGTCATCTCAAATAATGTCTCCATAATATGGACCATTACCATAGCTGAAGGGGATGATTGTGCATATAATGGATCCAGTGATTCAGGATCTGCACCAATACCTACTCGAATATCTCCGCCCTCCTGAGCGGAAATCACTACTGGAAACAAAAGACTAAGTGCCAACACAACAATAAGCATAGATAAAAATCTTCTTTTCATAAAAATTTTCTCCTTTCTACTCAATTCGTATTTTTTAAAATTATCCCTACTATCTAGTATATTAAATAAAAAAATCAAAATTCCTTTATTTTAATTCTAATTTTAGAAAATATTTTTATTTAAAGCATAAAATATCTATTTATTTTAATTTTCAGACAATTTTAAATAAAAAAAAGAACCGGCAGCGACCTACTCTCCCACATCGTTACCAATGCAGTACCATAGGCGCTGGAGGAC
>JBHEOV010000082.1:407-8881 GCA_046260625.1 Halanaerobium sp. | reverse complement strand
GCTTCAATCAAGCCAATTATACCGTAACTTTCTAAATCATCAGCTTCAATGTGATCTGGAAGCATAATAATTATTCTTCCTACAGCATATCTTACAAGTCCCAGATGTTTTAAAATGATTTCTTCCCTGGCCTGTTGATTATCATCATCCTTATACTTTTTCCATAAAGATTTATCTAAAGCCATAATAATCTTCCTTTAGCAAATTTATTGGTTTGTATTCTGCTGATAATCAAAACCTTCTTGATTAAGTGCTGAAAATCCTTCATTATCAAATTCATTCTCAACTGTAGATTTTTCAAATTCCTGCTCTTCAGGCTCTAAATCTTCAATTTCTGCTTCAGTTTCTGCTGCAGAACCATTCTCCTTTACAGAACTATTCCCAGCTTGATTGTTGTTTGTAGAATCAGTTTGAGCAGTATAATCTTTTAAAAGATAAAAACTAAGCTGCAAAAACAAAGTCATCAGAGTTGAATAAAATAAAAAACTTAGGCCAAGCCAAAAAACAGCTTCCAGACTTCTCTGCCCCAGCAAATTATAGACAACTACAGCGTTATATGTAATCAAACCCACAATCAATGAATTTGCTAACATCTAACTCAACCCTTTTTTTCTACTTTTACGCTGATAAGCAAAAATCCACTGAATAATTTCTTCTCGCTGTTCTTCTTCAATTTCTAAAAATTGTACTCCATAATTATAAAGCTCATCATTTTCCCTGTCAATTCTAACTATTTCTGATTTAATAAACTCCTTTGGTGCTAGAATATTTTTGAGGCTGAGCAGTATTTCTTCTCCTTTTTCAAATTTCTTTTTCAGCTGCATCTGAATTCCGCCTCCGCTTATATCAAGCAGACGAGCAGCAGCTACTTTTTTAGGATATTTTTTATCATCAATCATTTTATAGATATCAATTTTACCAGTAACATCAAGTCTGAAATAATCACGCCGCTGAATTCTCTTCACCGAATCATAATTTTCGATTAAAAGCAGTGGTATCGGTTTATTTGTTCTTTTTAAAATTTTAGATTCAAATTTATAGGCTGCTCGATCAGTTGTATAATAAACATTAATTGCCTGATTTAATCTGACCGGAAGTGGTGCACCTTCTCGGTAAAGTCCGGTGATAATAATTCCCTCTTCCCTAAAATCAGCAACTTTACTTAAATAGTTTCCCTGATAGCTGCCTGATAAAACTTCAATTTCAAGTTTTTGATTTATCTCTAACTCTTTCATATTCTCAACTCCATCAACTATTTAACATGTTTATTAAAAAAACTAACCATCTTTGAGAAATAACTTTTTACACCTTTGGCCTGTTTTTCTTTTTCTTCTCCTGTTATTTTTCTAGCTATATTTTCGAAATCTCCGGCTGCTTTTCGCTTGGGAAATATTTCAGAATAAGGTTTTTGCTTTCGTAAAGCAGCACTTATTTTTCGATCATGCGCTATACTTCCAACTAAAGTTAACTCTAAATCAAGATAATTCTTTACAGTTTTAATGATTCTTTTAGCTGTTTTTTGAGCATCTTTTTCATCTTCAGTCTGGTTGATAACCAGCTTGATAGATTTTTGGTATTGATGATTGGACAGAATTTTAATCAGACTATAACTATCCATCACCGAGGTTGGTTCTGTGGTTAATAATAAAATCAACTCTTCAGCAGCCAGTATAGTATTGACAATGCTTTTAGCAGCACCTGCTCCCAGATCAATCAAAAGATAATCATAATTATTTTCTATCTGATCACCAAGTTCTATTAGTTTATCCATGGCATCATTTTGAATATCAATAAAACTGTCATCACCAGTGATCCCGCTTAAAAGTTTTATTCCCGCTGGACCTTCGATTACTGCATCTTCCAGACTGCATTCACCACGCAGCAGATGCCCCATATCATAATTGGGCTGTACCCCCAGCATAATATCCAAATTGGCCATCCCAATATCACTATCAATAATCAATACTTCTTTATCTAATTTGCGCAGATTATAGGCAAAATTAACTGTAAAAGTAGACTTACCAACCCCACCCTTACCACTTGCAATGGCAATTGTTCTGGTAGATGAAGTCTCAAATTTTTGAACTTCACTTTCGTCTTTTTTCTGCTGCATTATTTCTTTGAGCTTAGCTGCCTGACTACGCATAAAAATCACCAAATAAATATTTATAAATTTGATCAGCATTTGCTGTTTCAAGATCCTCGGGAACATCCTGCCCACAGGTTAAATAAGAAAGTGGTAAATTATGATTTTTTTTGACATTGATTATATCACCATATGTTGTAGTTTCATCAAGTTTGGTCAGCAGAGCCTTATCAGGTTCCAGTTTAGAAAACTTAGAAACAATATTTCTTAAATCACTGCTTTTTGTGTTTAAACTCAAGAGAAGATGAACTTCATCTACAAAATCATGATTAACAAAATCTTTAAGCCTGCCCAGTTGCTGCTGATCTTTCCAGCTGCTGCCGGGAGTATCGATTAAAATTAAATCACAATTTCTAAACTGTCCCTCAATCATTTCTTGCAGTTTAGAACTGCTGTAACAGACTGCAAAGGGAATATCTATAATTTCACTATAGGTCTGAAGCTGTTCAACCGCTGCAATTCTATAAGTATCAGCTGTAATTAAACCTACTCTTTTATTATTCTCAACTGCAAAATGAGCTGCAATTTTAGCCATTGTTGTTGTTTTACCAACCCCTGTTGGACCAATAAAAGAAACTACTTTCTGATCTGAGTCAAGCTCTATTTCAGTATTATCTGCAAAATATATCGCTAAATAATCTTTTAATTGAGTTTCTAAATCATCATTTTCTGATTCAATGTAAGCATCCATCCCTTTCAAAAATAAATTAACATTTCTGCTCTCTACTCCCTGATCCAATAAATAATTGTATAATTGATTGCTGTTATTTAAATTTTCGTTTGCATTTCTGCCACCATTTTTTTTATTCTGAAATTTATTCTGCAGTTTTTGAGCAGCCGTTAATTTTCTTTGATTTTTTTCAAAGTTCTGCTCTTTAATTTTTTCTTTTTTATTTAAATCCTCTTTTTCTTTTGGCTTTTCTTTTTCTAAAGTCTGAACTTTATTCTGCTGTTCAGCCTTTTGTTCCTGCTGACTCTGATGCTCATTTAACTGCTCCCGAAAATTATTCTTCTTATTTTCAGTCTCTGCTTTCTCTTTTTCGGCAGCAGTATCAGCTGCTGTTTTTAAATCGCTGATAAATTCTTTAATCGCGTTTTTATTTTCAGGATCTTCACTTGCTGTTTTCTGAATTTTAGTTCTACCAGCTTTTTTAGCACTGCGGCCGTAATTTGATATTTCTACAACGTCATCTCCCTGCTGATCATTATCAGCTCGAGCAGCAGGCTCTGCTTGATCACTCTTTGCTTCTAAGGCAGCAACAACCTCAAACATTTCTTTTCCGAAAAAGCCAAAAAAACCGCCCTTCTTAAACTTTCTTTTGTTTACAATCACTGCTTCCGGTCCCAGGTCAGATTTGACCTTAAAAATTACATCCTGCATATTTTCGCCTGTATATTTTTTTACCTTCATTTACTTAACAACCCCCTGAACCTGCAGATCAACATCAGATTCCAGTTCATTGAAAGAGAGTACTGTTAGATCGGAAAAAGTACGGTGTACCATCTCTTTAATTGGCCTTCTGATCATTGGTGAGGTTAATAAAATTGGTTCTTTACCCTGTTCCAATAATTCTTTGGCCTGCTGAACTATACTATTTATTAGATTTTGAGCTTCAGCTGGCTGGAGTGATAAATAATTCCCCTGATCAGATTGCTCTAAGGAATTTGCAAGTTTTTCTTCTTTTTGTGGATCAATGGTAAAGACATCTAAGTTATTTTCCTGATCAGTAAACTGCTTACTGATCTGTCTCGATAATCCCTGTCGTACATATTCAGTTAATATTGTCTGATCTTTTGTCCGGGCTGCATGATCAGCCAGAGTTTCCAGAATTAAAACCAGATTTTTAATCGGAATATTTTCCCAGAGTAAATTCTGTAATATTTTCTGAATTTCACCCAGGTTCATTAAATCAGGCATTAATTCGTCTACTACTGCCTCATTTTCTTCTTTGACATTATCTATTAGCTTCTTAACTTCTTCTCTACCCAGTAATTCATAGGCATGAGATTTGATGATTTCTGTTAAGTGAGTTGCCATCACTGAACCAGGATCTACCACCGTATAATTAGCCATCTCTGCTCTTTCTCTCTGTTCAGCTTCAATCCAGATCGCCGGAGTTCCAAAAGCTGGCTCTTCTGTATCTATCCCCTCAATATCTTCAAAAGTATCTCCAGGATCCATAGCCAGATATTTATCAGCAAAAAGTTGGTATTCACTGATTTCTACTCCCTGTAATTTGATCTTATATGTATTTGGCTGCAGCTGTAGGTTATCTACAATCCTGACAGGAGGTAAAATTATACCTAAATCCATAGCAATCTGTTTTCTAATATTAGCCACTCTATCTAAAAAATCTCCTCCCTGTTCGGGAAGAACCAGTGAAATAAGATTATAACCAACCTCTATTTCTAATTTATCAACCTTAATCAGCTGTTTAATTTCCTGTTCTTTCATTTCCTGTTTTTCTTCCGGGCTTAGTTCAGATTTTTTCTCTTTTTCTTTTTTCTTAGGTTTTTCCTCTTCTGCTGTTCTGATAATTAAATAGCCCATAGTAGCAATAAATACTGCCAGCACTAAAAAGGGAAGAGTTGGTAAACCTGGTACAAAACCAAGAATTATTAAGACAGCTGAGGCTATAAAAAGAGCTTTAGGCTGTTTTAAAAGCTGTTCTGTCATTTCATTTCCCATATTATTATCAGAGGCAGCTCTGGTTACAACCATACCTGTGGCTGTAGAAATTAAAAGAGCTGGAATCTGTGAGACGAGTCCATCACCAACCGTTAAGAGTATGTATGTTTCCGCTGCCTGGCCAAATCCCATATTCTGCTGCAGCATACCGATTACCAGACCGGCAATAATATTAATAAAAGTTATAATAATACCTGCTATCGCATCACCTTTAACAAATTTACTGGCACCATCCATTGCTCCATAAAAATCTGCTTCCTGACGAATTTTTTCTCTTTCTCTTTTTGCTTCATGCTCATCGATAATACCGGCATTTAAGTCAGCATCAATACTCATCTGTTTACCGGGCATTGCATCCAGAGTAAAACGGGCTGCAACTTCGGCAACTCTTTCTGCACCCTTAGTAATAACAACAAACTGAATAATTACCAGGATTAAAAAGATAATTAAACCAACAACATAGTTACCCCCGACAACAAAATCACCGAAACTCAATATAATTTCTCCAGCATATCCCTGCCCCAAAATCAGTCTGGTTGTAGAAACATTAAGCCCCAGCCTGAATAAAGTTGCAAAAAGCAAAAGCGAAGGAAACACTGATAGATCAAGCGGTTCAGTTGTATAAATGCTCACTAAAATAACAACCATTGAGAAGGTTATATTTGCAGCCAACAGCATATCTAAGAGCATAGTTGGCAGTGGAATAATAAACATTACTATAATTCCAACTACCATTAAGGCAAAAATTATATCCATATTTTTCGTTATATTTGTAAAAGCTGCACTATTATCCACTAATAAAATTAACCTCCATCATTTGGAACAAAATCTATACACAAGTTATAGTTATTATATCAACTCTCAGCTAAAATTAAAACCTAAAACAGAAATTAATGAACTAATCTTTCTAATTTTTATTTTGAAAAATCTTTGCTAATATTTCAGCAACTGCCTGATAAAGTTCAACCGGGACCTGATCCCCGATTTCAGTCATCTTGTTTAAAGATCGAGCAAGCGGCTTATTTTCAACTATTTTAACCTCGGCCTCTCTTGCTTTTTCCTTTATTTTTTGAGCAACAAAATCTTCTCCTTTAGCAACAATTACTGGAGCTTCCATTTCATCTAAATCATATTCTAAGGCTACAGCAATATGAGTCGGGTTTGTAATTACAACATCTGCATCTTTAACAGAAGACATCATGCGGTTCATACTCATCTCGCGCTGCTTCTGCTTTCGCTGCTGTTGAATCATTGGATCTCCTTCCATCTCTTTTCTTTCCTGTTTAACCTCATATTTAGACATTTTAAGATCCTTATTATGCTGCCAGCGCTGATAAAGCAAATCTAAAACTCCAAGAACTATTAAAGCGGCAATTATTGCAAAAGCCATTCTGGATATTAAAGCTGCGATTGCCATTAATGATTCATCCAGGCCCTGATCAATACTTTTTTCGAAGATCTCAAGGTTGCCCATTAAAAATCGATAGGCAATAGCTCCAATCATAGCCAGTTTAAATAAAGATTTAAGTAATTCTACAAAACCCTTAAGCGAAAAAATATTTTTGGCACCTTTAATCGGATCTATTTTTTTAAGATCCGGCACCAGTGGTTTGGTGGTAAAAAGAGCTCCAATCTGTAAAAAATTGACCAGTATCCCGGCAAAAGCTGTCACAATCATAATTGGATAGATTGCTTCGACAACAGCAAAAAAGGCATCATATAAGATATTAAATGTCAGCTTGATTGTAAAGGGTTCTATAATTAAATTTTTAAAATAATACTGGATCTCATCTAAGAGCCCGAAAAATATCTGCTGCATTAGAAAATAAAGGAACATAAAACTTGCCAGTAAGGTAACAGCCTGACCAATTTCTTTACCTTTGGCTACATTTCCTTCTTCCTTTGCTTCCCTTTTCCTCTTCGCCGTCGGCTCTTCAGTTTTTTCTCCAGTTCCACCATCAGCCATAATTTTTTCTCCTTTTTATAATTGAATCAAAATAGTAGTTGGAAATAAAATTAAATTCTAAAATTTTTTAAGGTGCAATCAGCCGAAAAAGAGCTGGTATTTCATTAATCACATTCATAATAATTTCTGAATAATAATTATTTAGTACCGGCATCAAGACATAAAGCAAAATTAAACCGGCCATAATCTTAATTGGCAGGCCGATCACAAAAAGATTCATCTGAGGTACTGATCTCGCTAAAAAAGCAAGTATAATATCAATAAAAAAGATGGCACCTGCAATGGGCAGGGCTATTTTGACAGCCAGCACAAACATATCAGCACTTCTTCTAAAAAAATACTGCCAGAGTTGAGTCGAAAAATTAACTCTACCAGGCGGAATAATCTCAAAAGATTCAAATAAATGTCTGACTAAATAAAGATGACCATTTAAGGCCAGAAAAAGAAGAGTTACAAAAATATTTTTAAGCTGACCAACAACCGGTGAGTCAACACCACTAAAAGGGTCTACAACATTTGCTATTCTAAAACCCATCCGCATATCAATTATCTGACCACCGAGCTGAACTGCCGAAAAGACTAAAAAGACAGCAAATCCCATAAAAAGACCGATGCTGACTTCACTAAGAATCTCTACGATTACCAATAAATTATTTTCTGGATAGACGGCAGGATACATACCTGAGACAAGTGGAAAGCTGACAGCAGTTAAAGTTAGAGCAATTAAAACCTTTATCTGATATAAAATAACCTGACTGCTGAAAATAGGCGTCAGCAGCATCATGCCAAGATAGCGGCTTAAAATTAAAAAAAATAAATAGATATATTCATTGATCATTAAACTATCTATCAAATTTATCAGCCCCTATCCTACATAATTCGGAATTGTCTGCAGCAGTTCCTGTACAAATTCAATTACCGTCCTCATAATCCAGGGACCGAAAAATGCGATCGAACCTAAAACAGCAAATATTTTAGGCACAAAGGCCAGAGTCTGCTCCTGAATCTGAGTTGTGGCCTGAAAAATAGCAACTAAAAGCCCTGTAATTAGACCGGCTCCCAAAACAGGCATCACAACTATAATAACTGTAAATAAGGCCTCACGGCCGATATCAAGGACTATTGCTTCTCCCATTATCTTCAACTCCTAAATTATTTCGACTTCAAAAATTATAAATTTAAACTCCAGCAAAATTTCTTAGAAAAAAGTCTCCACAAGTGAGCCAATTAAAATATGCCAGCCATCTGCCAGCACAAAGAGTAAAATTTTAAATGGTAAAGAGATAATTACCGGTGGTAACATCATCATTCCCATCGACATCAAAATACTTGCTACAATCATATCGATCATCAAAAATGGTATGTATAATAAAAAACCAATTTGAAAGGCAATTTTAATCTCATTAATTAAAAAAGCAGGAATCAGAATAAAGGTGGGCAGATCTTCCCTGGTCTCCGGCCGCTCGATTTCCGCTATATTGGTAAATAAAGCTAAAGATCGCTCATCAACCTGATTAAACATGAATTCCCTGACAGGAGTAATTGTATTATCATAAGCTTCTTCTAAGCTTATCTCCTCAGTTAAATAGGGCTGTAAGGCATCCTGGTTTACTCCCTGCCAGACAGGCGACATAATAAAAATTGTTAAAAAGATTGCAATTCCTATTAATACC
>JBHEOV010000082.1:0-397 GCA_046260625.1 Halanaerobium sp. | reverse complement strand
ATAAAATTGTTAATAAAAGCAAAATCTGTAGTGAAGTTACCAGCTCATCACCCTGATTTTCAGCCTCGCCATCCCCTATTTCAAAAGAGATATTAGGGATATTAAAATCCTGGGCAGAAACTGAAAAACTAAAACTAAATAATAATAACACTATTAAGGCCAGTAAAAATAATTTCTTAAACATCATGATCACTGCTGTTAGAATTATTACCTTTAGCCAGAATGTTTTTCAATTTGCTTTTAAAGTTAGCCTGATTATTCTTTGCTTTTTTTAAATCTTTAAAGTCTAAATCTATTTCAGCAATTGGCCAGCTTCTTAAATAATTCAATTCCTCTTTGCTGCCTCCGAGCATTACAATCTCGTCGAAAACTTTGACCAGATAGATAGTTTCTCCAT
>JBHEOV010000081.1:596-8915 GCA_046260625.1 Halanaerobium sp. | reverse complement strand
AGCAAGTCTTGATCATTCTGACTCCAGTTATTTTCCACCGGTAGGGCATCAGGGAACTGAAGGTTCATGTGCTTCCTGGAGTACAGTCTATTATATGCTTGGCTTTTATCAGGCTCGCGATAAGGGCTGGGATTTAAGCGCCTCATCTGTAAGTGGAGTTGATCAGAGCCAGCTGATGAGTCCGGATTTTATTTATCAATTAATTAATGATGGTCAGGATGCAGGCAGCTATTATACTGATAATCTAATGATGCTGGCTAATGTAGGTGCTGCCAGCTGGGCGGAAATGCAGCCTGATGACAGTGAGCATCTAAGCTGGGGAAATGAAGCAGCCTGGAGAACAGCGGCTGCCAACCGAGTTGATTATCCAATGTATTATTTCCAAATAAATAATTATACAGATATTAATGCGGTTAAAGATCTTTTAGATCAGGGATATTTACTTTCTACTGCCATTGATAGTAGAAAATACACCAGTAGTGGTGTCTGGACAGTTGATAATTACAGCAGTCCTAATTTAGATCATGCAAATACAGTAGTTGGTTATGATGATGGTTATCAAAATAGTGTAGACGAAATTTCAATTAAATAGATATAAAAGAGGTGTTAATAGTGAAGATTATTTTTAAAAATATAGCTGCAGAGATTTTGCTGCTGCTAATAATTATGGTTGCTGCACAGGGAAGTACTGCAGCAGTTGAATTGAAGGAATTAACTGTGGAAGAGGTCAAAGAAATCAAGTTATATGAAAATCCTTCCACCGGTCAGCGGTGGCAGCTGGAAAATGAGAAGCCTGAAATAACAGCAGTAATAAATGATGATTATCAGCCGCTGCCGACTAAAGAGGGTTTAGTAGGTCGGGGTGGTATTCACAGCTGGTCTTTTAAAGCAGAAAAGAAGGGCTTTAGTCTGCTTAAGTTTAAGCTTCTGAACGCTGAAGCTGATAAAATAGTCAGGCGGCAAAGATTTATTATTGCTGTTGATCTAATGACTGCAGAAATTTCTCGTGATCAAATTTTAGAAATTAAACTGGCCGAAAATCCGAGCACAGGTTACAGATGGCAGCTTGATTTAAAAGAAAATAAAAGCATTGAGCTGTTGAAGCAGGAATATGAGCCTTTAGCATTAAACTCAGATAAGAATGAGGAACAGAATCAATCAGAAAAAGATGGGACTCAAATTCTTGTTGGTCAGGGTGGAATTAAAAGCTGGACTTTGCGAGGCAGGGAAGCAGGCTATCAGCTGCTGACTTTTGAGCTCAAAAGAAGTGGTGGAAAGGCGATAAAGACAGTTGAATATCTGGTTCTGGTAAGAGAGTAAATAGTTTTAGATAAAATCTGCTGTCAAATTTTATGATGGCAGATTTTAAATTTTTGTACAGGCTGTTTATATGCTATAATAAAAATAGAAAATGTGTTTGAAGGAGGTAGCTTAATGAAAAAAATTCCAATTGGCATTGATGATTTTAAAGAATTAAGAGAAAAAGATGCTTATTTTGTAGATAAATCGTTATTAATTTCGGAGCTGCTGGAGTCAATAACAAAAGTAACTTTGATTACTCGGCCCAGACGTTTTGGCAAGAGCTTAAATTTTTCTATGCTAAAATATTTTTTACAGAATCCAGAAAATATGGATTACAGTGGTGCTGAAATCAGAGAATGCTTTAAAGGACTTCGGATTATGGAAAATACGGATTTCTTAAATAAACATTTCTGTCAGTATCCTGTGATTGAACTTTCCTTTAAAAAAGTAAAAGCTTCAAATTGGGATTTTGCAGCAGCTGCCTTTAAAGAAGAAATTGCCTCCGAATATTTAAGACATAGTTATTTATTGCAGAGTGAGATTTTAATGGATTTTCAGAAAGAAGAATTCAGTAAAATCATGACTAAAAAAGCAGATATTTTTAATTTTACTTCAGCTATTAGAAATTTAAGCAGTTATTTAAAAAAATATTATCAGCAAAAGGTAATAGTTTTAATTGATGAATATGATACGCCCTTACATTATGCAAAACTAAATGATTACTATACAGAAATGCTGGATATAATGCGGGGCTTGATGGTCGATACTATGAAGGATAATCCTGATCTGGAAAAAGCTTTAATTACTGGGATTATGAAAATTTCACAGGAAAGTATGTTTAGTGGTTTTAATAATGCAAGTACAGCTGATTTAAGTGACAGTCTGGCAAAGGATAAATTTGGATTTACAGAAACTGAAGTTAAAGAGCTTTTGAAGTATTATTCTTTAGATTCTGAAGAGGATACAGTTAGAAAATGGTATAATGGATATCTTTTTGGCAGAGATACAATAATTTATAATCCCTGGAGTCTGCTTAATTTTGTTGATGATTCAGATCATCAGCCACAAACTTACTGGATTAATAGTGGAGATAATTCTCTGCTCAGACGCTGTTTTAAACTTGATCAATTAAAGAGTAAAAATTATCTGGAAACTCTGCTTAAAGATGAATTTTTAACTGAAAAGCTTGAAAAAAATATTATTTACGAAGATATTTTTAATAATGTTGATAAGGCATTAAGCTTTCTGCTTCATTCAGGCTATTTAAAAGCAGAGCTTAAAAACGATGGAGATAATTATTATAATTTTAGCATTCCAAACAAGGAAATAAAAGAAATTTATAAGAATATATTAGATAACTGGTTTGCTCAGCAAAACAAAAGTGCAGCTTTGATTCAGAATTTAATTAAATCACTGCTCTCAGGCGATTTCGAGTCTTTTGAAGTTTTTCTGGAAGATTTGTTAATGGCTAATATAAGTTATTATGATAGTTCTTCAGCCTTGAAAATTTCGAGTCGGGGCGAGGAAAGAGAAAAACAGGAAAATTTTTTTCACGGTCTGATGCTGGGATTACTGCTTTATTTGGATGATAACTATTATATTTTGAGTAACCAGGAGTTTGGAAAGGGTCGTCCTGATCTTGTAATAATGCCTAAAAATAAGAGAAATAAAGCTTATATCCTGGAATTTAAAAATGAGTATAGCAGTTCTCAAATCAGTGTTCAAAAAGCTGCTGCAGAAGCGCTGGCTCAGATTGAAGAGAAAAAGTATGATGTCGGTATTAAAAAAGCTGGGATTGAAAATATTGTTAAGCTTGGACTGGGATTTAAGGGTAAAGAATGTGCAGTTGAATATAAATCAAATTCTAATCTTAAATAAACTAAACCCGCTTCTGTATAATCAGGAAGCGGGTTTAAAATATTGCATTAAACTTTTTGATATAAGTCTTTAGTTTTTATCTAATCTTGCTCTGATCTCTTCCAGTGGTGCCGGACGACTGTAGTAATAACCCTGGATAATATCACAGCCTGATTTTTTAAGCTGTTCTGCCTGCTCCATGTCTTCCACACCTTCGGCGACTACACTTAAGTTTAAGTTGTGGGCCAGAGTGATTATTGTGTTGACGATGGCCCGGTTGTTCAGGTTGTTCAGAAAGTCATCGACAAATGATTTATCAATTTTTAAAGTATTGATTGCAAATTCTTTAATATAGTTTAAAGAAGAATAGCCGGTCCCAAAATCATCAATTGCTGTTTTAACTCCCAGCTGCTTAAGCTGAGCTAAAAGTTCAATTGTATAATCAATATTTTCAACAGTTGTTCTTTCGGTGATTTCTAATTCCAGATTTTGAGGCTTGAGGCCGGTTTTATGTATTATATTTTCTACAATAGTGATAAAGTCTTTGGCAATAAACTGCTCCGGACTGACATTGACCGAAAGATAGTAATCGCTTTCCAGCTGGTCATTGAGCTCTTTAATTTCGCGGCAGGCTTTTTCCAAAACCCAGCTCCCTATTTCTTTGATCAATCCATTTTCTTCTGCCAGGGGAATAAAAACTCCAGGTGGGATTAAACCTTTTTTTGGATGCTGCCATCTGATCAGAGTTTCAAAACCAACAACTTCTCCACTGGCTCCGGAATTAAAGCACTGATAGTGCAGGATAAATTCTTCATTTTTAAGTGCTGCTGCCAGCTGATTTTCCAGTTTCTTTTTCTCTGAAATGCCGCGGTCAATATTAACTGTATAAAAAGCCATTTTATCAGAGCTGTTTTTCTTAACAGAATGCATGGCCAGGCTTGCATTTTTAAGCATTTGATTGACTTTTCGGCTGTCATCTGGATAAACAGAGATTCCCATACTTGATTTAAGATAGATAATATTATCATTGATAAAGTAATCACTGTTAATATGAGAGAGCAACTTCTGCAGTTTTTTTCTGATCTTAGACTTAGAAGTTGATTCGCTCAGATAAAAATAGAACTCATCACCTACTCTGCTGATTAAATGGTTATCTGTAAGCTGATTTGAAAGGCGAGCAGCAAGCTTCTTTAAAATTTGATCACCGGCATCATGGCCGAAGCTGTCATTGATTACCTTAAAATCGTCTATTCCGACTGCACAGAGATATAATTTTTCTGCTTCCAGTTCAGGTAGATACTTCTGCAGTTCTTTTTTGAAGAAATTAATATTGGGCAGTCCAGTCAGCGAATCATTATAGCTTAAATCCTTAATTACATCCATCATCTGATTAAAACTTTTTGCAGCCTCACCAATCTCATCATCACTTTTGATTTCCGAGCGAATATTCAAGTTGCCAGCAGCGCCTTTCTGAAAGGTGTTTTTAAGCTGAATAATTGGTTTAGCAATATTATTGGAAAGAAAGATACTTAAAACTATTGCTATTAAAATCGTAAAAATTGAAATAATGATGATAATTTCATTGACTCGATTTATTGACTGCTGCAGGTAACTCTGGGGCAGCACACTTACAATTTTCCAGTTGTTAGTTCCAGGAATAGTCTGATAAAAAGCATGTTTTTCTTTTTCGTTTTCGCTAAAGGTCAGATTGCCCTGCTTTTTATTGATAATATTTTTTATAAAATCATATTCATAATCAAAAAAGCTGCTGTAATTATAAAAAAGTTGATTGTTTAGCTTATTCTGTTGGGGATGAGCGACTCTCCATTCTGATCAGCTATAAAGAAGAAAAAGTAATTGTTATCTCTTTTTCGAAGTTCTTGCTGCAGATAATTAAGTTTTGATGGCCAACTGCCTTGCTGAACCACTTGAGTATTGGCATAAATTTCTAGATCGGATTTCTTTTCTTCAAACCAGTTTGCCGTCAGTTCTGATTTTTGGGCTACATTGTTGATTTCATTTTCAAAAATTATGTCTTCTAGAATCCAGTTGAAACTGTTGGTAATTGCGATAATGATAGTTAGAGTAAAAACAACGATGATTGTTAAAATTAAAGCGAGAATCTTATTGCGAAAACTGATACTTTTCATATTTTTATGAGCACCTGCTTATTAGTTTTTTGATTAAATAATTCTTATAATAGTAAATATTAGCTTACTATAATATATTTCTGTATAAAGTAAAGAAATCCTGTTTTAAGCTGCTCTTTTTTAATTTTTAATTATAATCCCTGTATACAAGGATAGAAATCAGGCAGGCTATTTACAGTTTGCAACTTTAGCTCTATACTAAATAGTACACCTTATAGTTGTTTGTACCAGGTACCAAAAACGTTTTCGGGTACCGGGGACAGGAGAAATCAGTCACAAACTAATCTAAGAGAGAAGGAATGATTTACTATGACTTTTACAAAAATGCCTAAAAAGCAGGGATTGTATAGTCCAGAATTTGAACATGATGCCTGTGGGATGGGATTTGTGAGCCAGATTAAAGGTCAAAAGTCACATCAGATAATTGAGCAGGCTTTAGAAGTACTTGTCAATTTAAGCCACAGGGGAGCAAGTGGTAGTGAAGAGAATACCGGTGATGGTGCCGGGATACTGATGCAGCTTCCTGACAGTTTTTTGAGGCAAAAAATGGAGTCAAATGGAGTAACTCTCCCAGCCAGGGGAGAATATGGAGCAGGAATGGTCTTTTTGCCCCAAGAAAAAGAGAAGAGAAAAGAAGTTAAGAAAATAGTAGAAGAAGTCATTAAAGCAGAAGGACAGCAGTTTATTGGCTGGCGGGAAGTTCCCGTTCAAACAGCAGGAATTGGAAAAACAGCTTTAGAAGTTATGCCAGACTTTTATCAAATTTTTATAGAGAAGTCAGAGAATCTAGAAGCAGGAATTGATTTTGAACGCAAATTGTATTTGATCCGCAAAAAAATTGAAAATGAGATTCGTAATTCAAAATATGCGGGAGAACTGTATTTTACCTCTCTCTCCAGCCGGACCTTAGTCTATAAAGGGATGCTGACTCCCGAGCAGCTGGAAGGATTTTTCCCGGATTTAACTGAGCCGGAAATGAAAAGTGCTATTGCTTTAGTCCACTCTCGTTTCAGCACCAATACTTTTCCCAGCTGGGAAAGAGCTCATCCAAACCGCTATTTAATCCACAATGGTGAGATCAACACGATGCTTGGTAATCAAAACTGGATGCGGGCCCGGGAAGGGATTTTTGAAAGCGATATTTTCAGCGATGATTTAAAGGAACTGCTGCCGGTGATTGCACCTGAAGGCAGTGATTCAGCTCGTTTTGATAATGTTTTGGAGTTTTTAGCCTTAAGCGGGCGCTCGCTAGCTCATTCGATAATGATGATGATTCCAGAACCCTGGGAGCATAACGAGGAGATGGAAAGCAAAAAGCGTGATTTTTATCATTATCACAGTACTTTAATGGAGGCCTGGGATGGACCGGCCGCGATGGCCTTTACCGACGGAACTCAGGTAGGAGCTGTGCTGGACCGCAACGGTCTGCGCCCCTCGAGATATTATCTAACTGATGATGATCTCTTAATTTTAGCTTCAGAAGTTGGAGTGCTTGATCTGCCGGAGAAGAACATTATCAGCAAACAGCGCCTGGAACCGGGTAAGATGCTGCTTTTAGATACAGCAGAGGGTAGAATTATTAATGACGAAGAACTTAAGGCAGAGATTGCAGCTGCTGAACCTTATGGTCAGTGGCTTAAAGAAGAGTTAATTGAGTTAAAAGATTTAAAAGCTGAGCCGAAGAATTTAAAAACAGAGGCTGATAATTCAGGAATAAAGGATTTGCAGTCGGCTGAGCTGGTTAAGCTACAGAAAAGTTTTGGCTACAGTTATGAAGACCTACAGAAGATTTTAATTCCGATGGCCAGAGATGGAGTTGATCCGATTGGCTCCATGGGTAATGATGTTTCCCTGGCAGTTTTATCTGAGCAGCCCCAGCTTTTATATAATTACTTTAAGCAGCGCTTTGCTCAGGTAACCAATCCACCTATTGATTCAATTAGAGAAAAGCTGATTACAGCCAGCAATACATTTTTAGGCTCAGAAGGAAATCTGCTGCAGCCTGATCAGAAAAGCTGCCGTCAGTTGGAACTGGAGCATCCACTGCTTAAAAATGAGGAGCTGGAGCTGCTTAAAAACTTGGATCAGTCCGGTTTCAAAACAGCAGTTCTGGAGATTATCTTTAATCAGAATAAAGAAAGTTTAGAAGAGAGGCTGCAGACCTTATTTGAAGAGGTTGATAAATTGATTGCAGAAGGAGTCAATATTTTCATTCTTTCTGATCGGGGAGTTAACGGCAGCAAAGTTGCTGTACCGGCTCTACTGGCAGTAAGTGGACTCCACCATTATTTAATTCAAAAAGGTTTAAGAACAGAAGTCAGTCTGGTGCTCGAATCAGGTGAGCCGCGTGAGGTCCATCATTTTGCGACTCTAATCGGCTATGGACTGGATGCAGTTAATCCTTATCTGGCCTATGCGACTTTAGATAAACTTGTAGAAGTAGGAGATCTTGAGCTTTCAAAAGCTGAAGCACAAAAACAGTATATTAAAGCTGCGGTCAAAGGTGTTGTCAAAGTTATGGCTAAAATGGGAATCTCTACCGTGCAGAGCTACAGAGGGGCTCAGATTTTTGAAGCAATTGGAATTTCAGAGTCGGTTATTGATAAATATTTCTGCCGCACAGCTTCCCGTATCGGTGGAATTGGGATTGAAGAAATTGAAAAAGAGAGTATTATGCGCCACGACAGTGCTTTTAAAGGAGTTAAAGTAGAAAAAGAAACACTGGATCCCGGCGGTAATTTCAGCTGGCGGAAAGAGGGAGAAGAACACCTCTATGATCCAGAGACTATTTATCTGCTGCAGCGGGCAGTTAGAGAAAATAATTATGATTTATTTAAAGCATATAAGGATAAGATCAATGATCAGAGTTCTAAGATGCTGACTCTGCGTGGGCTTTTAGAACCGGAATACCAGCCGGAGCCTATTCCTTTAGAGGAAGTTGAGCCGGCTGCAGAAATAATGAAGCGTTTTAAAACAGGAGCAATGTCTTATGGCTCGATCAGTCAGGAAG
>JBHEOV010000081.1:0-492 GCA_046260625.1 Halanaerobium sp. | reverse complement strand
TGCTATTAAACAGGTGGCTTCCGGCCGCTTTGGTGTTAACTCTCACTATCTGGTCAATGCCAAAGAAATTCAAATTAAGATGGCCCAGGGAGCTAAACCAGGTGAGGGTGGACAGCTGCCCGGAAAGAAGGTTTATCCCTGGATTGCAGAAACCAGAGGTACAACTCCGGGAGTGGGACTTATTTCACCTCCTCCTCACCATGATATATATTCGATTGAAGATCTGGCACAGCTGATCCATGATCTTAAAAATGCCAACCGGGAGGCCCGGATCAATGTTAAACTGGTCTCTGAGGTTGGAGTCGGAACAGTTGCAGCCGGTGTGGCTAAAGGTAAGGCAGATGTAATTTTAATCAGCGGCTATGATGGAGGTACAGGTGCTTCTCCGAGAACCAGTATCCGCCATGCCGGTCTGCCCTGGGAACTTGGACTTTCGGAAACTCATCAGACTTTAGTTTTAAATGATCTGCGGGATCGAGTAACTTTAGAGAC
>JBHEOV010000080.1:0-8928 GCA_046260625.1 Halanaerobium sp. | reverse complement strand
CAATATGAGCATCTAAATTAACTACTACATCAGCAGTTTTCAGCACATTATCTAATTCAACATTACCCTCATCTCTTCTTAGATGAGCTCTTATTCTAGCCAGTAATTCTTCTATTTCGAAAGGTTTAGTCAGATAATCATCTGCACCGGTATCCAGACCTTCAATCTTATCTTCAAGCTCAGATTTTGCAGTCAGCATAATAATTGGAATATCCGAAAACTCTCTAATCCGACTGCAGACCTCAATCCCATTCAGACCCCTCTTATTATACCAAGTATTAGCTTAAAATTAAACCTCGAAGTTAGAAAAACCGGGCCTTTGGAGCCCGGATTCCTAATTACTATTTCTATAATTTAAAGATCATTTGGTTTGTCACCGATTCTACCAAATAAGATCTCAGTATTTCCATTTCTAAGAACTTTAAACATTATTTTATCTCCGACTTCTTTTTCCGAAATTATTTCACTGATATCAGAAGTACTCTCAATTTGTTGTCGATCTACTTCTTTAATAACATCATAGGTTTTCAGGCCAGCTTTTTCAGCAGGGCTATCTTTATAAACTTCTATAACTACAACTCCTCTGCGATTATCCAGGCTGAAGTATTCCTGTACTTCTTTAGTTATTTCGCTAAAAGCAATACCAATCCAGGGTCTTGTTACCTCACCTGTATTCTGTAATTCATTTACAATAGATTTAATTTCATTGACAGGAATTGCAAAACCAATTCCCTGTCCGGCTCTTGAAACCGCTGTGTTAATCCCGATTACCTGACCCTGATTATTGAGCAGAGGCCCTCCACTATTACCAGGGTTAATTGCTGCATCAAGCTGAATTAAATTCTGATAGGTTCTTACCTGACGGTCCTCTGTAGGAATTTGAATTGGACGGCCTAAGGCACTAATCACACCAACAGTTACTGTGTGTTCAAAACCTAGGGGATTTCCAATTGCAATTGCCCAATCTCCGGGTCTAATTTTTTCTGAATCTCCCATTTCTAAAGGAGTTAACTCCTGTTCTATCTGGGAATTATCAATTTTTAATATTGCCAGGTCAAGACTAAAATCAGACCAGGCTACTTCTGCAGTTACAGAATCTTCTCTACTATTTATTGAAATTTCAATCTCATCTGCACCTTCAATTACGTGCTGATTGGTTACTATATAACCATCTTCAGAAACTATAAAACCTGAACCAAAACCCTGTCTTTCCCGGGGCTGCTGTTCTGGGATCTGAAAGCGGTCACCAAAAAAGAATCTAAAATATGGATCATTGAACATTTCAGGCAGCTGTTGGCTGCCGGAAGTCTCAACAGTCGTTGTCACTTTTACGACACCATTATCCACTTTTTCAGCAATATCTGCAAAATGATTTGTTTGATAAATACTTTGAGACTGCTGCTCCTGAGCAAATACTGATGGAGCTGCAGTAACTATCAATGAGATTACAACTAAGGCTAATAATGCTTTCTGAAGTAAATCATTTTTTCTTTTCATTACTAACACCACCCTTTTACTTATAATATAGCAGAGAGAAATTAAAGAATAATTAAGCAAAAATTAAATTTAGATTAAATTATTATTTTGCCTGATTCTTTACCTTGTTCATTTCCTCTTCAATCTCTTCCTGATCACCTAAATAATACTTATCTTTAACATTCAGTTCTTGATCAAATTCATAAACTAGCGGTCTGCCGGTTGGAATATTTAAAGAGGGGATATCTTCATCAGATATACCATCTAAATGCTTAACTAATGCTCTTAAACTGTTGCCGTGAGCTGAGATTATGATTTTTTTATCAGCTTTAAGCTGGGGTACAATTTCATTTTCCCAGTAAGGCATTACTCGCTCTATTGTCATCTTAAGACTTTCTGCAGTTGGCAGCTCAGCTTCACTTAACTCTGAATATTTTTCTTCATGACCTGGATAGCGCTCATCATCTTTAGCTAACTCTGGTGGAGGTGTATCAAAACTGCGGCGCCAGATATGAACCTGTTCTGCCCCTTCCTTTTCTGCAGTTTCAGCCTTGTTTAATCCCTGCAGAGCACCATAATGACGCTCATTTAATTTCCAGGATTTAATTACCGGTATCCAGTGCAAATCCATAGTATCTAAGATTATATTTAAAGTTTTGGTCGCTCTTTTTAAATAAGAAGTATAAGCCAGATCAAAAGTGAATCCCTCTTCTTTGAGTAAGATACCTGCTTCTTCTGCCTCTCTAACACCCTGTTCACTTAAATCTACATCCGTCCAGCCGGTAAATCTGTTGGCTAAATTCCATTCACTTTCTCCATGCCTGACCAGTACAATTTTCATCAAATCACCCTTTCTTATTTTTTATTTATCTATTAGTCAATTTTAGATAAAATAAATTTGACTACTAGTAATTATAGCTGTTTTTTACCAATAAAGATATTAATTGATTTACAAAACTAAATATCAAGAAATTGAGCTTCAATCTTCCATTCCGGTTCAATTTTTTTTCTTAAAATATTTTGATATTTCTGCAGCTGCTGCGGATCACGATAACTACCACTTTTATAATCAATAATTTTAACAATTTTTTGCTCCCGATCAACCAGCAGTCGATCAATCCGATACTGTTTTTCGCCAGTATTAGTTTTTTCTTTTAATAGATATTCATTAAAGACCTGATAATTTTTTGAAAATATTTCAGGATGTTCATCAATAAACTGATCACCAGCTTCAATTACTGCCTCAATTTTTTCAAGTCCCAGTAAATTTCCATACTTAGCTTTCAGCATTTTTTGGGCAGAAGCTTTCTCCTGCTGCTTATTATATTTAATATTTTCCAGATAATAATGAAGAGCCAGCCCTCTAAGCTTGCTTTCAGCAATTTTCAAACCACTGGCCTGTTTTTGAAAAAATCCATATTTTCGAGCTTCACTTTCTTTTTCACTCTCTTTTTTTGGGGGAAAAAGTGCAGCCTCCTGTTTTAGGTATTTATTTAAGCTTTTTAATTGATAATCATCTTTCTTTTGCTGAGCTTTTAAGGACTTAGATTGACCTCTGCTTTCTCCCTGCAGCAGCCCCAGCAAATCATCTGCTCTGACGGAATTTAAAAGCATTTTTTCATAATAATCATAGCTGCTGCCTGACCACATCAGTTCACTTTCCGGTTTAATTTTACGTGGTGCCTCGACATAAAGATGAAGATCATTTTCAGCTCTGCTTAAGGCCACATAAAGATTGTTGATTTCTTCCATCTCTTCTTTTTTTTCTGCTTTCTCCTTAAAGTCATAATCCAGCCAGTCTAAAATAGAAAGGTATTCATTCTGAATAAAAAGATAATTATTTAGTTCCTGATAATTGTCATCAAAATCAAGATAAAAGTTAATCCCAGTTCCACCGTTGCCACCTCTGCGGCCTGGATTCCAGTAAAAATATTCCACAGGCAGGGAAAGTCCTTTAGACTGATGGATAGTCATTAGAGTTACAGCATCTTTATTTTCTACTTTTTTCTGTTTTAATTCCTCAGTCTCTCTATTTTCACTTATAAAATTAAGTAGTTTTTTTAGTGAAGAAAATGAATTTAAAACTTCAAAAAAACTATATATATTTTTTAAAGCCAGACTATTCTCTGCTGCCTGAGCTATTAATTCTGTTTTCTGATAAAGATAATTAATTAACTTCTGATATTCTAAATCAGCTGTCTTTTTAATTTCACTTAAAAGTTTAGTTAAATCTTTTTCCTTTTTGAAAGCTGCCGGCAATTGAGACTCAGATGAGTTAAAATATTCTTTTAGCTGATCCTGATTTTTGAGCATTAGTTTTAGTTCCTGGCTGCTTAATTTGATCAAATCACTTCGCAAAAATTTCAGCAGAGTATAAAAATCTCTGTAAGCTGCAAAATATAGAAAATCTGCTGCTGCAGCAGGTAGAGGCGCATCTAAAAGTGAATTCCTATTTTCTAAAATATAGGGAATCTCAGCTGCTTCCAGACTTTCTGCAATTAGATTCAGCTCTTTTGCTGTTCTGGCCAGTACACTGACCTCGCCAAAATTATTCTCATATCTTTTTTTTATGTCAGCTGCTATCTCAGCTGGCAGATCACCCCTGATTTTGGCATTTAATTCTTCTATCTGCTTCTGTTTTTCAGCCGTTAAGCTGGCAAACTTTTTAGTATCAGTATTATAATAAGCTGAACTGCCGCCGTAAAGCACTTCAGTCATCCCTTCAGAATCTGAAACAGCCTCTACAACATGATATTCCCAGTCAACTTCCGGTTTAGAGAAAAAATCATTAAGTAAATCAATTATATTTTGATCACTGCGGTAACATTTTTCGAGCCTTTCACTTTCAGCATCAATAATTTCTGCTAAAGAGGCAAATAACTTTTTCTCCCCACCCCGCCAGCCGTAAATCGACTGTTTTTGATCTCCCACTGCAATAAAATCCTCGGCTTTTTTAATTAACGGCCGCAAAATTTTCCACTGCAGAATACTGGTGTCCTGAAATTCATCAATATAAAGCGCCTTATAATCTCCGCCTAAGAGATCCAGCAGATATTCAGACGCTTCTCCATTTTCAATCAGTCCGATTTCCTGATCTTTTAAATACTTAAAGGTAAAATTACTGATATCTGAATGGGTGAATTTCCCACTTTTAAATTTAAGCCTTTCATAAATAGATAAAACAAGCTCGGCAAAATCAATAATTTCTTTTTCAGCCGGAATAACTTCCTGATTAAAAATTTCTACAGCCAACTTTTTCCTGAATAAATCATATTCAAATTCCAGCTTTTCTTTTAGCTCTTTAGTTTTTTTAGCTCGCAGTTTATTGCCGCTCCAGTAACTTTCATTTAATAAATAATTTCTTCTTCGATAAAGAAATTCCTTTTTTTCTTTTTTAGTTTTAAGTTCGGGATACTGTTCGAAAAAGGGACGGCCATCTTTGACAAAATAAGCAGCAGAAAATTCTTCGTCTCTCAGCTCAGCTACTGCTTCTAGAGTCTGATAGCTGCTTTCAAATAATTCTACTATTTCAGCCTGAGGTAGTTTTTCTTTATCTTGGGATTCTAAAAGCATAAACTTCCAGGCATTATTAACTATTTCTTTGATGAAATTCAAATAGGGCTCTAAATCTCTAGCAGTATTACTTTCCAGAAAACTCTGCAGGCGCTGATAATATTTTTCGTTATTTAAAATTATTTTTAAAAGTTCTTCAATTATTTCTTGATTCTGACTCTCGTCTATAATTTGATAGTTATATAATTCTAAAAAGGGGGCAATTCCCCTGCCAAAAATTTGATTTGTAAAAGCATCAATCGTATAAATTTTAATATCTTCATCATTTAAAATCATTTTTTTATATATTTTTTCCAGTTTAGCTGCATCAATTTTTAGTTCAGGATAAATTTCTTTTAAAGCAGCAGTAATACTTTCTTTTTCCGAACTATTGCTGATAATTGCTCTTAAATGTTTAAGTATTCTATTTTTAATCTCAGCTGTTGCTTTTTTAGTAAAAGTCATCACAATAATTTCTGAGAAATCTATATCTTTTAAAAGTGCAGCCAGGTATTCTAGTGATAGTCTGTAAGTTTTTCCAGTGCCTGCACTTGCTTTAATAACTTTTTTCATTACTTTTAACCTCCACTCTGCAGATTTCTTTGTAAGGACAGCGCTGACAGCGGCTTTTATATATCCGCTCATAAACTCCTGCTTTAAAAAGCTGCAGACTAAGTTCTTCCAACTCTGCTCCCAGCTGATCTTCTTTTTCTATTTTATGATATGAGTGTTCAAAGTTTTCTGCAAAGACATTATAAATCGCCTTGCGGCTATCTGCAGGAAGCTGATCTTTATAATTTTGCCGCAGCATTAGAGAATAAAAATCAAGCTGTTTTGAGTCACCACTACCTGTTTTAAAATCAATAATAAAATAATCATCTTCATTTAATAAAAGCAGATCAATTCTACCTGAAAGGTAAAAATCTATTCCTGTTGCTTTAAAATATCGCTGCAGCTTTCGATTCCATTCCGGCCATTCAACTAAGATCTTACTGTAATTCTCTGGCAGATATTTCTGCAGCAGCTCAGCCAGGCGAATAAAAGAACGCTCTAAACTTTTAAAAATAATTTGATTATAATAATTTAAATAATCTTTATCTATTTTAAGCTCATTTTTTTTGATTGACTTTCTAATGATTTTCTGGCGCATAGAGCTTTCAATCTCAGTTGGTAATATTTTATTATCTCTGGCATAAAGAATCAGCTCTCCGAATATCTCATGAGTTAAAATCCCAAGTGCCATTAAAGATAGTGAAGGCTTGATCTCTAAAGTGGTATCCAGTCCGGCCAGCTGTTCTAGATAAAAACGGTGATAACAGTCTTTTAAATACTTATATTTATAATAGCTGAAGTTAAAAGAGCTGCCAAAATCTTCTGGCTCAACTTTAAGTTCCTGATTAAAACTAGCTAAGCTATTAGCTTTCAATGCTGGTTCTGAATCAAAATCAAATAAATTTTTTAATATTTCTTTTTCACTCATATTTTTTAATTTAGATTCTTTATATTTCAAATTATATTCTAAGATCAGCTCTTCTAAAATAACTGCCGGAGAAATATTTTGGTCTTCATTTTCTACAGTAAAAATCACTGCTTTTTCAGAACTGAAAATATGCCGCAGAAAATCATACTTTTTTAAAAGCAGTCTCTGATGCTTCAGCTGCAGTCCATTATCCTGAAGCTGTTTTTCACTCAAAAAGAAAAGTCCATCTTTTTTAAGTGAGAAATTTTCCTGAATACAATTATTGAACAGAACTTTTTTTCTCTTTTTACAAGCAGCAGTATCAGAACTCAAAAAATCTACTCCCTCTTCAGTCTGAGAGAGGCGAATATTTTTAAATTTAAGGTGATTTAAAAATAAAGCAAATAATCCAGCCCCCGAATCAGAATAATAATCCTGCCAGTTATTTACTATTTCCATTTCTTCAATACTTTGAAGCTCAAGTAAGCTGTCATTGAATTTCTCCACTATTTCTTTTGCCTGAGCTTCCAGTAAATAATCAGCCAAACCACCCATCAACTCAAGTAGATTATCTATATTTTTCATTTTTCTAATTTCTTTTAAGAAATTTAATAATTTTTTTAAGGCGGGCAGTTCTGCTTCAATCAACTCCTGATCAAGATAATAATAATCCTCTCTGATTAAATCGTTAATTTTAAGCAGAGCCTCTGCCTCAAGCTCAAGCCAGTTTTTAAATAAATCCTGCCCGGTCAGAGAATAAAGTTCTTTCAGCTCAATTAAAATTTTTGAGTCCTTTTTGCCCTGCTGATAAAGTTGATATAAACTCTCCAGAAAAATATAGAGATCAGTTTCCCTAAAACTTTTATATTTTGCTAAATTTAATTTCTGACTCAAAATATCAGCGGCTGCAATGTCTGCAGCAGGATCAATGATTTCAGTTTCCGTTTTAGATTCTGTATCAGATTCTGATAATTCCTCCAATAGAGCAGTCAAGCTTTTTAAACTGGAGTTATTTTTTCTAATCTCAATTTTGGAAGCTTCTATTTTGGGCATTGTAATTTCTTTAAGTAAGAGTTTATCTTCATCAAAATCTCCTTTTTTTAGCTGGAGATGCAGTTTAACTTCAAAATCCTGATTCAGCTTTTGCAGCAGTTCCTTAAAGTAAGGTGTAAAATCAAGTATATTGAAGAGATTTATTTTTTGATAATCACTTAAAAAATTGGTATTCAAATTTTCTTTTTCACCTAAAGTCAGCTGGTCTAAATATCCCAGCTGATTTAGTTTGTTTTGGTATCTTTTTTTTATCTCATTTAATCTGTTCAGCCTCTTTTTTTGCCATTCTGCCAGATCTTCAAAGCCGTCTATTTTATAATCCTGCAGCAGTTTAAAATAAGCAAAAAAACGCTCTGAAAACTGATAGATATCCTGATAGCTTTCCAGTTTTAGCTCTGATTTTTCTGCTTTAGTCAGGACCGAAAATAAAATTAAGGGTAACTTTTCTTCTTTGATAACTATTTTTTCACTGCTAAATAATCGCTCTTTAAACTCTTTTAGAGTTAGAAAAAGACTCTGTTCTGCCAGAGGCTGTGGCTGATAGACTCTAACTGCTTCTTTTAAATCCTGATAATTTTGAAAAAGGTAGACTTCCGCCTGCTGGCCGATTATTTCTTTAAATAAGTCCTGTTGATAATCATAATATTTAAAGTCCACTATTATTCATCCTCATTTAAGTATTTTTTCCGATTATCTCTAAAATTATTATCAAAACTACTCCGGCAGCAAAGGCTAAAAAACCTGTAAGTTCAAGCCGCGCTGGAAAAACTGCTGCTGAAGAACCTAAAATTAAACCTGTAAGTACCACCATGATTTTTGCCTGATGTTTTTTGAGTAGATAAGAAAAAAGCCAGGCAAAAACTAAAAGTCCGGCAGCCATTCCGAGTCCAAAAACAGCTAAAGTCAAAATCTCAAGCTTATTAACTGCTGCTAAGATAGGATGATAAACCCCCATTAAAATTAAAAGTGTGCCCCCACTGACCCCTGGTAAAATCATTGCTATACTGCCAAAAAAGCCGGCGATAAAAAAGAGCATTAAGCCCTGAGCATTAACAAATCCCAGCTGGATTTCACGCGAGAAAAATAAAGCAATTGCAAAAGCTAAAAGCATAAAAAGCAGTTTAATAAAACTAAAACTGCCAATTTTTTTGTAAGTGGAATGAGCTGAGGTAATCACCAGTCCAAATAAAAAATAATTTAAGAGCAGAGGATTCGAGGCATAAATATCTGTGATCACAGCTGAACCAATAAAAACTCCTACTACAGCTCCCAGTCCGATAAAAACCAATTTTTTAACTTTAATATCTTTGATTGCATTAATTAAGGTCTCATAAATATTCAAAACTAAGGCTATAGTTCCCCCACTGACCCCGGGCAGAGTATTAGCC
>JBHEOV010000008.1:3562-42194 GCA_046260625.1 Halanaerobium sp. | reverse complement strand
GGAACATAATCCTGAATATAGAAATTGGTATTTAGAAGAAAAAGAAAAATTGGAAGTAATTCTGCCTGAAGATTTTATTGAAAGAATTAATCAGATCGGCAGTACTGCTGTTCCAGAGCTTGTGGCTAAGCCAACTGTTGATATATTATTTGATTTATCATCCTGAAGTCGCAGCTGAATATGGTGAACTAAAAATGAGTTTAGAAAAAGAATATAAGCATAATCGTGATGGTTATACAGAAGCTAAAACAGAATTTATTCAAAAATGGACTGCTGAGGCTCGAAATGAATTTGAACAAAAATATTCATCTAAAAAGGATAAAATTTAAAATGAATTAGTTCAAAATAAGAAATCCGGGAGGATTTATAATGGAAAAAATTCTTGTAGTCGAAGACGAAAAAAATATCAGGGAATTAATAAAATTCAACTTAGAAAATGCAGGTTATGAGGTTGAAACTGCTGCTGATGGTAGGGCGGCACTGGAACAACTATCTGAGGAAATTGACCTGGTGGTTTTAGATTTAATGCTGCCCGAAATTGATGGGATGGAGGTCTGCCGCCGGATGAGAGGTAATGAAGAACTGCGTCAGATTCCTATAATTATGCTGACTGCTAAAGGCGAAGAAGTAGAAAGAATTCTTGGTCTTGAGATGGGGGCAGATGATTATATGACAAAGCCCTTCAGTCCCAGAGAGTTGGTTGCTCGAATTAAAGCTATTTTCAGACGGATTAAAGAATTTAAAGCTGACAGCGAAAAATTAAAAGATGAGATAATTGAAGCTGGTGAATTAAAATTAGATATTCCCCGCCACGAGGTTATTTATGGAGAAAAAAAGATTGTTTTAACCCCCAAAGAATTTGAACTGCTCCGCTATTTGGTGATTAATCAAGGAAGAGTTTTAAGCAGAGATCTGCTTTTAGAAAAAATCTGGGGCTATGAGTATGCGGGAGATACGAGAACAGTTGATGTTCATATTCGAAGACTCCGCAAAAAAATCAAAGCTGATTATATAGCCACAGTCAGAGGGGTGGGATATAAATTTGTTAAAATGGCATAAGCTTGGAATTAAAAATAGACTTTTTATAATTTTTATCATCATTCAGATTCTCTTTATAGCTTTCATTTTCTATTATCTTAGCACAAATCATAGAGATTTTTATCTGGAACAGGAAAGGGTTAGTCTCCGTCATTACAGTAATCTGATGTTAAATGATTTAACTTCCGAAAATTTATATCAAAAGTCTGATTATCTTAAAACAAAGGTAGATGACTGGGCTGATGATACTATGACCAGAGTCACAATTATAGCCCGTGATGGAGATGTTTTAGCTGATTCTCATTATGACAGTGATGAAATGGAAAACCATCTCAGTCGGCCTGAGGTAGAGGAAACTTTAGCTAAGATGGGTATCGGCTCATCTATCCGCTACAGTGAGACTGTGGAAGAGGAAATGCTTTATTCTGCAATTCCAATTCGAGATCAGAGCGAAGTAATTGGAATTTTAAGAGTCGCCCGACCATTTGATTTCATCAATGAAGTATTAGTTGATGATATTAAAAGTTATCTCTTTTTCTTTGCTATTTTAGCGACAGTAATGATTTTTTTAAGCTGGCAGCTGACCAAAAGTATTATCAAACCACTGGAGAAAATGACAGAAAGTGCAGCGAAAATTTCCGAAGGTGATTTAAGTCAGAGAATTCCTGTTCGCAAATATAACAGTGAGGTAGAACGACTGGCGAGGATGTTTAATTATATGGCCTCTGAGTTAGAAGAAAAGATTGGTGAAATTTCTACTGAAAAAAATAGAATTGAAATTATATTAGAAAGTATGGTCGACGGAGTAATTGCAGTTGATAAAGAAGGAAAGGTATCTCTGATTAATCCGGCTGCCCGCAGAATTTTTAATATTGAGGCAGAAAAAATAAAAGGTAAAGAATTGATCACTTCACTTTTTAGTCACCGAATAGATATGTATTTACAGCGGGCTTTTGATGAAAAGAAAAGTATCAGCAGGGAAATTAAATATAAAAATCCCGAGCAGAAAATTATTCAGGCTACATTTATTCCGCTCTTAGATGAAGCAGAAAAAGTCAACGGAGGAGTAATCGTTTTAACTGATATTACTGAATTAAGAAAATTAGAAACGGTACGTAATGATTTTGTAGCCAATGTTTCTCATGAATTAAGAACTCCACTTACTTCTATGGTTGGTTATCTGGATACACTTTTAGAGAGTGATATTGAAGATCCAGAGACTAGAGATAGATTTTTAAAGATAATTAAAGAAGAAACTGATCGACTTTCAATTTTAATTAAGGACTTGATGAACTTATCGAAAATTGAATCACAATCATTTGATTTAAAGGCTGAAAATCTGGAAAAAGTAGTTATTAAAGTGACTAATTTGCTGGAGAAGAATGCTGAAGATAAGAATATAGATTTTGAAGTTGAAATTGATGATAATTTACCACTGGTTTATATGGTCCGGGAACAGATCAAACAGGTATTGATTAATTTAATAGATAATGCTATTAAATATACTCCGGCCGGAGGAGAAGTTAAAGTTAGGGTTGAGCAGGAAGGAGATAAAGTTAATTTTTCTGTAAAAGATACTGGGATGGGTATCCCTCAGGCTGATCAGGAAAGAATTTTTGAAAGATTTTATAGAGTTGATAAAGCCCGCAGCCGATCTCTTGGCGGAACGGGGATTGGACTTTCCATTGTGCGGAATATAGTAAAACAGCATGGGAGTGAGATTCAGGTTAAAAGTAGAGAAGGTGTGGGGAGTGAGTTTTCTTTTTATTTAAATGTGGCAGAATAAAGTATATATCTGTACCTGGTACAAAAAGGCTTTTTTGTACCAGGTACCATTTGAATTAGGTATCATTTGAATTTGACAATAGTTTTTTAAAAACATATAATATGAGTAGATTCGATTATAGACATATAAGTTAAATATACTTGAGGAGGTGAAAAAATGGAAGAATTAAAAAATAATTTTGAAAAACTTTCTGATGATGAAAAAATTGATTTTATAAAAGTAATAATGCCAAAAGTTTTTAAGATAGTTAAAAATGATCCTGAGAAAATGCAGGATATGATGTTATCTTGTAAGTCAATGATGGGAGAAGACATGGATATGACCGAGATGATGAATATGATGAAAAGCCAGATGAATAAATAATTATTAAAAAAGGTTATTTTAAAGCTGTATTTGTGAAAATAATAATTAAGATACAAATGCAGCTAAAATAACCTTTTATCTAACTAATCTATTTAAAACTTGGATATGGAAGGAGTTTGATTTAGAAAAATATCGAAAAAATTTGACATGATAAATATTCCATAATAAAATTAAATTAATAAATGTTAATATAAAAAATAAATCATAATTAAAAGAAGTGATATTATGGAAAAATTAATTTTATTTCTTAAATGTCTGGCTGATGAAAATCGTTTAATGATTTTGAGGTTATTAATGGAAGATTGTTTTTGTGTATGTGATCTTCAAGAATTGACTGGAAAATCTCAATCAAGCATTTCTCAACATTTATCTTATTTCAAAGAATTAGGTTTACTAAATCATAAAAAAATTAAAAAAAAGACCTGTTATGCTTTAGATAGAAAAGTTTATAATAAATATCTTTCTAATTTAATTTCATTAAATTGTATATCATTAGATGATTTCAATCTTGAAATTTTTTCTTGTGATATAAAGAATCTTGATTTGTCTCAAGTTAAAAATAAAAGAAGCTGAGCTGTTGTAAATCTTAAAAATTATAAGATGATCTATTTACATCTAAAATGTAGCAAGGAAACTCCTTCCAAATCTTGTTTTTGATTTGGTGGGAGAAGCTGACATAGAGTTTGACCGGCCTTTTTTAATCTAATTTAAATTAATTAGTAGTTGCTGCTTTTATAAGTTCAGCAAATAAATTATTAAAACAGCTGCAGTCGTCAATTAAATCTTCAGGATGCCACTGGATTCCCATTAGAAATGTTTTATCTTTGTTTTCTACAGCTTCAATTATGCCGCATTCAGATCTGGCAGCAATATTCAAAACTTGAGCAATTTCTTTTATTGCCTGATGATGATGTGAGTTTACAGTTAATTTATCCGCACATAAAATCCTATTTAGATAAGTATTTTTTAAAATATCTACCTCATGACTTACATATTCTAAATTTTCTCTTCTTTTTAAATCCAGCGGCAGGTGAGATGAATCACAACTAAGCTGCTGATTTATATCCTGATAAAGGCTACCTCCGAGAGCCACATTTATCAACTGCATGCCTCTGCAGATACCTAAAATAGGGATTTCAGCTTTATAGGCTTCTTTAAATAATGAAATCTCCCACTTATCTCGATCAGGATTTATATTTTCTAATTTAACAACTTTATTTTCCCCATAATTTAGCGGAGCAATATCTTCTCCACCGCTTAAAACCAGTGCATCAACTAAATTAATATAATCTTTAAGCTGTTTATTACTGTCAAAGGGAGGGATAATAATTGGAGTTCCTCCTGCTCTATAAACAGCATTAATGTAACTGCAGCGAATTTTAGTATATTTCTTTTCTTTTTCACAATCACAAAAAGCTGTAATTCCAACAATTGGTTTTTTCATCGTTTATCATTCCTTCAGGTTGATAGATTTAATTATTTGTAAGCTGTTTGCTAAAAAGTAATATTAAAATGTTTTAAAATATAAATATGATTAGATAAAATCATTAATCAAGTAGCAATCCAAAATAGTAAGTTGAGAGGAGCTTAACAATGAATTTAAAAATTGAAGATAGGGCATATGAGCATATTTTATCTAAAGATAATTCAATTTTTATCTATACTAATTCAATAAGAGGCTGTTGTGGTGGCCAGATGGCTGTAGATATGGCGCCGAGAGTTGAAATAGGAGAACCCAAAGATGATAATTCTTATTTTAGAAAAGAAAAATATAAAGACTTAACAGTTTATATTTCCAAAAAAGTTGATGATCAAAAATTAGAAAATAAATCTATAGTATTAAAGAAGGGGCTTGGTATTTTTAGTAAAATAATTATTGAGTAAATGAAAACAGAATAAAAGCTAACTAGGATATTTTAAAGTTCTAATAGCAAAATTATAAGTAGAGTTTTTTGAACTACAATTTTTAGATCAATTTCAGTATTTTTTTAATATAAGTACAGACCTGATATGTGTTCCCGGTATCTTTAGGACGAACGAGTAATTTACTCATTTAGCCGCACACTCCTTATTTGATAACTTTATTAACTATCATTATATCAATTATAACAAGTAATTTCATCTTTTTTAAGCTTTACTTCAAAATTGAAACTAAATGAGCTTGATAAAATTTTTTTAAGTTTATAATATGAGTGTAATCGAATGTACGCATACAAAAACAAATAAGAGGGAAGAGAGCTAAATTAATAACCAGCTATTATATATTTTAAAAGTACTGTCACATATCAATCTTAATCTGGTTTATGAGTTATTATCTGTAATTATCAGTAACTCTTTGCACATTTTATTAATTGCAAATTCTTTAAACTGGTAATTGCTACTGCAATTTCTATTTCATCTATAAAGTTAGGCGCTCTTATTAATATTATATGATATCAATAAATAAATAATTTTGAATATATTTTACTTATCTCGTATATAACAAAGATTATCTATTAATTTTTTATTTACCATTTGACAATCATATTATTTAATGTTAATATAAAAACAGTGAATATTTGAGCAGATATTTATATAAAAAATGGAGATCTGTTTTTAGACTTGTTCTATAATAAATACTAACTTAAATTTTAGGCAATTCTTTATTTTTGGAATTATCTTATAATAATATTAATGATTAAGGTTTTAAAGGTTGATTTTAATAAAAAATTGCTATAAATTCTTTAAGTAAGAGTTTGTTTAAAAAACATTTGACATGAGAAAAATATTACTATATAATCATATTAGTTGATATTAATATCAAAAGGAGAGAGTGATAATGACTGAGCTGTTAAGTTTTTTAAAGTGTATAGCTGATGAAAATCGTTTTAAAATATTAAAATCACTGTTAGATACAGAGTACTGTGTCTGTCAACTGCAGGAGCTCTTGGATAAATCTCAATCAAGTGTGTCCCAGCATCTAAGTTATTTTAAAGACTTAGACCTTTTAGATGAAGAAAAAAGCGGAAAATGGATTTATTATTCCATAAACAGAGATGTTTATGATAAATATTTGGCAAAATTGGTATCTTTAAAGGCTGATACATTAGTTGAACTGAATATGATAGAGTTGAAAGATAATATTGAAAAATTAGATACAGCAGCTGATATTAGAACAGATAAACAAGAAAGGGGATGTTGTTAGTGTTTGAAATATTTATTAAATTTGCAGATTTAGTGACTTATAATTTATTTGGCATCGAAGCAGGAACCAGACTGGGAGATTCAGTTCATTTTTTCTTCTATGATACAACAAAGATCATTTTCTTACTTTCTATTATGATCTTTTTTATCTCTATTATTAGAAGTTATTTCCCACCAGAAAAGACAAAAAAACTTTTAGGAAATTATAGAAAGATAACAGGGCATATTATGGCTTCACTTTTAGGGGTTGTAACACCATTTTGTTCCTGTTCTTCAGTGCCAATCTTTATTGGTTTTGTAGAATCGGGAATACCACTGGGAGTTACATTTTCTTTTCTGATTACTTCTCCCATTGTGAATGAGGTAGCTCTGGTAATGTTGTATTCTATTTTTGGCTGGAAAATTGGAACACTTTATCTGGTAAGTGGTATTATAGTTGGAATAGTTGGTGGAGTTGTAATTGAAGCACTGGGTATGGAAAAATATGTTGAAGAATATGTTTATCAGATTAGTGCTGAAGAAAGTGAGATTGAAGAACTTGACTGGAGTGACAGAATTGATTTTGCTAAAGAAGAAGTTAAAGAAATAGTGAGTCGAGTCTGGCTTTATGTTATAATTGGTATTGGTATTGGAGCTGCCATCCACGGTTATGCACCAGCAGAATTACTGGCTCGATATGCCGGAGCAGATAATCCGTTATCTGTAATCGCTGCAGTTATTGTGGGTATCCCACTTTATGCTAATGCAGTTGGAACAATTCCAATTGTGGAGGCTTTAATGGGTAAGGGTGTTGCTTTAGGAACTGCTTTAAGCTTTATGATGGCCACAACAGCTCTATCCTTACCGGCAATGATTATTCTGCGCAAGGTTATAAAACCGAAGTTAATTACAGTTTTTGTCACAGTAGTTGGTATTTCAATAATTGGTGTTGGTTATATGTTCAATTTTGTTATGAATTTTGTTTAGTTAGCTTTAGATACCAGATGCAAAACGGCCGTTTTGTACCTGGTACAGAAAAAATAAATTACAATCAAAAATTATAAAGAGGAGTGTTAATTATGAAAATTACTATTTATGGTCCAGGGTGCAAAAATTGTGTTAACTTAGAAAAAAATGCTAAGAAAGCTTTAGAAGAAACAGGTATTGAAGCTGAAATAGTTAAAGTAGAAGATATGGCAGATATTGCAAAGGCAGGAATTATGAGCACACCTGCAATTGGTATTGATGGAGAGGTTAAAATCAAAGGTAAAGTTGCAACAGTAGAAGAAATAAAAGAATTAATTTCTTAATTTAAATTGTTATTCAAAAATATTAGAATTATTATCGGGGATATCCATTCAAGTTTGAAGATGGGTATCCTTTTTTCTATATATATTAATATTTAATAATTTGAATATAAAAAAGAGAAAAAATATCCTGTTAAAGTTTAATCAATCTATTTTTTTAAAAATCTAAACTAGACAAAGCTCTATCTAACAGTAAATTAACAAAAAAACAATATTTTTAGTTTGACATATCAAAAAAAAGTCTATATAATTAAATTAGTATAAATTAATATGAAAATCAGATAGGCGCTTAATATTGAGGGGGAGCTATTATGTTTAAAGAAGGTAAAGTATTGCTGGCTACAGACTTTTCTAAGAATGCAGAAAATTTAATTGATTCCTTAGTGAAATTAAAGGATTTAGGAATTAAAAATGTTTTAATCTTACAGGTTTTAGAAAATGATTTTGGCAGTCCTGAAGCAATGGAATATGCGAAAAAAGCTGATAAAAATTTATTAGAAAACAGCAGAAAAAAAGCAGAAGAGATCGGTATTAATGCTTCAATAACTGTAAAAGAAGGGAAACCATATAAAGAAATTATTAAAACTGCAGAAGAAGAAAACTGCCAGTTGATCTTAATAGCTTCTCACAGTGGAGGAGTTATAAAAGATATACTTCTTGGGAGTAATACCCGCAATATAATACGCAAGAGTAAAATACCAGTTTTTATTGAAAAATTTAAAGATAAAAAAACTGATGAGCAAATAACAGCAGATAGTATTCAACGAATTTTATTACCTTTAGATTTTTCTGAATCTACTGATCAGGTATTAGAAATGATTAGAAAAATGAGTAACCCTTCAGAAGAAATTATACTTACTTCTATTATAGAAAGCAGTGATGATCTGCAGGAATTGAATGGAAAAAAAGAAGAAGCAAAAAAAGGCTTAGAAAAGATTCAAAATGAATTAGCAGCTGATAATATAAGCAGCAGCTATGATATAGAAGTTCGCCATGGTGATCCAGCGCAAAATATAATTGAAATCGCTGAAGAAAAAGATTCCGACTTAATTGTTATTTCTACAAAAGGAAAAACTAATCTCAAAGAATTATTAATTGGTAGTACAGCAGTAAAAGTTGCCGAAAAATCTCCAATAGCTGTGCTAATTGTTCCTGTTAATGATTAGGAGGTGATTATTTGAAATTATTAATAGCATCAGAAGATCATCTTGGTTTAAACAGCAAGATTTATAAAGAGGTTTTAGAATCTCCATATTTTACTTTAGTTGATTATAGTTCTGGAAAAATAAATAAGGTTATAAATCTGGAAAATGAACTGGATGAGAATAAAATAGATGAATTTATTAAATTAGCTGCTGAAAAAAACATTTCTACTGTGGTCTGTAATGATTTATCTTCAGAGTTGGAAGATAGATTAAAAGAAAATGATATTAATGTAGTTTCTAATAAAAAAGGTAGAATTGCAGATATAATAAAAAATTTATAAATTCTTCTAATATAAAAAGGAGGTGTTTTAATGGCTGAAAATTGGTATCCAATTATAGATAAGGAAAAGTGTATAAAATGTCATAATTGTATTGATTTTTGTCCCCATGGAGTATTTGAAGTAGACGATGAAGGGTATCCTGAAGTTGTTAATCCTCTAAATTGTGTTGAGTTTTGTCGGGGCTGTCTGAATGCCTGTGATGAAGGCGCAATTTCTTATTATGGTGATGAATAAAAACTTGCATTTATATTATTGATAATTATTTTTAAATAAAACTCTAAATTATAAAAGGGAGTGTATTATTCTATGAGTAAAAAAGGTTTACTTTTATGTGTCTGTCAGGGAAATTGTCCCTCTTTTGAAGGCTTAGATGAATATGAGGCTTTAAACAGATTGAGAAGAGATAAATTAATTGACTGGGTCGGAATTCATCCTCAATTATGTTCAAAAGATGGAGATAAATATCTAATTGAGTTATTAAAGGGATCCGATGTAGATGAATTATATGTAGGTGGATGTGATCCGGTAATGCAGGAAAAAATGTTTAGAGATGCTTTTGAAAAAGCCGGTTTTGATCAGGATAAGTTTAAAGCTGTTGAGATCAGAAATTTAAATACAGATGAAGTAGAAGAAAAATTAAGAGAAGCTATAGGAGCATAAAAAGAAGTGATAAAGGGAGTGGATGTAAATTCCATCTGCTCTCTTAAAAATTTGTTAAAAATTGCTAAAAAAATCACAATTACTTTAATAAATGATAATTTTAAATCTTAGGAGGGTTTAATAATGGCAAAAGAGGTAGGTTTATTACCATGTTCAGGAGCTTGTAATGTAGGGATGATGACAACTAGAGCTGTTGTTGATGTATTCTCTGAAAAAGAAAATACAGATTTTGTTTGTGCTTTAGGACTTCCTTTAGGAATTGACGGTATTATTAAAAATGGAAAAAGTAGTGATAGTTATATAGCAGTTAATGGTTGTCCGGTTAAATGTGCAACAAAAGCTTTACAGAGTGCAGATATAAATGTTAATGAAGAAATTGTTCTTTCAGAAGAATATTGTATTGAAAAAAATAAAGATCTTAAACAAAAAATGGAATCTAATGAAGTTGTGAATAAGTTATTAGATTTAGTTAGTGAACTTGAGTAAAATTTTCCTGTTCAATTATGTTTAAAAGATGGAGATAAATATTTAATTAAATTAATCAGGAGGGAAAATTTTGAAAAAATTAGTAGATATATCAGAAAAACTAGAAAACATATTAGGCTTAGAAAGAAAAGCAGCAGCGGTTAAATTTATAGATGATGATTTTGAAGAAGTGGAATTAGATAACTATGATAGTGAAACTAAAACAAGATACTGTCAGGCTTTAATGAGAGCTGGTAAAGGCGAAAAAATTATGATTACTGAAAATAATATTAGCTGTCCTGCTTCTGCAGCAGCCTTTGGTTTAAAAAAATTACCGGAAAAACTTAAAAAAGGTGATATGCTTTATAAAATGGGATTATTTAAAACAAAAGAAGCAGGTGAAAATGCAATGAGAAGCATGACCAGGCTCAAGGGGAATGAATACTCGGCTGTTTTGCTGGCACCTTTAGCAGAAGCAAATTGGGAGCCTGATGTGGTAGTTCTTGAATCAAAGCCGGAACATTTAATGTGGCTGTCTCTGGCTTCGATTTATGAAAGTGGAGAGAGGTTGAAATTTGATTCAGCAATTTTTCAGGCAACCTGTGTTGACTCAACGGTTATTCCCTTTGTGGAAGGTCGATTAAATTCTACTCTCGGCTGTTATGGATGCAGAGAGGCAACTGATATTCAAAGAGATGAGAACCTACTGGGAATCCCCTATTCTAAATTAGAAGAAATCACCGAAAATCTGGAAGAAATTTCTGAGGGAGCAATGCAGAGAGCAAGAGCTAAAAATGTTTTTGCAGCTTTTAATAACTAAATTGATATGTCTATAAAAAATTAATTTTGGGGGTCTTAAAATGAGTTTAGCTGAAAAATTTGCAACATGCTTTAGATTATGTTAAAGAATTGATAAAAGATAAGAAAGTTCTTGCACGAGTTAAAGAAGAATTGAAAGAGAGAAAGTAAAAAATCAGGCTAAAAATATATAAACATACGGCGCTTCTATTTGGCAGTATGTTTATATATTAATATCAATTAATAAGTAACAATAGCTAAATATCTATTGTTGCATGAAAATTCAGAAGATTCTATTGGGTAAAATGCTGCAAATGCTGTTATTTAGACTTAAAAAATATTATTTTAACAATTAATTATAAATATACTTGACAAAATAAATTTAAAAACATATAATCGTATTAACATAAAATAATATATAATATTTTTTTGCGCCTTATATTTTAATAATACAATATAAGTCAATAACTAATGAGGAGGAATTTTTTAAATGAAGCTTGACAGTAAAAAGGCTAAGTCAATGTTGATGATTTTAGGTTTTATGGCATTTTTCGCAAATGGTGATAATTATGCGGTGGCTCCATTAATAGTGGATATTGCATCTGATTTACAAATTCCTGTAAACAGTGCAGCTTTATCAGTAACCAGCTACATGCTATCTTTTGGATTATTTACAATTTTATTCGGTCCTCTGGGAGATCGCTATGGTAAGACTAAAATAATCAAAATCGCCGCTTTTGGTACAGCGATTTTTAGTTCTTTAGGAGCTATAGCTTTTAATTTGCAGAGTTTAATAATCTTAAGAACAATTAATGGTGCTTTTGCAGCAGGGATTTTCCCGGTAACAATGGCCTTAATCGGAGATAGTTTTTCTGATAAGGATAGACAGTTTGCAATTGCTAAAGTAATGGGAATGATGTTTTTAGGAGGAGCTTCTGCAACTGTTTTAGGAGGAGCCCTGGCTTATTTTGGTTCCTGGCGTTTAGTTTATTTAGCATATGGTCTGGCAGAATTTGTGATTGCACTTGTGATGATCAAAAAATTAGAAGACAGTAAGAGTACTATCGAAAGCTTAAATTTCAAAAAAGTTTATGGACAGGCATTATCTAATGTAGATATGCTTTTAGTAATCGGAATTATATTTGTTATTGGTTACACTGTATTTGGTAGCTTTACTTATTCCGGTGATTATATCCAGCAGATTACAGGTTATAATATTTTCTATGTAGGAATTATTTTGAGTTTCTTCGGCCTGGGAACTGTTATTGGTGGTAAAAATGCAGCTAAATTAAGAAATAAATTTCATGATAAATTTTTACTGGGAGCAGGAATTTTAGGAGTTGTATCTTTATATACCTTATCTCAGGTAAGTAATCCAATTTTATTAATGCTCAGTTTATTTGGCTTCGGCTGGTCATTTGTGTCCCTGCAGTCAACTCTTGTTACCTATGCCCAGGCAGTACTGCCTGAATTAAGAGGTACAGCAATGTCCCTAGCTTCTCTGGCTATGTTTGTTGGTGGAGGAGTCGGAACATTTATGAATGGTTTTATTATTGATGCCTGGACAATGACTACAGTATTTATAATAGCAGCAGTTTTAAAAATATCAATTGGAATTTTTGCTCATCATAAAATTGAAATGTCTAAATTAAGATCTTAAATAAAGGAAGATAAAAACATTTAAAAATCCATTTAAAGATTTTGAATTGATCTCTAATAAAAAATCTAATTTTATTGACATATGTTCATAACCTTGATAATATTTAGACAAAACTAAATTATCAAGGAGAGATGTTTAAATGGAGAATATCTTTATTTTAGGAATTGTAATGTTTATTATTGCTACTTTTATGGCCATGGTCGGTAAAGGTGGAGGTAATTTTTATCTGCTGGCGATGATTTCGGCTGGTGTTTCAATGCAGCATGCAGCGACAACTTCTCAATTAATTATGATGACCACAGCTGGAGTGTCAATGCTGGTTTTTAATAAAAGTAAAAGAATCGACTGGAAACTGGCTTTGATAATTGATCCGGCTACTGATATCATGGCTTTTGTAGGTGGCTATCTGGCAGGTGGTTTTGATGATCATATTCTCAAACTAATTTTCGCCGGGGTATTAATTGTTGTTTCGTTCTTTATGTTTTTGCCGGTTAAAGAGAAAAAAATTAGCTCAGAAGATAAATTTGGCTACTGGAAAAGAGAATTTAATGGTTATCAATATGTAGTTAATTTATGGTTTGCAATTCCAATAGCAGCTGTAACTGGTTTTTTTGCTGGGGCGATTGGAATCTCCGGGGGATCATTTAAAGTACCTTTAATGGTTTTAGCATGTGGGGTGCCAATCACAGTTGCAGTGGGTACCTCTTCTGCCATGGTTGCTGTAACAGCTTTGATGGGATTTATTGGCCATAGTTTTCATGGCAATATTAATTTAGGATTATCTATACCTCTGGCTTTGATTGCAGTAGTTGGAGGGATAGTTGGAAGTAGAACAGCAGTTAATATAGATAGTAAGAATTTAAAATTAGTATTTGCCTTGATAAATACTGCTGCGGCAATATTTATGATCATTAATATCATAAGATAATTGGAGATGTAAGGATATGAAAAATAAAAAAATAGGAATACCTAGAGCCCTGCTCTATTATTACTACTTTCCGTTCTGGCTCAAGTTATTTTCAGAACTTGATATCGAGCCAGTAATTTCTGATAATACTTCCCGTGATCTGCTGGATCAGGGAGTCAAAAAGTCAGTTTCAGAAATTTGTGTGCCGATTAAAGTAATGGTCGGTCATGTTTTAAATCTGGATCAAAAAGAGGTTGAATATATATTTTTACCCCGTTTTCGTTCGCTCAGAAAAGATGTAGTTTTATGTCCTAAATTTTTAGGACTGCCCGATCTCATTAGACATTCTCTGCCCGGTCTGGAAGCTCAGGTGATTGCTGATCATATTGAATCTAAAAGTGATGACATAGGCCAGTATTCCAATCATCAAAGGCTGGCTGAAGCACTGGCTATTCCAAAAAGAGAAATGAAGAAAGCTTTAAAGAAAGCATCTCATTTCTGGCAGAGGTACAGAGAGCTGCTTTTAGCTGGCTATTTAATAGATGATTTTGCAGAGATTGAAGAGCTGGAACTGTTAGAAAAAAGAATTAATGAATTTGAAAAATCTGCAGCTCTTCCTCAGAGCCGAAAGCCGGATACTAAGATAGAGGCTCCCGGCAGGGAAGAAGTTGTTGATATTGCTGTAATCGGTTATGTCTATAATATTTATGATCAGTACATAAATATGGATATCATTAATAAACTGCAGGAAATGGGCGTCAGAGTCCATACTTTTTCGATGGTAGAGGAAGAGATTATAGATCAGGAGGTCTCCAGCTTAAGAAAAACAATGTTCTGGGAGTTTACCAACAAGCTCTACGGTGCAGCCGAGCACTATTTTAAAAATGAAAAAATAGATGGAGTAATTCATCTGACTGCTTTTGGCTGTGGACCTGATTCAATGCTGGGGCAGATCTTAGAAGTTGATGCTAAAGAATATGAAAATGCTTTTATGACTTTAAGAATCGATGAGCAGACGGGTGAAAGTCACATTTTAACCAGAATTGAAGCCTTTATTGATCTGCTGAGACTAAAAAAGGAGGATAACTAATATGAGATTATCTTTTCCTTATATGGGACCGACAATAGTATATAAAAAGCTGTTTGAATTATTGGGGCATGAGGTGGTAATGCCTCCTAAGCCCAATAAAGAGATTATTGATTTAGGAGTCAAACACAGTCCCGAATTTGCCTGTTTTCCTTTTAAAGTGATCACAGGTATCTATTTAAAATTGATGGAAGCAGACAAAGAACTGGATGCCCTGGTCACCAGCGGCGGCCACGGGCCCTGTAGAGCTGGTTACTATGGTGAGGTGCATAAAAAAATACTTAATGATTTAGGTTATGATGTGGAATTAATTGTTATTGATTCTCCTCATGATGATTATAAATATTTTTATGATACTATAAAAAGATTAAAAGGAGACAGCTCCTGGCTCAAGGTGGCTCAGGCAATCAAAACTGTCTATCAGCTGACTAAAGCCTTAGATGAGATTGAAAAAAAGGTAGAAGTTTTAAGAGCCTACAATGCTCAGGGAACAATCAATCAGATCTGGATGGAAGCTCAAAAAGAGTTTTATCAAATTAAAAATACAAAAGAAGTTAAAAAAATTAAAAGTAAATACTTAAAGCAGCTGGCCAAATTTGAGGATTCAATTCCAGCTGAAAAAGACCGCTATAAAATTGGTGTTATCGGTGAAATATATGTTGTTTTAGAACAGTCAATTAATAATCAAATTGAAGAAAAAGTAAACCGCTTTGGTTTTGAAGTTGAGCGTTCCCAGTATCTGACCGACTGGATTAGGGAAAACTCTTTCCCCTTTATCGGTCAGGACTTAGAAGAAATAGAAAAAAAGGGAGAAGAATTTATAGAAATCGAAATTGGAGGTCATGCTCAGGGGAATCTTGGTCATGCAGTTGATTTTAAAGAAAAAGGCTTTGATGGAATTATTCATCTTAAACCCTTTGGCTGTCTGCCGGAACTTGTCTCGCAGAGTGTAATCGATGATTTTTCTGATAAATATGAGATGCCGGTTTTAACTATTTCGATAGATGAACAGACTGCTGATGCCAATGTTTTAACCAGAGTCGAAGCATTTTTAGATATGATTAGAGAAAAAAATATAAGGGAGGTTATGTAGATGAAGAATCTTTATCTGGGTGTAGATATCGGATCAGTCAGTATTAATATTGTAGCTATAGATGAAGAAAATGAACTGGCTTTTAAACTCTATACCCGCAACTCAGGTAATCCAATCGAGCTTGTTAAAGAGGGTTTAACTAAATTTCAAGAAGAAATAGAAATTGAAGATTATAAAATTAGCGGAGTTGGAGTAACCGGCAGTGGGAGAGAGCTGATTGGTTATGTCTTAGGAGCAGATACTATCAAAAATGAAATTACAGCTCATGCCCGAGCTTCAACCTATTATCATCCTGATGCCGGGACCATCTTTGAAATCGGAGGTCAGGATTCTAAATTAATTATTGTCGAGGATGGAATAGCTGTCGATTTTGCGATGAATACTGTCTGTGCAGCAGGTACAGGCTCATTTTTAGATCACCAGGCAGAAAGGCTTGGAATTCCAATCGAAGAATTTGGAGAACTAGCCTTAGAAGCTGAGCGGGATGTGAGGATAGCCGGACGCTGCACTGTTTTTGCAGAATCGGATATGATCTCAAAACAGCAGTATGGATTTACTAAACCCGAAATCATCAACGGTCTCTCAGAAGCTTTAGTTAGAAACTATATGAACAACCTGGTCCGGAATAGAGTTTTAGAAGGTGAATTTATCTTCCAGGGTGGTGTAGCTGCCAATATTGGGATTAAGGAAGCCTTTGAAGAAGAAATAGATTCTGAAGTAATTGTACCTGAGCATCACGATGTGATGGGAGCAATTGGGATAGCGATGCTGGCTAAAAGAAATATCAAAAGAAGCGGCAGGGAGAGCAAGTTTAGAGGTTTTGATTTAACAGAACAGGATTTTGAAACTAAAAGTTTTGAATGTAATGACTGTGCCAATAACTGTGAGGTAATTAAGGTTATTGCTGATCAGAAAGTTATTGCTGTAACCGGTGATCGCTGCAGTAAGTGGGCAGCTTCTCTAATTGGTAAGAGTGCTCCTGCGGCTGCAGGTAGTGCCGAAAAGAAGAAAAATACAGCTGCCAGAGCTTCAAAAAAGCAAAAAGAAGAGCCTCAGCAGGATCCGGAAGAGCTGGAAGTTGATCTCTATAAAGTTGATCCGGAAAAAGAAAAACAGGTGATGCAGGAATTAGAAGAACTGGAAAAGCAGGAGCAGCAGGAAGAGAGTAAAAAAGAGAAAGAAGAACGGAAAGAATCAGATAAAGAAAATATTTTTGCATAAGATATAACTTTTAGCCGCCTTCTGGGCGGTTTTTTTCTTTGTTTACATTTTGTTAACATAAGTGAAATACTGCCGTAACATTTAGCTGTTATTATTTTAGTTGAAGTAAGAGAAAACAAAAATTTTTAGGGGGAATTAATTAATGTTAATGAAAAAATTAAGTACTATTTTGTTGGTAACACTTTTATTTGTTCTTGTTTCCGGAACTGCTTTAGCACAGGTCTCTTTGGAATCTGGTGGAGCTTCTTTTCCTTATCCTCTTTATTCTACCTGGATGGATGTTTACACAGAAAACAATGATGTTAGGATTGATTATCAGTCAATCGGTTCTGGTGGGGGAGTTAGAGGAATTCTTGATCAAACTTTTGACTTTGCCGGTAGTGATGCACCACTTACAGATGACGAGATGGAAGCGGCAGAAGGGAAGCTTCTGCATATCCCAACAGTTATGGGCGCAGTTGCTGTAACCTATAACTTAGAAGGAGTAGATGAGCAGCTTAATTTAAAATCTGAAACAGTAGCAGATATTTATCTTGGCAAAATAGATAAGTGGAATGATCCTGAAATTCAGGATGCAAATCCAGACGTTGATTTACCCGATAAGTATATTGTAGTAGTTCGTAGATCAGATGGTAGTGGAACAACAAATGCTTTTACAGACTTCCTGGCAAAAGTTAGTTCAGAATGGGAAGAACAGGTAGGCTTTGGTAAGGCAGTACAATGGCCTGTAGGAATGGGAGCTAAGGGTAACGAAGGTGTTGCCGGACAGGTGTCACAGAATGATGGTTCCATTGGATATGTTGAGTTAGCTTATGCAATAGAAAATGACCTATCACATGCAAAGCTAAGAAATAAAGATGGCAATTATGTTGAAGCCTCTTTAGAAAGTACAACAGAAGCAGCTGCAGGAGCAGTAGCAAATATGCCGGATGATATGAGAGTTTCAATTACCAATCAGCCTGGAGAAAATGCATGGCCGATTGCAACATTTACCTATCTATTAGTTTATGAAGAAGATCAAAATGCTGAAAAGACTGGTGAAATGATAGATTATATCTGGTGGGCAATAACTGAAGGTGATGACTATGCAACAGAATTATTATATGCGCCAATACCAGAAAATCTAGAAGAAATGGTAAAAGAAAAACTGGAGTCAATTACAGTTGACGGTGAAGCTGTAAGACCAGATTTAGAATACTAAATTAAATATAAATAAACAGGTGGTAAATCAGCAAAAGCTTTCCATTTTAAGCTTGGGGAGCTTTTGCTTTATCACGTTTAATAAATTATAGAATTAGGAGGTTTTTTTATGGTTAAATACAATTTAGAAAACAATATTAAAGACAAATTATTTTACAAAAGCAGCAGGTTATTTGGCTGGTCTTTAGTTGCTTTAATAATTTTAATGCTGGGAGTAATGTTTAGTTTTTCCTGGCCGGCAATGAAAGAATTTGGATTTAGATTTATTATATCCAGGACTTGGAATCCTGTTACAGATAATTTTGGCGCCCTTCCTTTTATCTATGGTTCACTTATAACTTCAGTAATTTCTTTAGTAATAGCAATTCCGCTTGGTATAGGGTCAGCCATTTTTTTAACAGAGATCGCGCCTAAAAAAATTAGTCAGCCGCTTGGTTTTGTAATTGAATTACTGGCAGCAGTACCAAGTGTAATTTATGGTTTTTGGGCACTTTTTGTGTTAACCCCATTTATTAGAGATTATATTCAGCCTTTTTTAAATAAACATTTAGGCTTTTTGACTTTTTTTCAGGGGCCAATGGTTGGAGTTGGTATTCTTGCTGCAGGTATTATTTTAGCAATTATGATTTTGCCAATAATCACCTCAATTACAAGAGATGTGTTAGAGGCAGTACCAAAAGAACAGAGACAGGCTATGCTGGCAATGGGAGCCACCCGCTGGGAAACTATCTGGCATATAGTTCTTCCCTATGGAAAAGCAGGAATAATTGGAGCAATAATTCTGGCTTTTGGAAGAGCTGTTGGCGAAACAATGGCAGTTACTATGGTGATTGGAAATGTTAATCGAATATCTTATTCATTTTTTGCAATGGGAAACACAATGTCAAGTGTAATTGCCAATGAATTTTCGGAGGCAGTTTCTAATCTGCATTTAGGTGCCCTGGTTGAACTGGGACTTGTTCTTTTTGCAATAACTTTAATTCTAAATATTTTAGCAAGAATTTTAATATATTATACAGCAAATAATCATAAGTAGGGAGGTTTAGAATGTCAAACTTAAAAAAGAGAAAACTTATTGATTCCTTAATTTTTGCTATCTGTGGAATAATGGCAGTAGTTGCAATTTTACCTCTGATCAGCATTTTAATTCAGGTATCAGCACGCGGAATGGCTAACATTAATCTGGATTTTTTCACAAAACTTCCGCCTTCACCTGGTAATGCCGGAGGAGGTCTGGGTAATGCAATTTTAGGTACTATATATCTGGTTGGTATTGCCTCTTTAATTTCTATTCCGATTGGTATAATGGCTGGGATTTATTTAGCAGAATTTAGTCAGAACAAATTATCATTTGTAGTTAGATTGATAAGTGATGTACTTTCTGGAATACCAAGTATTGTAATAGGTATTTTTACCTATATTGTTCTGGTTAGAACATTTGGTGGTTATTCAGCCTTAGCTGGTGGAGTGGCTCTGGCAATTATTATGCTGCCAATTATTGTAAGAACAACTGAAGAAATGCTTTTAATGGTACCTGATTCATTTAGAGAAGCTTCACTTGCCTTAGGAGCAAATACGGGAGAAACAATATTTAAGGTTGTGCTTCCTTCTGCTTATAAGGGCATTATCACTGGTATTATACTTTCTGTTTCCAGAGCGGCAGGAGAAACAGCCCCCCTTTTATTTACAGCTTTAAATAGTAGATACTGGCCGAATAGCCTTTTTTCCAGTACGGCTTCACTACCTGTATATATATATAATTATGCAATTTCTCCTTATCAAAATTGGCAGGATCTGGCCTGGGGAGCCGCATTTATTCTGATTACGATGGTCTTGTTAGCTAATGTTATTACCCGTTTTTTATCCAGACAGCAATATTAATTTAGAAAGAGAAAGGAGTTTTTACTATGGAAGTAGAGAACAAGATAGTAATTAAAAATCTTGATTTCTATTATGATGATTTTAAAGCTTTAGAAAATATATCCATGGATATAGAAAAAAATAAGGTAACAGCACTTATTGGGCCCTCGGGTTGTGGTAAATCGACATTTATTAGAACTTTAAACAGAATGAATGATGAAATAGATGGAACTAAAGTCAAAGGAGAAGTTTTACTGGATGGAAAGGATATTTATCAGACTGATATTGATGTTGTGCAATTAAGAAAAAGAGTGGGGATGGTTTTTCAGCAGCCCAATCCTTTTGCAAAAAGTATTTATGATAATATTGCTCTTGGCCCTAAATTACACGGAGTTAAAGATAAAACAGAGTTGGATGAGCTTGTAGAAAAAAGTATGAAACAGGCTGCAATCTGGGATGAACTAAAAGATAGATTAACAGAATCAGCTTTAAACTTATCTGGAGGTCAGCAACAGCGCTTATGCATTGCCAGGGCTTTAGCCCTAAAACCTCAAGTTCTATTAATGGATGAACCAGCTTCTGCTTTAGATCCGGTTGCAAATGCTAAAATAGAAGAGCTAATTGACCAATTATCTAAAAAATATACAATTGTAATTGTAACTCATAATATGCAGCAGGCAGCAAGAGTTTCTAATAAAACAGCATTCTTTTATATAGGGGAATTAATAGAATTTGATAAGACAAATATAATTTTTGAAAATCCCAAAAAACAGAAAACGGAAGATTATGTTACCGGTCGTTTTGGTTAATTTCGATATAATAAATTTAGAAAATAAGATATTAAAACAGGAGGTAAATTAATGTCAGCAAGAAATATCATTGAAATTAAAAATCTTGATTTTTTTTATGATGATTTTCAGGCATTGGAAAATATAAATATGAATATCGGGAAAAATAAAGTAACAGCTTCGATTGGTCCTTCCGGTTGTGGAAAATCAACATTTTTAAGAACGCTCAATAGAATGAATGATTTGATTGAGGGGGCAAGAGTTGAAGGAGATATTTTATTTGATGGAAGAAATATTTATCAGGAAGATGTCGATGTGGTAGATCTCCGTCGAAGAATAGGAATGGTTTTTCAGCAGCCAAATCCTTTTCCTAAATCAGTCTTTGAAAATGTAGCCTATGGCCCTCGAATTCATGGTTTTAAGGATAAAGCAAAACTGGAAGAAATTGTAGTCAAAAGTTTAAAAAGTGCAGCACTTTTTGAAGAAGTGAAAGACAGTCTGGATAAGTCAGCTCTCAGCCTTTCGGGTGGACAGCAGCAGCGTTTATGTATTGCCCGGGCTCTGGCAGTAAACCCGGAAGTGCTTTTGATGGATGAACCTGCATCGGCTTTAGATCCGGTGGCTACAGCTAAAATTGAAGACTTAATCGAAGAATTAAAAAAAGAATACAGTATTGTTATTGTAACCCACAGTATGCAGCAGGCAGCCCGTGTTTCTGATATGACAGGATTTTTCTTAATGGGTGAGCTGGTAGAATATGATAAAACTGATAAGATATTCGAAAACCCTGCTGATCAAAGAACTGAAGATTATATCACAGGCCGTTTTGGTTAAAAGTTAACCCCAAAAGATTTATAAGGACAATAGAAATTTTAAAACTCAGAAATTGATAAATTTGAGGAGGAATTATAAAAATGAATGATTCTCGTAAGAGTTTTCATACAGAATTAAGTGATTTAGAAAATGAAATGTTAAAAATGGGAAGTGTAGTCGGCGAAAGTATCAGTAAAAGTATTGAGGCTTTAATGAATAAGGATCTGGAGCTGGCAGATCAGGTGATCAAAGATGACGATATTATAGATAATTATGAACTGGAGATAGAAGAAAAATGTACCCGTCTAATAGCCTTACAGCAGCCGGTGGCTATTGATCTTAGAAAAATTATTGTGATTTCGAAGCTGGTGACTGATTTAGAGAGAATTGGAGATAATGCATCTAATATTGCCCATCGGGTTAAAGATATTGGAGATCAGCCGCTGATCAAAGAAATGCAGGATCTACCCGGGATGAAAGATTTAGTTGTAGAGCAGCTGCGGGGAAGCCTTAAAGCCTTTGTCGATATGGATATTGAAAAATCAAAAGAGGTTGCAGCCAGAGATAAAGAGGTCAACCAGCTGGATAAACAGATTAACTCTGAGCTCTTAACCGTTATGGGAAATGACTGTGATACAATTGAGCAGGGGACTTCACTGATGTTTATCAGCCGTTTTTTAGAAAGAATTGGTGACCATTCAACCAACATTTGTGAGCGGACTGTTTACATGAAAACTGGAGAATGGACTGAGCTGGAATAAGTTGAAAAGCTTTAGAATATCAGAAAAATCAATTTTAAAGATGACTGAGATATAAGTTAATAAATTAACTAATGGATGCACTCTTTTCTCGGGTGCATCTTTTTTTAATGCTTAAATAAATTTTGATTGCAATCATTCTGAGGCTATGATAAAATTTCTAATTAGTAAATAAAAGGGGGATAACTATAAATCATGTTAAAGAAGTTTTTAAGTTATTATAAAAGCCACTGGAAATTGTTCACAGCTACTCTTAGTAGTGCTGTTTTAATGTCGGGTCTTGATTTGATTTATCCGATGTTTATTCAGCAGCTAATAGATGAGCATTTTCCGGCCAGAAATTTAAATATGATGATCAGGATTTCAGTGATTTTACTGATTATTTATGTATTACGTTTTGTTTTTCAATATATAGTTCATTACTGGGGCCATGTAGTTGGGATCCGGATGGAAACCGATATGCGCTCAGATTTATTTACCCATCTGCAGAAGTTATCTTTTAAGTTTTATGATAATAATAAAGTTGGTTACTTAATGTCTCGAGTGATCAATGATTTAAATAATATTTCTGAGCTTGCTCACCATGGACCGGAGGATGTACTAATTTCTTCTATGCTCCTGCTCGGTTCATTTGGGATTTTAATCAATATGCACTGGCAGCTGGCTTTAGTCACCTTTGCTTTAATTCCAATTATGTTCTTTTTCTCTAAAAAGTTAGGTGAGAAGATGTATCATGCCTTTAAGGTGATTCGAGAAAAAATGGCAGTGGTAAACACGATTGTAGAAGATAGTTTAAGTGGGATTAGAGTCGTAAAATCTTTTACCAATGAAGACTATGAAAATGAAAAATTTTGTGAGGGCAATCATAACTACCGCCGCTCCCGCGAATGGGCAATGAAAAATATGGCTCAGTTCCATTCAGGTATGAATCTTTTTATAAATTTGATTCGTCTGAGCACTCTGGCAGCTGGAGGATATTTTATTTATAACGGTTCTCTAACTACCGGTCAGATGATCGCTTTCTTATTTTATGTAGATATGTTTATGAATCCAATTCGGAGGCTGGTCAACTTTAATGAACAGCTGCAGCGGGGGATGTCAGGTTTCAGCCGTTTTAAGGAGCTTTTAGAGGTTGATCCGGAAATAGTCGACCGGCCTGAGGCTCAGGAATTAAGAGATGTTGAAGGCTTAATTAAATATCAGGATGTAACCTTTGGCTATGATAATCACGAAAAGGTATTGAGTAATATTGATATAGAAATTGAACCCGGTAAAACAGTGGCCTTTGTTGGTCCGTCTGGTGCAGGCAAGTCAACTTTGACCAAACTTTTACCGAGATTCTATGAAATTGACAGCGGCAGGCTTTCTATTGATGAGATTGATATCCAGGATGTGACACTGGAGTCACTGCGCCGCAATATTGGTATTGTCCAGCAGGATGTATTTCTCTTTAATGGTACAGTTAGAGAAAACATTGCTTACGGGACAGCAAATGCTTCTGAGGCAGAGATTATAGAAGCTGCTGAAAAAGCAAATGCTCATGACTTTATTTTAAATTTAACTAATGGTTATCAGACTGATATTGGAGAAAGAGGAGTTAAATTATCCGGGGGCCAGAAACAGCGAATTTCAATTGCCCGTTCATTTTTAAAGAATCCTCCGATATTAATTTTAGATGAGGCAACATCTTCACTTGATAACCGCAGCGAAAAAATTATTCAGGAGTCTTTAGAAAAATTATCAGAGGGCAGAACTACTCTGGTGATTGCCCACCGGCTCTCGACAGTGATCAATGCTGATCAGATTATTGTTCTAACAGATAAGGGAATAGTTGAGCGCGGCAGACATCAGGAATTAATTGAAAATGGTGGCGAATATGCTCAGCTATATAATGAACAGTTTACTGCAGAACTGGCAGGGTAAATTAGATTAAAGTATTAAAATTCAATTGCTTAAAAAGATTGAATAAAAGTGAATAGATTATAGTTAAAAGTCGGGTGCTGACCCCGGCTTTTTTCTTTGACAAGAGCCTTAAAATCTGCGATACTATAAACAGAAATTAATCTTCAAATAATTATAGCTTAAGTTTGAATTAGCTTAGAAATTAATTCTAAATTATGAAAGGAAGATCTTTAATGAGCAAAAAATTATATCGTTCTCGTGATGATAGGATGATTGCCGGGGTTTGTGGTGGATTGGCTGATTATTTTAATGTTGATTCTTCTCTGATTAGACTGGCAGTACTATTTATCTTTTTATTCCAGGGTGTAGGTTTAATTGCCTATATTATCGCCTGGCTTGTAATGTCAGAGGAGCCGGTAAAAACTGAATATCGAATGCCCGATGATTACTATATTGAGGATACAAAAGATCAGGATAATATAAATCAGGAACAGGATCAAAATAAAGATAATGATCAAAAAAGCAGGGAAGAGGCTGAATACGAGACCAAAAAAAAGCGAGAAAAGGAATATTATGAGCAATATAAAGAACAGGGTTCAGCGGGCAGTAATAATAACCGCCGCAAACTCTTTGCTGTGATTATGATTTTAGTTGGGTCCATTTTTTTAGTTGATATCTGGATTCCAGATCTCTACTGGGAAAAGTACTGGCCTTTAATTTTGGTTGCTGCTGGAGTCTTAATGCTCAAGGGTGATAATGATGACAGATAATAGAGATCGCAGTTTAATTGCAATAATTTTAATATTTGCAGGAATAATATTTCTGGGTGACAGTCTGGGTGAATATAATTTCAATATATTCTTTTTTATCCGCAGCTACTGGCCTGTACTGCTGATTATTTTTGGGTTTCATATTTTACTGCAGAAGAGCAGCCTCTGGTTTATTGTGCCCATAATAGTTATTGGCCTGGCCTTGTATTTGATTTATATGCTGGTTAATCAGCAGCCATTTTATTTTGTGCCACAGCTGAGGATGCGTATTTTCGATTTCAATAATTTGCCATTTAGATAAAGTAAAAGCAAATAATTTGATTTATATCTAAAAAGCACCTGAGCCAAATTAACTCAGGTGGCCTTTCTGATAATTAATCATAGCTTATAAAACTCTTTTTAATTAAGCGAAAGTCTTTTCTCGATTATTGGGGCCAGAATCAGAACCATAATTATTTTCAGTAAATCTCCAGGAATAAAAGGTATTACTGTTAGATTAAAAGAAGCAATTATTCCGGTTCCTGTTATTAAAGCAAAATAAAGGCTTCCGATCAGATAATTACTTAAGACAGCTGTAGTTAAAATAAAGAAGTCCTTTTTATAATTACCGCTGCAGTAAGCAGCAATCCAGGCAGCAGTGACAAAGCTTATTAAAAAACCGCCTGTAGGTCCAGCAATTACACCGAGACCTCCCTGTCCACCTGAGAAAATTGGCAGACCAAAGGCTCCAAGTAAAAGGTATGTAATTTGAGCCAGGACACCATATTTTTTACCAAGCAGTCTTCCAGAGAGTAGAACAAAAAATGTCTGGAGAGTTATCGGTACTGGCCCGACTGGAATTATAAGATAGGCTCCAACAGCAGTCAAAGCTGCCATTAAAGCTGCTTTGATCATTTTATTAGTTTTCATTTTTAAAACTCCTCTCTTTTTCTATTTATTTATTAAAATCAAATCAAGAATCTGACCAATAGTCAAATTCTTTTAGATAATGTTATCACAAACTTTAAGTTATTTAAATAGCATTTTATAAGTTTATTAATAAAATTATAATTTGGGGGATAATTATGCAAGAGTTATATTTAAAAGCGCCGGCAAAAATAAATCTTGCCTTACATGTTAAGGGTCTTAGAAAAGATGGTTTTCATGAACTGCAGATGATAATGCAGAGCATCAGTCTGGCAGATAGAATTAAACTAAAGAAAAAAAGTGGGGGAATTATTGTTAAAAGCTCACATTCTGAACTGCCGACAGGTAAAAAAAATTTGGCCTATCAGGCAGCAGAAATATTTTTTGATAAAAATCCTGAAATCAAGCAGGGGATAGAGATTTATATTGAAAAAAATATTCCGATAGCAGCTGGTATGGCTGGGGGTAGCACAGATGCAGCAGCAGTACTGAGGGGACTTTATCAGCTTTTTGAAATGGAAGCTGATTTTGAAAGTATGCGGAGAGATCTTGAGAGTATCGGTTCAGATGTACCCTACTGTCTGGAAGGTGGAACAGTCTATGCTTCTGGCAAAGGTGAAATTTTAGAGCCCTTAGCTTTTATTGGCGAAAAATATTTAGTTGTAGTGACTCCTGCCTTTCAAATTTCTACTCCTGAGGTATATAAACTATATGATGAACTAAAGGGTTATCAAAAATTAAATTTTACTTCATTGTTGGATAATTTACAAAATGATGAAAAAATTGATTGGAATTTAGATTATAAAAATGATCTTAAAAAAGCTGCCGAAAAGCTCTGTCCGGAGATAAAAGAAATTAAAGATATATTTAAAAATACAGAGGCGGAGTTTGCAATGCTTTCCGGCAGTGGCCCGACAGTATTTTCTATTTACAGCAGCCGAGAAGAGGCAGAAAAAGTAGCCGCTAAATGGCCCCGTAAAAATGATTTTGTAACAGCAGTTAAGACAATTGACAACTATTAAAATTTAATTAAGCCGCTTCATAAAAGCTAACATAAGATTGACATGGATTATAATCCGTGTTATACTTTCTGCAATAATTATTAGGATTTTTAGAACTATGGGAGTAGTGATAGCTATGAAAAGGGAAAAGAATATCACAATGAAGGAAGCAAAGGAGAAAACAGGATTGAGCTCCAGACAGATCCGCTATTATGATCAGGAAGATTTAGTTTTTCCTGCCCGCAGCAGCGGTAATCAGCGCCTTTTTTCAGAAAATGATATTAAAAGATTATTGAAAATTAAAGATCTGCTGGCAGCTGGTAACAGTATAGAAACTGTAAGGTCGAAATTGCGAGCTCCAGAAGTTAATCAGGATTTGGAAGTTGAAGCTGATTATGATGATCAGTTCGACTATTATTCAGATGTTGATCTAGATTCACTTTATCCTGTATCTAATCGTTCAGAGTTGATAAAGAAACTTTCCCGGAGTAAACAGAAAGACTCCCAGGAGGAGGAAGAATAATTGAAAAAATTAAGTAGAGAGAAGATTTTAAAGATTGCCGATCAGAAAAATGTAGAATTTATTCGACTGCAGTTTGTTGATATTCTGGGGGTTATCAAAAATGTAGCGATTACAATTGAACAGCTGCCAGATGCACTCGATGGTAAGATAATGTTTGATGGTTCGTCTATTGAGGGCTATACACGTATCCATGAATCCGATATGTATTTGAAACCTGACTATGATACTTTTACAACTTTTCCCTGGGAAACCAGTAGCGGCTGTACAGCTAGAATGATGTGTGATATTTATTTACCTGATGGAGAAGCTTTTGTTGGTTGTCCTAGAGGTGCTTTAAGAAGAGCAATAGCAGAAGCCGAAGCAATGGGTTATCAAATGTTTGCTGGACCTGAGCCAGAATTTTTTCTTTTTGAAAAAGATGCTGAAGGAAATCCGACAACTAAGACCCATGATAAAGGTGGCTATTTTGATCTTTCTCCGGTTGATTTAGGTGGAGAGGCTCGCCGTGATACTGTATTTGCTCTTAAAAAAATGGGCTTTGAGGTTGAAGCCGCTCACCATGAGGTTGCACCCGGTCAGCATGAGATAGATTTTAAATATACTCCAGTTTTAAGAACCGCTGATAATATTGCAACTTTTAAATTTGTAACAAAAATTATAGCAATGCAGCATAATTTACATGCTACATTTATGCCAAAACCTATTTATGGAGAAAGTGGTTCTGGAATGCATGTTCATCAGTCATTATATAAAGATGGTCAAAATGCTTTTTATGATCCTGAAGATGAGCATGGTTTAAGTGAAATTGCATATTACTACATAGGTGGATTATTAAAACATGCTAAAGAGACTACTGCAATTTTAAACCCCACTGTTAACTCTTATAAAAGACTGGTTCCGGGATATGAGGCACCTGTTTATATTTCCTGGTCAACTCAAAATCGCAGTGCTTTAGTAAGAGTTCCTTCTGCCAGAGGTAATGGAACCAGATTAGAATTGAGAAATCCTGATCCGGCAGCAAATCCATATCTGGCAACTGCTGTAATGCTGCGAGCGGGACTTGACGGAATTAAAAATAAAATAGATCCTGGGGAACAAACTACAGATAATATTTATGAAATGAGCTACAAAGAGAGAAAATCTAGAGGGATTAAAAGTCTTCCTGGTTCTTTAGAAGGCGCACTCAAGCATTTTCAGGAAAGCGAATTTATGCGGGAGGCACTGGGAGAACACATTTTTAACCATCTAGTTGAAGCCAAGAAAATTGAATGGTCTGTTTACAAAAAACAGGTTCATAACTGGGAAGTTGATCAATACTTAACAACTTATTAATTAATAGCTGGGAGGGTTGAACATGGAAGGTAAAGAAAATATTCAGGAACATTTAAAAAATATAAACATGAAGAAGCTTGACACCAGAACAATATCGTTTTTAGCCCTATTTATTGCTTTTACAGCTGTTGCTACCTATCTACATATTCCGGGTCCCAGCAGTTCTTATTTTAACCTGGGAGAAGTAGCAATTTATACAATCGCCTTAACCTTCGGTGCTAAAGCCGGAGGAATTGCAGGGGGAGTGGGTTCAGCACTGATGGATATTATTTTGGGATATTCAATCTGGGCCCCTTTTACTTTTGTTATCAAAGGCTTAGAAGGACTGCTGGTTGGAAAAATTGCCAGTCAGAATCAGGAGCAAAAATTTGATAGAAAAATATTCGCAATAATTGTTGGTGGTAATGTGATGATTATAGGTTATGCACTGGCTAAGGCATTCCTGTTGAGCTGGGCTGTTGTTTTACCTGAAATCGGAATTGACTTTGCCCAGATGTTGATCGGGGGAGTTCTTGCGATTCCGCTTTCTCACCACCTGGATAATTACTTTGGGAAGTGATAGTTTTGGAAATAGGAAAACTTGCAGGAGATAGGTTAAAAAAAACAATACTTGATAAGATAGACCATTTTCGTTCAGATGTAATGGTGCCGGCTGGCCCGGGAGAAGATAGTGCTGTAATTGATCTCGGTGACTATTTACTGGTCGTCTCGTCTGATCCGATAACTGGTGCTGAAAAAAACGCCGGTTATTTAGCTGTTAATGTTGCCTGTAATGATCTCGCCGCGGCTGGAGCTGAACCCTTTGGGATTCAGGTTGTTTTATTATTACCTCCTAATCTGGGCGAAAAAAAAGCGGAAATGTTAATGGAAGAGATAGTAAGTACCGCCAGAGCAATGGATATTGAAGTTCTGGGTGGGCATACAGAAATAACTGATTTAGTTCATAAACCAATAATTACTATAACTGCTTTAGGTAAGGCTAAAAAAGTTGAATTAACTTCCAGCTCTGCTGCAGAAGTGGGCGATATCCTGTATATTTCTAAAGGGATGGGTATCGAAGGAAGTTATATTTTGGCCAGTGATTATCAGGAACATTTGATAAATAAAGGAGTCAGTAAAGAGTCACTGCTTGCAGTTGCGAGATATGTAAATCTTTTAAGTGTGATTCCAGAAAGCAGAATAGCACGAAAAAATGGAGTAAAAGCGATGCATGATGTCACAGAAGGTGGAGTTTATGGTGCAGTTGCAGAAATGGCTGCAGCATCCAAACTAGGATTTATAATCGAAAAAGATAATTTCAAGTTTAAGCCTGAAGTTGAAGAAATCTGCAGCAAACTGAATTTAGATCCTGCTGCCCTAATCTCTTCGGGAGCCATGTTAATGGCTGCAGCTCCAGGAAATGATTTAGAATCAGTTTTTGCTGAACACGAGATCGAAATAGTTAGAGTTGGAAGAATGCTTAAAGAAGGTTCCTATATAGAAGAAAATGGAGTCAAAAAAGAATTTGAAGTCCCGGCAAAAGATGAATTATGGAAATTTATTGAAAATAATCACAAATAAGCCTTGACATTTACATTTAATGGAATTATAATGTAATTAACAAATAATTCCAAAGGCGGTGTATTTATGGAAATTACAGATGTCAGAGTTTTTCCGGTTGAGATTAATGGAAGTATGGTCAAGGCTTATGCAACAGTAACTTTTGATGATTCTTTTGTTGTGAGGGATATGCGGGTTATTGAAGGAAAGAATGGGATTTTTCTCTCAATGCCGGCCAGAAGGAAGAGAAACGGAGACTATCAGGATGTCTGTTTCCCAATTTCCGCTAAGTTAAGGGATCTAATGGAAAACGAAGTTTTGGAAAAGTTTGATGAGCTGCTGGCAAGCGCCTGATTTTCAATTTTTACTTTAGTTAAATAATTCTATGAAAATAACACTGCCCTATATAAGGTAGTGTTATTTTTTTAACTACGATTTTGTTCTCTTGACAAAAAGCTATTTCTCTGTTATACTTCAAGCGATTAAAGAACTATAGTGGACGACTAATGCCTGGTTATAAGATTACTTGATATAGGAGAATATATTCCTTATTAAAAGGAGGATATTATTAATGACAGATCTTTTGAGTATTATTCTGGCTGCCGGAAAAGGAACCAGAATGAAATCAGAAAAAATTAAGGTCTTACATCCGGTTGCGGGTAAGGCAATAATTAAACATGTTTTAAATACTTTAGACGGTCTTAACAGTAAGATCGTTAATGTGATTGGTCATCAAAAAGAAGAAGTTCAGTCAGAACTAGAAGATTTAGATAAATGGGATTTAAATTATGTAGTCCAGGCTGAGCAGCTGGGTACAGGTCACGCTGTGCAGCAGGCAGAAAGTTATATTGAAAAACACGAGGGAGCAGTTTTGATTCTTTATGGAGATACTCCTCTGTTAAGAAAAGAAACTATTGCTGATTTTGTCAAAGAACATCAGCAGAACAATTCTGATTTAACAGTTATGACAGCACTTTTTGATGATCCAGAGGGCTATGGCAGAATTGTTAAAGATGAAGCTGGTAATTTAACTGCTATTGTAGAAGAAAAAGATGCTGACTTAGAAACTAAAAAAATAAATGAAATTAATAGCGGTGTAAACTGTATAGATAGTGAACTATTAAGAGATTTTCTAAAAAATATGGATAATAATAATTCTCAAGCGGAATATTACTTAACTGATATTATAGAATTTGCTGTAAGTAGAAATAAAAAGATCAATACATATACCGTTCAGGATTCTGATGAAATAATAGGTATCAATACTAGAAAACAGCAGGCTAAAGCTGAAAAAGTATTAAGAGATAGAATTATTGATCAACATTTAGATAATGGTGTTACAATAATTGATCCTGATACTACTTATATAGATTACGAGGTGGAGATTGAACAGGATGTTACAATTTATCCCTTTAATTATTTAGAGGGCAAAACAAAAGTTGCTAAAAATACTGTTATTAATCCAAACTGCAAATTAAAAGATGCAGTCATCGGAGAGAATGTAGAAATTCTTGCAAATACAATTATTAAAGAAAGCCAGGTAGGAGCTGGAACTAATGTTGGTCCATTTGCATACTTAAGACCTGGCTCAATGGTAGAAGATAATTGTAAAATAGGTGATTTTGTGGAGCTTAAAAAGACTAAAGTTAAAAGTGGTGCTAAAGTTCCTCATTTATGTTATGCCGGTGATGCTGAGATTGGAGAAAGAACAAATATTGGTGCAGGCACGATCTTTGCTAACTATGATGGGAAAAATAAGTTTAAAACTAAAGTAGGGAAAGATGTCTTTATTGGCAGTGATTCTATTTTAGTTGCCCCCTTAAAAATCGGAAATGGCGCTAAAACAGCTGCTGGGTCTGTAGTGACTAAAGATGTTAATGCTGGTGATACTGTAATGGGGGTTCCCGCCAGGATTTATAAATCTGAAAAGCAGGAAGGCTAAATTATGAAAAGAAATAAGCCAGGGGGGCAAAAAATGTCCAGTTATAGTGAACAGTTAAAAATATTTGCAGGTAATGCACACCCTGAGTTAGCCCAGGATCTTTGTGATTATCTGGGAACCGAATTAATTAATGCTGATGTAACAAGATTTAAAGATGGCGAAATTGGTGTTCGAACTCATGAGACTGTTAGAGGTTCAGATGTCTTTGTAGTGCAGCCGACTTCACCTCCTGTTAATGAAAATTTAATGGAACTGCTGATAATTATAGATGCTTTAAGAAGAGCATCTGCCAGAAGAATAACTGCTGTAATTCCCTATTATGGTTATGCAAGGCAGGATAGAAAGGCAAGGCCCCGGGATCCGATAACTTCAAAACTTGTTGCTAATCTTTTAACTGAGGCGGGGGCTCGCAGAGTTTTATCAATTGATTTTCATGCACCCCAGATTCAGGGATTTTTTGATATTCCGGTTGATCACTTATATGCGGCACCGATTATGGTTGATTATTTTAAGGATTTTGATCGCTCAGATCTGATTGCTGTTGCTCCTGATGTAGGTTCGGTAAAAAGAGTTCGTTCTTTTGCCGAAACATTGAACATTCCAATGGCAATTATTGATAAAAGAAGACCCAAACCAAATGTGGCAGAAGTAATGAATGTTATCGGAGAAGTAGATGGCAAAAATGTTATTCTGTTAGATGATATAATAGATACTGCAGGTACTATTACAGCTGCAGCTGAGGTGCTTAAAGAAAAAGGTGCTAAGGATGTATATGCCTGTGGAACTCATGCTCTGTTTTCCGGTCCAGCAGTTGAGCGTTTAAAGAAAGCTCCAATCACCAAAATAGTTGTGACTAATACAATTGCTCAAAAAGATCATGGACTTGATAATCTGGAAGTGCTTTCTGTTGCTCCACTGGTGGGTGAAGCTATTGATCGAATTTTTAAAGATTTATCTGTAAGTGTATTATTTTAAATATTTATATAAATATTTTTTCAAAACACTTGCTCAATATATGCTTTGATGTTATAATAAAATTTGTTATGTCTTATTATCGAAGATTTGCCAGTATTATAGACTAATCTGGCTTAAAATTTAATTTATGCAAGGAGAGGATAGTCATGGAGAGACATTCTATTGAAGCTGAACTAAGGACTAAAACTGGAAAGGGTGCAGCCCGTCAGATAAGAAGAAGCGGACTTATTCCTGGTGTTGTTTATGGTAGAGGAAATGATCCAAGATCGATTAAAGTGGATCCACAGGATATTGAGAAGCTTCTCCTATCAAATTCTATTTTTGATCTTACTTTTGTCGGAGAAGATGGAAAAGAAGATGAAGCAACTGTAATTATTAAAGATTACCAGAAAGATATAATCAAGCAGAACCTGCTTCACGTAGATTTTCAATTTATTTCTATGGACGAAAAGATTACTGTTTCTGTACCAATGCATTTAGAAGGAGAAGCAGCTGGAGTCCGCGATGGCGGAGTATTACAGCAGCTCTTACGTGAAATTGAAATTGATGCATTACCTGAAGAAATTCCTGAAGAAATTACAATTGATATTTCTGAACTTGAGGTTGGAGAATCTTTATCTGTATCTGATCTTGAACTCCCAGAAGGTATTGATCTGGTAACAGGTAGTGAAGAAGTCATCGTAACTGTTGTTACACCTACCGAACTTATTGAAGAAGACGAAGAAGAGGAAGAAGACGAATTCTTAGAGCCAGAAGTAATCGGCGAAGAGGACGAAGAAGAAGAAGGAGAAGAAGAAGGGGAAGACGAACCAAAACCCTGGGAATAATTAAATCAAAAATATTGAGCGCGGCCTGAACAGCTGCGCTTCAATTTATTTAGTGGAGGTTTAAAGCTTGAGAGTAATTGCTGGTCTTGGTAATCCAGGCGAAAAGTATGCTTATACCAGACATAACATTGGATTTATGGTTATTTCAGAATTAGCAGATAGATTTGAAGTTAATAGCAGCTATAAATTTGATGGTCTTGTTGGTGATTTTTTCTTTGGTGGAGAAAAGATTATACTTTTTCAGCCAATGAAGTATATGAACACAAGTGGGCGGCCAATTTTTAAACTGCTCGACTATTTTCAAATAGAGCCTGCAGAGCTGCTGGTCATTCATGATGATTTAGATCTTGATCTGGGTAAGATGAGATTTAAACAAAGTGGTGGCAGTGGTGGACATAATGGTATTAAATCAATTATTAATAATGTGGGTACTGATAAATTTAAAAGATTGAAAATTGGAATTGGCAGACCACCAGAAAATCTACCGGTACCGGATTTTGTTTTAACACCTTTCAAGGGTGAGGAAAAGGATATCTCAAAGAAAGTTGTTCAAGATGCGGCATCAGCAGTCGAATTGATGTTAAAAGAAGACATTATGAAAGCTATGAATAAATATAATGGTTAAGAGAGGCCCGTACATTTTATGTAGGGGCTATTTTGCCATTTTTTCATAGTTAAATGTATAAAAATATAAAATAAAGAAAAAATTATTAGCTAAAGCCTTTTGTTTAAGGAGCAGTATTCAGATGAATTTTAAAGATTTATTATTAGGAAATCAAAAATTTAAAAAAATTGCGAAAAATATAAATGCCTCTGCTCAGTCAATCAGCGGCTTAAGCGGAAGTCGAATTTCTTATTTTGCAGTTAATTTCTTAAAAAAAGCAGAAAAAGATATAGTCTTCTTTTTGCCGGATAATTATTATCTGCAGCAGATGCAGGAAGATTTAATTCGTCTGATTGGCAAAGATGAGTTTTTAGTTTTTCCGGAAGAAGAGATTTTACCTCATGAACAGTTGATGCCTGATTTAACAACAATGAGTGAGCGGACTAAAGTTCTGACAGAGTTGATATTCTCAATTGATCAGAAAAAGAAAATTATTTTAACAACTCCAGCTGCTGTTTTTAAGAAGTTACCGCCGAAAAAAATTTATCAGACTAAAAGTATTAATATCAAAAGTGGCAGTGAAATAAATATAGACCAGATTCGCCGAAGTCTTTTTGCTCTTGGCTATAAAAGAGAAGAAATGGTTGAAGCTCCCGGCCAATATAGTATTCGCGGTGGAATAATCGATGTCTTCACACTTTTAGATGAGCAGCCCTTTAGAATTGAGCTTTTTGGAGATGAAGTTGATTCGATTCGTAAAATTGACTTAACTGCTCAGCGCTCAAAAAAAGAAGTGACTCAGCTTACCATTCCACCTTTTGCAAATTTAGTTATTGACGAAGAAGTTGTTGCCAGAGCTTATCCTAAATTAGAGGCTGCTTATTCTAAGGCAGTAGCAAAACTTGCTGAAAATGATTATCAGGAAGAGGCTTCTTATTTAAGAGAAAAATCTAAAAAAATGCTGGAAGATTTAAAAGAAAAACATCGTTTTCCCGGTTTTGAGCAGTTTTTACCCTTTTATTATAATGAAACTTCAAATTTCTTTGATTATTTAGAAGAGAGTATTATTTTTGCTGTGCGTCCGCAGAAGATGGAGCAGTTAACTCATGATTATTATCATGAGATTACAGAAACTCATACTCGGCTTTTAGAACAGGGGATGGTTTTTCCAGAATATCTGGATAATTTTATTACCGAAGCTGAATTCAAAAATGAAATCACTAAAAATCGGGTAGTTGATATTAATTCAGAGTTTGAGGAGCAGCAGGTAGCAGAAAATGATACTCATTTTAATACTTCCTCTTTAGAACCTTTTCACGGGCAGCTTGAATTATTCAGTGAAAAGATCGTGGAACTGCTGGAAAAAAAATACCGGATTGCAATTACCCTAAACTCAGCCAGTAAGAAAAGAAGAGTTAAGATGTTTTTAGAAGAAAAAAATCTGGTAGTTGGAGATAGTTTTGATGAAAGCAGAATAGTTATTTTCCCGGACAGTCTGGCTGAAGGCTTTATTTTTGATGACATTAAACTTGCAGTTTTTAGTGATAAAGAAGTTTTTGGAAATGAGCAGAAGCGTAAAAGAAAAATTGGAGATTTTGAAGATGGAGTTAAAATATCAAGCGTTAATGATTTAAAGGCTGGAGACTATGTTGTTCATGAAAATCATGGTATTGGTAAATATCTTGGTGTTAAAACTTTAGAGATTCAGGGTCAGCATAAAGATTATCTGGTTTTAAAGTATGCTGGAGAAGATAAACTTTATGTACCCACAGAAAAAATTCAACTTGTTCAAAAATATATTGGCTCAGATGCCGGTAATCCAAAACTCTATAAATTAGGCAGTAGTGACTGGAAAAAAGTAAAAGAAAAGGTTCAGAAATCTGTAGAAGAAATGGCCGTTGGTTTATTAGAACTTTATGCAGAAAGAGAAACCCTGACCGGCTATCAATTTTCTGAAGATGATGTCTGGCAGCAGGAATTTGAAGATGCCTTTCCTTTTGAAGAAACTCCGGATCAAAAAGATGCCATTGAAGATGTTAAATCTGATATGGAATCTGAAAAACCGATGGACAGGCTATTATGTGGAGATGTGGGTTATGGAAAAACCGAAGTTGCAATCCGTGCAGCTTTTAAAGCAGCTCTTGACAGCAAACAGACAGCAGTTTTAGTGCCGACAACTATTCTGGCACAGCAGCATTATAATACTTTTGACGAGAGAATTGATGATTTTCCAGTTCGAGTTGGTGTTTTAAGTCGTTTTGTTAGCACAGCAGAACAGCGAAAAACTTTAAAGAAATTAATCAAAGGTGAAATAGATATCTTAATTGGTACTCACCGCCTCTTATCAAAAGATGTTATTTTTGATGATCTGGGTTTATTAATTATTGATGAGGAGCAGCGTTTTGGAGTTACCCACAAAGAGAAACTAAAAGATTTAAAACGCAATGTCGATGTTTTAACTCTGACTGCAACTCCGATCCCAAGAACTCTGCATATGGCCTTAGTTGGGGTTAGAGATATGAGTTTGATTGAGACTCCGCCGGAAAATAGATATCCAATCAGAACCTTTATTAAAGAACATAATAAAGAGTTGATTGCCAGCGCAATCAGAAGAGAATTAGCCAGAGAGGGACAAATTTATTTTGTCCATAATCGGGTTAAGGATATTGAGCGGACTGCCGGTAAACTGCAGAAATTAATGCCGGAAGCGAAAATTGCTGTTGCTCACGGGCAGATGAACGAAAAACGTCTGGAAAAAATAATGTATGACTTTTATCACCAGAAGTTTGATATTTTAGTCTGTACAACAATAATCGAGACCGGTCTGGATATTCCTAATGTAAATACGATTATTATTAATCATGCAGATAAGATGGGTTTATCTCAACTTTATCAGTTAAGAGGTAGAGTTGGGCGTACAAATAGAATTGCCTATGCTTATTTACTTTATGAAAGAGATAGAATTCTACCAGAAGTTGCAGAAAAGAGGCTGGAAGCAATTAAGGAATTTTCTTCTCTGGGATCTGGTTTCAAAATTGCAATGCGTGATCTAGAAATCAGAGGTGCCGGCAATTTATTAGGACCAGAACAGAGCGGACATATTGCAGCAGTTGGATTTTCTTTATATACTAAATTATTAGAAGGAACTATTGAGGAACTTAAGGGTAAAAAAGATCAGGATAAAATCGAAGTAGAAATCGATCTTAATTTAGATGCCTATATTCCAGATGAATATATTAAATATGAAGCCCGTAAAATTGAGATTTACAAAAAAATTAAAGCTATAGAAAATGAAGCAGATGCTTTAGATACTATCGATGAATTAATTGACAGATTTGGTGAACCGCCATTAGAAGTGATGCGTTTGGTTAATACAGCGAGGTTAAAGTATCTGGCTGCAGAATTAAATATTAATTTAATCAAAGAAGATGAAGGCAAAATCAAATGTCAGTTTATTAAGGCTGAATTAGTTGATGGCGCTAAATTGGTTAAATTCAGTAAAAAGTATAGAAGAAAAATAAAGATCAAATCTGCAAAAAAACCGCAGTTATTAATCAAAATTGATGATCCAGAAAATATAGATAAACAATTGTTAAAAATGTTAAAAGATCTTAAAAATACTTAAATCCAAATCTTTATAGTTTATTGGCATTCTTCGGGGCAGGCTTTTCAGGTTTTCTAGTGCCTAACTTCTATAACTCAAATAAAAAAAGATAAAAGGGTGGCAGATATGTCAGAAAACACAAAAAAAGACAGTTTTATAAAAGGAGCAGCTATTTTAACAGCTGCTGGTCTGACAGCCAGAGTTATGGGATTTGGTTATCGGGTAATACTAACTAGAATCATCGGAGCAGAAGGG
>JBHEOV010000008.1:0-3463 GCA_046260625.1 Halanaerobium sp. | reverse complement strand
CCGCTTATCTCACTGCTCTCGCTTGATCCGCGGTCATACTATGCTGTTCTGGCAATTTCGCCAGCTATTTTTGTAGTTTCTATAATGGCTTCTTATCGGGGCTTTTTTCAGGGGCTGCAGGATATGGTTCCAACTGCAAAATCCCAAATTTTTGAACAGCTGATTCGGATGTTTACTATGGTGGGTCTTGTAATTATTTTAGTTCCTTATGGATTGGAATATGCAGCTGCAGGCGCCAGTTTTGGAGCCGTAAGTGGAGCCATTGGTGGACTTCTGATTTTATTATATATTTATGCCAAAAGAAAAGAAAAAATATTTAGCTTTTTAGAGGGCGGCTATGATTCGATAGAACTAAGTACTGAAAGTGTTGTCAAAAGGATAGTTTCTCTGGGGGTTCCGATCACTCTGGGGGCACTTGTAATGCCTTTGATGAGTCTTGTTGATTTAGTTTTTGTCCCCAATAGACTGCAGGCTGCAGGTTATATGGTTAGGGAGGCAACAGCATTATATGGAATGTTTTCTGCTGTAGCAATGCCCTTAGTTAATTTTCCAACTATTATTACTGTATCTTTATCAGCAAGTCTGGTGCCTGCAATTGCAGAAGCCTTTACACTTGGTAAAGAAAAACTAATTAATTATCGTACACAGACAGCTTTAAGGTTGACAGTTTTGGTTTCATTACCTGCAGCTGCCGGACTTTTTCTACTGGCAGAGCCGCTGACCGAAATTATTTTTGCTGAGGCTGGAGCAGCAGTTCCACTGCGTTTTGTATCCTGGGGAGTATTTTTTATCGCCTTACAGCAGACAAGTACAGGAATTTTAAATGGAATAGGTAAAACCTCAATTCCGGCTCGTAATTTACTGATTGGAGCAGTATTTAATGGTTTTATTAATTATACATTAACTGCAGTTCCTGCTTTTGGAATTAGAGGTGCTGCTTTAGGTACTACAACTGGTTTTGCTATTGCAGCTTTTTTAAATCTATATTATGTAAAAAGGGAAACTGGCTTTATCATTTCTATCCAAACAATGGTTTTAAAACCAGTTATCTCAGTAGTTTCAATGGCGATTTTTGTTAAGGTATTTTATGACTTTATATTTGACCTACTAAAAAATAATCAGATTATCTATCATTATCAAATAACAACTTTTGCTACTGTAGCGGCAGCAGCTTTATTTTATTTTGTAGTTTTATTATTACTGCAGGAAATAAAATATAATGATTTAGCTGTGATACCAGTTTTTGGGGTTAGACTGGCTAAGTTATTAAAAAAACTTGGTTTTTTAAATGATTAATATTATTTTAATAATTATATGATATAATTCATCTGTTGTAATTTAAATTTTTGAGGAGGAAATACTTTGGATGCCAGCAAGAGGAAATCAATTTTAGAGGAATTAGATAAATTAATAGAAGTAATGGCTGTTTTAAGAGGTCCAGATGGATGTCCCTGGGATAAAAAGCAGGATTATTACTCAATTAAAGAGAACATAATAGAAGAGGCATATGAAGTTGTCGAGGCTTTAGAAAGAAATGACATTGAAGCTTTTAAAGAAGAATTAGGAGATCTTTTATTACAGGTAGTCTTTGAATCACAGATGGCCTATGAAAAAGGAGATTTTGATTTAGCTGATGTTGCAAAAATTTTAAGAGAAAAGCTTATTCGCCGTCACCCTCATGTTTTTGCTGAAGTGGATGTAGATGGTTCTGAAGAAGTACTAAGAAATTGGGAGCGAATTAAGCAGGAAGAGAAAGAAGAAAAAGATCAATTTAATTCTCTTTTAGATAAATTTAATCAGGGACAGAGTGCTTTAAATCAGGCTTATGATCTTCAAAAAATTGCAGCTAAAGTTGGTTTTGACTGGGATGATTTAAAACCGGTACTGGATAAGATTGAAGAAGAGTTAGGAGAATGCAAAGAAATTATTGGTGCCAATCCAGATAACACTCTATTTACCAGTGAAAGTTTAGATTCTGAAGCTGAGGAAGAATTGGAATCAGAAATTGGAGATTTACTTTTTGCTGTAGTTAATCTGGCTCGATTTAAAAATATAAACCCGGAACTTGCATTATTAAAAACTATTTTGAAGTTTAAAAACAGATTTAAATATATTGAACAGAGAATTGTTGATGAGCAGGCAGAATTTGCAGATTATAATTTAGAGGAACTGGATAAAATTTGGAATGAGGCTAAAGAGGAAGAATAGAATATCAATTTACAGGAGGATTATCAAAGATGAAAAAGAAGTTAATTACTATTTTAATTATTAGTATTTTATTTAGCTTGATAATATTAACCCCAGCGGCAGCTTTTGATGTAGAGACAGATTCAGCTATTTTGCTGGAAGTAGAAACAGGCCAGGTTTTATTCGAAAAAAATGCTGATCGTGTGCTACCTCCAGCCAGCATTACTAAAATAATGCCTTTGCTGATTGCTATGGAAAAATTAGAAGAAGGTAGTATCTCTTTAAATGATCAGGTTAATATTAGTAGATATGCAGAATCTATGGGGGGGTCTCAGATCTTCTTGGCTGCTAACACTCAGGTATCAATGGAGAAATTATTGAAAGCAGTAACGATTGCTTCTGGAAATGATGCGAGTGTAGCAGTTGGTGAACATATTGCTGGCACATATAGCAATTTTATTGCTATGATGAATGATAAGGCTGGAGAATTGGGTATGGATTCTACTAATTTTGCTAATTCGACCGGTCTGCCTGATCCCAATCATTATTCTACCGCCCGTGATATTTCGATAATGGCCAGAGAACTGGCAAAATATCCTCAAGTTTTAGAGTGGGCTTCTATCTGGACTGAGACAATTCAACTGCCTAATAGAAAAGCTATGCTGGTTAATACTAACAGTTTGATTAATAAATATCCTAGTATGGATGGGCTTAAGACGGGGCATACTCAGGAAGCTGGTTTCTGTCTTGCTTCTACTGCCAGCAAAGGTGATACACGTTTAATTTCAGTTGTTTTGCAGGGGAATACTCTTAACGAAAGAGAAGAGGCGACTACCAGACTACTTGATTATGGTTTTAATGCTTTTTCTAAAAGACAGATAGCAGCTGCAGGTGATCAAATTCAAAATATTAATGTGATTGAAGCGGCAGATAAGGTTGCTGTAGGTGAGGTAGCTGAAGATTTATATGTTATGGTCCAGAAGGGACAGGAAAGAGAGATTTCTCAAGAAGTAGAGCTTAAAGACTCTCTAAAGGCGCCAATTGAAAAGGGTGGAGTGCTCGGTGAGCTGACTGTTTATCGAGGAGAAAAAGAAGTTTCTTCAGTTGATGTTATTGCAGTAGAAAATATTGATCGTGCTAATATTTTTGTTCGCTTATGGAGAAACACACTTGATTTTATTAAGGGTTTATTTGCTTAACAACTAAAAATCTTTAAAACTTGTATAATAAAAGATTATAATGATTGCACTGCGAAAAGTCTAAAATAATCTAAAAC
>JBHEOV010000079.1:0-8983 GCA_046260625.1 Halanaerobium sp. | reverse complement strand
CTCTAAATGTGATTCTGACTCTAAAGCTGTTACTGCTGCTTTCTGAGCCAGGCTGTTAATATTAAAAGGGCCTCTAATTCTATTTAAATAGTCTATCAATTCCGGATCAGCCAGGGCATAACCGATTCTCATGCCGGCCAGTCCATATGCCTTGGAGAAAGTTCTCAGCAGCATTAAATTTGGATATTCTTCTAAAAGCTCAACTCCGTCAAAAGCTTCAGCTGCTGTTATATATTCCTGATATGCCTGATCAACTATTACCAGCACTTCATCTGAAACTCTTTCTAAAAATGATTTTATCTCTGCTGGCGGAAGCATGGTTCCAGTTGGATTATTAGGGTTGCAGATCAGAACCGCCTTTGTCTTCTCAGTAATTTCTGCTTCCATAGCCTCCAGATCATGTTTGTGATCTTCAGTTAGGGGAACTTTAACTGTACTGCCACCTCTGGACTTTACTGCCAGCTCATATTTGATAAAAGCAGGATCTCCCTGAATTACTTGATCACCTGGATTTAAAATTAAGGTCATTAAAAGGTCCAGTATCTCATCTGAGCCATTACCCAGAAAAATCATCTGCTGATCCAGTTCATATTTTTCCGCCAGAGCATTTTTTAATTCTCTGCTCTCTGAATCCGGATATAAATTAACATTTTTCGCTTCTGACTGGATAGTATCGATAACCTGAATTGCAGGCCCCAGTGAATTTTCATTAGAAGCAAGTTTAACAATTTTTTCCAGCTCATATTCCTCTTTAACTTCATCTATACTCTTTCCTGCTTGATAACGATTCATCTCTTTTACACCATCTAAAATACCTTCAAATATCTTTTTCATCCTCTCACCTCTGCTAATAATTTTTTAAAATTAGGAAAAGATGTTGCGATAATCTCACTGCCGTTGATAGTAATTCCTTTTTCAGAATTTAAAGCAAGTACAGCCAGTGACATTGCGATTCGGTGGTCATGATAACTTTCAACTTCTATTCCACCCTCAACCTGCTGGGGACCGCTGATTTCCATTCCATCTTCGTTTTCTTTAATTTCTATTCCCAGCCGCTCAAATTCTGTAACTACTGCCTTAATCCGATCTGTTTCTTTAACCCTCAGTTCTTCTGCATCTTTGATTAACGTTTTTCCCTCTGCAAAAACAGCCATTACCGAAATGATTGGAATCTCATCAATCAAGCGGGGAATAACCTCTCCACTGACTTCTGTTCCTTTTAAATTAGAAGCTTTGACCAGAATATCTGCAGTTGGTTCACCACCCTGATCTTTTTGATTGAGAAGCTCAATTTTACCTTCCATAGCCTCTACAATTTCTAAAAATCCACTCCTGGTCTGATTAATTCCTACATTCTTAATTAATAGTTCTCCCTGATCTGCTAAAAGTCCTGCTGCAATAAAAAAGGCAGCTGATGATATATCACCTGGAACATTAATCTGAAAAGGCTGTAATTTTCTCTCAGCCGCTTCTTTCAAAATGATTCTATCTGCTTTGATTTCTAAATCTATACCTGCTCCCTTGAGCATTCTTTCTGTATGATCACGAGAAACTGCGGGCTCAATAATTACAGTTTCAGCTTCTGTTTTTAAAGCTGCTAAAAGGATCGAAGATTTAAGCTGAGCACTGGCAACAGGAAGCTCATATTCTTTCATTGCACTCAACTGCTGCCCCTTAATACTTAAAGGGGCCAAACCGTCCCGGCGGGACCATATCTTAGCTCCCATTTTTGAGAGAGGACCAATTATCCGCTGCATCGGTCTTTTACGCAGTGAATGATCACCTGTTAAAACTGAATAAAAATCCTGAGAAGCTAAAAGTCCAGCTAAAAGGCGCATCGAAGTGCCTGAGTTACCGCAGTCTAAGACATCATCGGCTTCCTGAAGTCCATCCAGACCCTTTCCCTGAACAGTATATTCCCCTGCTCCTTCTTTGCTGATTTCGATGCCTAAATCCTGCATAATCCCCATTGTACTCAAACAATCATCTGCCTCTAAAAGACCTTCTATTTCACTCTCACCTTCTGCGATTGAAGCCAGAATCAGTGAGCGGTGAGAAATCGACTTATCACCCGGAACCTTTATTTCACCACTAATTTTAGCTGCTGGATTAACTTGATATACCATCATTTCCTCCTTCTGACTCTTTAGTTTTATTTTTGATTTCGGCTGCTCTGGCTAAAAATTTATAGATTTCAGCCTCTTTATTATTCTCTAAATCATCCTGCAGTTCTTTTAATTCTGCTATGTATTTTGCAATTAATTCTGCCAGATTTTTTCTGTTAGATAAAATAATATCCTGCCAGAGTTCAGCTGAGCTGCCGGCGATCCTCGTCATATCTCGATAGCCGCTTCCTGAAAGTTCAAAAAACTCGCTGTCAAAATCCTGTTTTTCACTCAAATTTACTAAAGCTGAAGATAAAAGATGAGGCAGGTGGCTTAGATAAGCTGTACAGCGATCATGTTCTGCAGCGGAGATAATATGAACTCTAGCTCCAATTTTCTCAATCAAAGTTTTAAGCTGCTGCAGCAGTTCTTTTTCTAAATCTGATTTTCCAGCTGAAGCTTTAGCCTTTAATTCACTTTTTGGCAGCTGATTTTCTGGCTGCAGCTGTGGGGTTAAAATAAAGGGGGCACCCCGAAAGAGTTCTGGATCATGCCAGTCAATTCCAGATTTATGAGAACCGGCCATTGGATGACCGCCAATAAAAATTTTCTGACTGCCTTTGAGAATTTCTGCAGCCTGCAGCATAATTTCTTTTTTAGTGCTGCCGGCATCAACCAAAAGCTGCCTGCTCTCACTGCCCTCTTTGATTGCTTTAATCACCATCGGAATTGCTGCCACCGGTACTGCAATAAAAATTAAATCCTGATCTTTTAAATTATCCTCAATTTCTGTAAATCCCTGATCGATAATCCCCAATTTTTTTGCTTTTTTAATTGTCTCTGCACTTCTGTCAACTGCAGTCAGCTTTAAAGACGGATCAGATTTTTTTAAAGCTGCTGCCAGGGAGGCCCCAATCAGGCCAATTCCGACAACAGCTATTTTTTCAAATTTAGGCATAAGCTATTTTTCTTTCCTTAGCTTCAAAACTGTGCAGAGAATCATTAATAGCGTTTATTTCTTCCATCATCAGCCTGTAGTTTTTAGGCTTCAGAGATTGAGGACCATCAGAAAGTGCATTCTGTGGTTCTGGATGAACTTCAACCATAATTCCATCTGCTCCAACAGCAACTGCTGCTCTGGCCATTGGAGTCACTAATTCCCAGCGTCCTGTTCCATGGCTTGGATCTGCAATAACCGGCAGGTGACTTAACTGCTGCACTAAAGGAATAGAACTTAAGTCCATTGTATTTCTGGTTTCCTCACCAAAGGTGCGGACTCCTCTTTCACATAAAATTACATCATGATTGCCATTATTCATTATATATTCAGCCGAAAGTAACCATTCTCTTATTGTTGATGCCATTCCCCGCTTGAGCATTACCGGCTTATCCAGTTTTCCAATTGCCTTTAAGAGAGAATAATTTTTCATATTGCGGGCACCGATCTGGATAATATCTGTGTACTTGCAGACAACATCTATATGTTCAATATCCATCAGCTCAGTTACAATTTTAAGGCCTGTTTCTTCTCTGGCCTCAGCCATCAATTTAAGTCCTTTTTCACCCAGGCCCTGGAATGAATAAGGGGAAGTTCTCGGCTTAAAGGCTCCACCGCGTAAAATTTGTGCGCCTCCGGCTTTTACAATTTTAGCTGTTTCTATAATCTGTTCTCTGCTTTCTACTGAACAGGGGCCGGCCATCACAGTCAGCTGATCTCCACCAACTTTAACTCCATCGCCCAGGTCAACAACTGTTTTTTGCTGCTTAAAGTTCCAGCTGGTCAATTTATAGGGATCTGAAATTAAGACAACCTTTTCTACAGCGCCCATGGTCTCTAATTTTTCTTTCAAATTTGACTTCCTTGCCGGATCACCCAGCACACCAACTACTGTCTTCTCTACTCCCTGAATTGGATGAACATCAAAATTTTCACCTTTTATAAGCTCAATTACCTCGTCCTTATCTTCCTGACTTGCATTTCTTTTTAATACTGCTATCATTTCTACTCACTCCTCAAATTTTGTGCAACTACCGTTTGCTCAACCAATTTTTGGAAAAATATTATACGGATAGTCGCCTATTTTAATTTCTTAAAATTTTTCCAGCTAAACGCTTCTAAAAACATCAAGCTCAAAGACAATAAATATTTTCCTATAAAAATGCAAAAAATCGCCCCCTAGTCAGGGCGATTAATATCGCGGTACCACCTGTTTTAATCTCATTAAATAACAGATTATCTCTACTGGAAGCTAACACTTCCGCACCGGTTAACGACGGCTGACGGCCTTTAAGCTTACTCGTTTAACTTTCAGCTGGCAACTCAAGAGGTGTATTTCAGCCAATGGCTTACTGGATCCCCTTTCAAAGTTTTTAAGTGACTTTATTTATTTAATGAACATTATAGCAGGCAATTTTACTTCTGTCAAATAAAATTTCCGCTTTTACGCCCAGATATTCAGTTTTCAAGCTGCAAAATAAAAATTATTCAATCACTGTTTTGGGATAAGAGCCCAAAAGTCTAAAATATGATGATATCTTTTTTACCTCCTCTAAGGCTGAACTTAAGTGCTGATCACTGCTGCAGCCTTTTAGATCAATGTAGAAAATATATTCTCCCAGTCGCTGCCGGCTGGGGCGAGATTCAATTCGTGTCAGATCAATATTTTCTGCAGCAAATTTACCCAAAATTTTATGCAGTACTCCTGCTTCATTGACCTCAGGAGCACAAATTATTGAAGTCTTAAAATCACTCTCTGCTGCCTGGCCCAGATGCTTATTTGAACCCAAATCTTTATCCTTTCGGGCTGCCAGCACAAAGCGAGTCGCATTTGGCAGATCCCCCTGCAGATTTTCAGCCATAATCTCAAGCTGATAAATTTCGGAGAGCCTGATTGAACCAACAGCAGCTCTGTTTCGGGCTGCAAGCGCTTTTTTAGCCGCTGCTGCAGTGCTCTCAGTATAAATGATTTTTGAAGCTTTAAACTCTGCTGCAAGATAATCACCTGACTGAGCAATCGCCTGTGGATGGCTGTAAATCTCAGTAACTTCTTCTTTTTTAACTCCCGGCTGCACCAGTAAATACTGGGCTATCGGCAGTACGATTTCTCGGTAAAGCTTAAGTTCTGGATGCTGATATAAAAGATCAAGACTTAAATTCACCGAACCCTCCAGCGAGTTCTCCAGCGGCAGCAGTCCAAGATCTACCTTAGCAGCTGTCACTGCTTCCACAATATCTCTAATTGAATCACAGGCAGTTGTCCGGCCACCATAACTGGCACAGTAATTAGAAATTGCCTGTTCACTAAAGGTTCCCGGTGGTCCTAAATATCCATATTCTAAACTACTCATCTACTCACTCCTTTTTTACTGTGTGTGCAGCTGCCGTTTACTCAGCCAATTTACGGAAAATATTAATTTGTTGACTGATTCAAGCGCTGCTTATCTGTATTTTTTAAAAAACTACTCTAAAATCAAAAAACCCCCGCTCTAATTAAAGAACGAGGGTAATATACTCGTGGTACCAATCTTTTTGGCTAAAAAGCCCACTCAACAATTACGGGAATTATTAATTATTCCAATAATCTGTCCAAATAACGGTAGACGGCCGATACATGCTTACTTTTTAGTTCAGCTGATAACTCACAGGGGAACTTCATTAAAACACTTACCGGCAGGCTCTCACTAATCCCGCTTCGCTGAGGTAAATATTTTTAATTACTTTCCCTGATCACAGTTTTTAAATATTATTTTTTGTTCAAGTTTTTTTAAGTTTAACTTATAAAATCAAATTTGTCAAGCTTAAATAATATTTTTTCGCTTACACTCCTGGTTAATATAACCAATAAATTCTTCCGCCTTCTTAGTTGGTGCCTGAGTAAATAAGCTGACTAAGATAAAAACTGAAGTAGTTACCAGCAGAGTCCAGACTCCGGCTCCATGTCCCAGAGGAGCCCAGCCACTAAACTGCAGATATAGGGCAGTAATTGAACCGATAATAATACTGCTCAAAGAAGCAGCAGCAGTCGCCCTTTTCCAGAAAAAAGCTCCAAACATTGACGGAACTACAACTAACAGGCCAATTGAAGCTGCAACAGAGAGAGTAGCAATTAAATTCAATTCCTGAATAGCAAAGAAAAATCCTGCAATCGCAATAATTAAAATAGCAATTTTGGCTGTTCTCAGCTGTCTTAAGTTTTGATCCTGATCTAAATTATCATCCATATTCTTAAAAATATCTCTGACCACCAGTGAGGATAAAGTTAACATAATCGAATCAATGGTAGAAATAGCTGCTGCCGTAATTCCGATCATAGCGACCAGCGCTAAAGCTGTCGGCACATATTGAGATGCCAGAAGTTCTGGTGTTGCCAGATCCGCTTTGGCCAGGCCGGGAATTAAAAGCCGGGCAGAAAAGCCCCAGAAAACTGAAACCATGGTATAAATAAAACCAAAAAGCAGAAAGCCTTTAATCATGGTTTTCATCGCTTTTAAGTCACGGGGAATAAAAAGTCGCTGGCTGACCTGAGGATTAGAAATAGAAAAGAAAAACCAGGGCAGACTCAGTCCAAGAAAAGTTTTGAATTTAAAAAATCCGGGTCCGGGTACAGTCAGCACATTTCCTTCTAAAACTGCCAGAGAACCAAAGAATTCTCTAAATCCTCCCAGATGCTGATAAATTACATAAAATAAAATTATAATACTGACCAAAATCATAATTAAAGACTGCAGAGAATCAGTCCAGGTTACAGATTTCATACCTGCGATTAAGGCCCAGGCAATTGCTAAAACAACGGCGATTGCTACTCCAAAAATAAATGGGATTTCACCACCAGAGAGTCCACTCAAAAGATAGCCCACTCCCATCAGCTGCACAGCCAGATATGGAATTAAGAAAACACAGGCTGAAAGAGAAGCTGCAAAAGCGATCCACTGATTCTGATAGCGATCACCTAACATCTCATAGGGGGAAACATAATTATTCTTTTTCCCGATCAACCAAAAACGAGGGCCAAAAAAAGCTACCAGTGATAAACCTGACAAATAAACTAATTCAAAGCCGAGCGCTCCGACTCCACCTGAATAAGTGAAACCAGCCAGTCCGATCATCATAAAAGCACTATAAGTTGTAGCACTATAAGAAAGCGCAGCTACAAAACCACCGGTATTGCGGCCGCTTAAAAAATATTCAACAACACCCTCATTCATTTCTCTTCTAGCCATCAAAGCAACTATAGAGCCAATTATTATGTATGAAATTATTGCAATATATAAATATGTAGTTGGCATTAATTATCCCTCCAGTAAGTTGTGATTTTAATAGTTAAAAAGATAACAGCTAAGGCAAAAAAGCTCCAGAATAAAAAAGCGCCTCTAAAAAGATTTATCGAATTGAGTAGAGTATAGGGTACAGCAAAGGCTGAAACCACCAGCAAAAAAATTAAGATTAAATAAAAATAGCGTAATTTTTTTAGTTTTTCATTTTTCATAATTTATAACCTCCCGCTTGTTACACATAATCTTTACAGCTGTCTTTACAGCAAATACAAAAAATTATTTCTCCAGTAGATATCCTTTTGCCTTTAACTCCTCCTTTATTTTAGCCAGCACCTGCTCATTTACTGCCTCAATAGTATGCAGATGAACTCCAGCAGTTAATTCAGAAAGCAGGGTAGCCGCGTTCTGCTCATAATTTTCTATAAAATTATCAACATCTGCAGCAGTACTAATCATTAGATTACCACTGAGCTCTCCATAAATTGGATGCTCAACCTTAACATCTATAATTCTGCCCCCATAGTTAACTACAGTCAAAAGTTCATCTCTCAGTTCCTCCTGATCACCATGCTGACAGGCAATAGAAGTTTTAACAGTTGGCATCCCCAGATTTTCTTCATAAAAATACCCCTGAGATGTTGCAACTATCTTTTCTCCCTGAGCTCTAAGCAGAGCAATATCCTGTACAATTACCTGCCGGCTGACCCCAAACTCCTCTGCCAATTGAGAACCGATTAAAGCCTCTTCAGCTTTTTTAAGTCTTTCTAAAAGTTTAATTCTTCTTTCTTTAGTCTTAATCTCAATCACCTCAAATTTATTTGCTTGCTCTTTATTCTATCACCTAAGTAGACAGCTGTAAAGACAATATTTTATTTTTTCTTAAAAAGAAGGAATTGCTCCTGTTTTGCAGAAATCAATTATTAATAGATTTTTTAAAAATAATTTAAACGGAAGGTGATTTAAATGCCAATGGTAGAATTTTCAATTAAAGCAAAAAGTAAAAATATGACAAAAGTTGTTGCAGAGACCCCTGGCGGATTTAAGATTACTGTTGATGAACCAGAAAATTTAGGTGGAACAAATGAAGGACCCAGTCCTGTAGAATATGTGCTGGTAGCTCTTTCAGGCTGCTTAAATGTAGTAGGAAATATGGTTGCTAAAGAAATGGGGATTGAAATAAATAGTTTATCGTTTGAGGTGCGAGGTGAACTGGATCCAGCTAAATTTATGGGTAAATCAGAAGAACCAAGAGCTGGTTATCAGGAAATAACCGTTGAAATTGATATAGACGCTGATGCTGATGCTGAGACTATAAATGAATGGTTAGAAGTTGTGGAAAGCAGATGTCCTGTTAGTGATAACCTAGCTAATAAAACACCGCTTAAGCTTAAAGTCAAATAACAATAATAAGCTCTCTGCTTAAATTTTCAGCAGGGAGCTTGTTTTGTAGCTTTATTTAATTATTATTCTCATTTTCAGGCTCAATTAAAAGTTTACCCCCACCAACATAACTTTTACTGGGAAAAACAACTCGTACCTGATAGGGAAAAGTTTCCCCACTCATTGTATCCTGATAGCTTTTTTTCATTATTATTACTTGAAAC
>JBHEOV010000078.1:0-9266 GCA_046260625.1 Halanaerobium sp. | reverse complement strand
AAATTCTGGGATGAATATGACAAAGAATACCGGCGAGCCTTAGAAAATCATATTGGCAAACATCTAAACAAACTCGGCTTTTATGAAAATTAAACAGCTTTATTATCCTTTTAAAATCAAGCTATATATTATATAATCTTAATATATCAGACTTAATAAAAATAAAATTAATTATTTAAATAAATCAGTCGGGAGGAATTATTAATGATTTCTAAGCTTGAAAATAAAAAGATTAAAATTGCTGTAGATACAGATGGAGCTCAACTGCAGGAATTAATTTTAAAAAAAGACAATAAAAATTATCTCTGGCATGGTGATTCAAAATACTGGGGGCGGAGAGCACCTGTTTTATTTCCGATAGTTGGTCGTTTAAAAGATGATAAATATAGTTATGACGGTCAGCTGTATGAGATGACCCAGCATGGTTTTGCTAGAGATAAAGAATTTGAACTTGTTGAGCAGAGTAAAACTCATCTGACTTATTCACTTGAGCAGAGTAGAGATACATTAGAAAAATATCCTTTTAAATTCAGGCTGCAGATTAAATATACTATTCAGGGGAACTCTCTGGCTATTAGCTATAGAGTTTTTAATCAGGATCAGAAGGATATTTATTTTTCAATTGGTGCCCATCCTGCTTTTTACTGGCCGCTTAATCAGAATGAGAAAAAAGAAGATTATTATTTAGAATTTGAAGAAAAAGAAAAAGCTGCCAAATATCTGCTGGTAGATGGTCTTTTAAATCACGAAAAAGAACTGATTCTGGATAATCAAAAAACTATAGAACTAAGTCCGGATATTTTTAAAGATGATGCTCTGGTTTTTAAGGATTTAAAATCAGAAAAGGTAACTTTAAAAAGCAAAAAATCTGAGCGAGAGGTAGAGATGGAGTTTAAAAATTTTCCCTATTTAGGAATCTGGTCACAATCGACAGAGGCACCTTTTATCTGTCTTGAACCCTGGCAGGGAATTGCTGATTCTGTTGACAGTAGTGGGAAGCTTGAAGAAAAAGAGGGAATTAATCATTTAAAAACAGGAGAAGACTTTAAATGCACTCATACAATCACTATCAACTAGAGGTGAAATATGTTTAATATAACTAAAATGTTAACAGAATTTAATACCTATGGAGATCAGCTGCGCTATGATAAGGACTGCAGTAATTCTCCAATTGGGACCCGGCCCGGTCTGGGTCCTGTTGTTGCCTGGAATATTAATTCTCAGTGTAACTTAAACTGCAAACACTGCTACTCAAATTCTACTGCAGCTAAAAAAGATACAACTTTAACCACAAAAGAAGCCTTTGCGCTAATTGATCAGCTGGCTGATTTTAAAGTTCCGGTCTTACTTTTATCCGGAGGAGAACCTCTTTTGCGACCTGATATATTTAAATTAATCAAAAAGGCAAAAAGCAGGAATCTAAGAGTTGTAATTTCTACAAATGGAACTTTGCTTACAGAAAAAATGGTTCAGGAACTAAAGTCCCTGGGAGTCAGCTATATCGGGATCAGTCTCGATGGCCTGGAAAAAGTAAATGATAATTTTCGCGGTAAAAAAGGGGCTTTTAGGTCGGCTTTAGAGGGAATCCAAAACTGTCAGAAATACGACCAGAAAGTTGGACTGCGTTTTACCATTAATCAGGAAAATTATCAGGAAATTGATGAGCTTTTTCAGCTGATTGAAAGAGAAAACATTCCCCGCATTTGTTTTTATCATTTAGTTTATTCAGGTCGAGGTGAAAATATTAAAGAGGCTGAATTGAGTGATCAGGATAAAAAAGAGACAATAGATAAAATTATAAATTTGGCCCAATATTTTATTGATCAGGGAGAGCCGAAAGAAATACTGACAGTCGATAACCATACTGACGGAGTCTATCTTTACTTGAAAAATAAGGAGACTGATCCGGAGCGGGCTGAATATATTTATGCTCAGCTTTTAAAAAGTGGAGGTAACCGCAGTGGAAGTGCAATTGCTAATATTGATCATAAAGGAGATGTTTATGCTGACCAGTTCAGCCGTTTTGAATGTCTGGGTAATATTAGAAAAAAAGATTTTACTGAAATCTGGAAAAATGAAAAAGAGCAAAACAAATTTTTAAATAAAATGAGAAACAGAAAAGAATATATAAAAGGGCGCTGTGCTGACTGCAGGTTTTTAGAAATTTGTAACGGTAATCTCAGGGCTCGGGCCCATGCAGCTGGTGACTTATGGGGAGCAGATCCAGGCTGTTATTTAAGCCAAGAAGAAACTGGAGGTAATTTATAAATGAACATTATATCCTGGAATACTACAAATCAATGTCATTTAAGCTGCCCTCACTGTTATCGTGATGCAGGAGCCAATCTTGAGCAGGAATTAAATACAGTAGAAGCAAAAAAAATGCTGGATCAGATCAAAGCAGCCAATTTCCATTTGATGATATTTTCAGGTGGAGAGCCACTTTTGAGAGATGATATTTTCGAGCTGATGGGTTATGCTTCTGAGATTGGTCTGAGACCGGTAATTGGAACCGGTGGTGGCTTGATCGACGGAGAGACTGCCAGCAAATTAAAAGAGGCAGGTGTTCTGGCAGCAGGTGTCAGTCTGGATAGTGTAAATCCGGAAAAGCATAATCAGTTTAGAGGTGAAGTCGGTCTTTTTGCAAAGGTGGAGAATGCATTTGCAGAATTAAAAAAGGTAGGAATACCTTTTCAGACTCATATGACAGTTATGGACTGGAATTTAGATGAGCTGGAAGCTGTAATCGATTATTCAGCTAAAATTGGAGCAAAAGCGGCCCATATTTTCTTTATGGTCCCAACAGGGAGAGCAGCTTACATAGAAGAGAGTGCTATTTCTAAAAAAGAATATCAGCAGGCAATTGAGAGAATTATGAAAAAATCAGAAGAGGTAGATATAGAAGTTAAACCGGTCTGTGCACCTCAATTTATAGCGACAGCAGATCAGCTTGATATTGAAAGCCGTTTTAAAAATGGCTGTCTGGCAGGAGCAAGTTACTGTATTGTCAATCCTGTTGGAGATGTGCAGCCCTGTGCATATCTTGATCTTAAAGTGGGTAATGTCAGAGAAGAAAACTTTAAATCTATCTGGGAAAAGAGTGAAATTTTAAATGAGATGAGGACTTTAGACTGGGATGGTAAATGCGGCAGCTGTAAATATGGAGCTAGCTGCAGGGGTTGTCGTGCCCGAGCTTATTATTACAGCGGTGATTATATGGGAGCAGATCCCTTCTGTTCAATAGAAAATACTGGATAATTTAGGAGCTGTTTTTATGGAAAAAATAGATAGAAAAATTTTAGATAAACTTCAAAGAGGATTAAAATTGGAAGCCTCACCATTTAAAAAAATTGCGGCAGAACTGGGGATTGAAGCAGAAGAACTGTTGCAGAGAGTAAAAAAACTTAAAAAAGAAGGTTATATCCGCCGTCTGGGAGGAGTTTTTAGATCTTCACGGTTGGGATATAAAAGTACTCTGGTGGCTCTGGAACTTAAAGAGGATAATTTTTATCAGATAGCTGAAATAATTAATCAACATCCCGGTGTTACTCATAATTATCGCCGGGATCATAAGTTGAATCTCTGGTTTACTCTTTCAACAGCCAGTGAACTGGATCGAGAAAAATTTCTGGCTCAAATTAAGGCAATGCCCGGAGTTAAAGAACTCTATCAGCTGCCAAAAGAGAAATTTTTTAAGTTAAATGTATTCTTTAAAATGAATCAGGAAACTGAAGGTGATGACAGTGAATAATATTACAGATAAAGATTTTGGAGAAATTGTTGACGAGCTTGATAAAAAGATCATCAAGGCTTTAGAAACTGATATACCGCTGACTTTGGATCCCTATCAGAAAATAGCTGCTGATTTAAATATTGAACGTTCTGAACTTTTAAGCAGACTGCAGCAGCTTAAAGAAAGAAAAATTTTAAAAAGGATTTCTGCTATTTTGCATCACCGAGATTCCGGTTATCAGGCCAATGGAATGTTTGTCTGTCATTTTAACAAAGATGAAATTGATCAGGCCGGTAAAGAAATTTCAAAACTTGAAGAAGTAAGCCACTGTTATCAGCGTCAGACCTATCAGAACTGGCCCTATAATTTTTATGCAATGATGCACGGCAAAAATAAAGAAAAATTGGAAGCTAAGATTGAAGAGCTGGCGGCAGAGTATAAAATTGAAGATTTTCAAATTTTATACTCTACAGAGGAATTAAAGAAAACCAGTATGCAGTATTTTAATTCTGATTTTGACAATTAAAATTAAGCCTGATATTATATAGGTACTATTAAAAGTAAAATATAAAGGAGAAGTGGTATTATTAAGAAAAAATTAGCAGTTTTAAAAGACCTTCTCTCAATGTTTATTACACAGCACAGAAATCAACTTTCATATATTATCGGTTTTTTATCTGCCCTCGCTTTTGCTCTGGTATATACTAAATTCGGGCTGGAGTTAGCAGTAGCTGCTCTTTTAAGCGGTATTTTATTATTCGAAATTTTTGACCATTATTTTGGGGGCAGTCCAGATATTATAGTGATGGGTGTAGATAGTGAAGAAGATATGATGGAAACCTTAAAAAAAACAATGTCAAAGGCAGTTAAAGAAAAAAAGAAGGAAAATTCAAATCAAAATAATGAGTAAATTATGAAAAGCAGTCCTCAGGGGCTGTTTTTCTTTTCGAACTTGTTTGACATAATATTCAAAATTTTATAAAATTAATATAGACTTTAGAAGGGGTGATTAAATTGTTAAAAAGAAGAAAAGGGATTTTGACTCTGTTTTTAGCGCTAATTTTAATTTTTAGCTTCTCTGTTTCAATGATGGCCGCTGAGACCTTAAGTATTCTTGCTACTTCAGATGTTCATCAGTATCTGATGCCATATGATTATATGGAGGATAATATTGATGAAACAATTGGTTTTTCAAAGATTTATACTTTAATCGAAGAAGAAAGAAATAATAATGCCAATACTTTACTGCTTGATAATGGAGATGTTATTCAGGGAAGTTTAATTGGTAATTATGAATATCAGATTGAGCCAATTGAAACAGGAGAAACACAAACTATAATCAAAGCCTATAATTATGCAGGCTATGAGGCTGCAACAATTGGGAACCATGAACTTCAGGATTACAGCATGGATTTTCTGGAAAAGGCTATGGCTGGAGCAGATTTCCCCTTTGTTTCAGCTAATATAATGATGGCTGATAATGAAGCTGAGTTCTATACTGATCCTTATACAATAATCACCAAAAATATAAATGGTAAAGATTTAAGAATTGGTGTTATTGGTTTTGTACCTCCTCAGTCCATGCTCTGGGGTAAAGATCATCTAGAAGGCAATGTTATTATAAAAGATATAGTGGAACAGGCCGAAAAAGTAATACCTGTGCTTGCAGAAATATCTGACTTAGTTGTGGTTCTATCACACTCAGGTATTACCGATAAAGCTGTAGATTCTTATGATGCCAGGGAAAATGCTTCTTATTATATTGCTCAGATTGATGGTGTAGATGCGATGATCACCGGTCATCATCACGGAACTTTTCCGGATGATTACGAAGATTTAGAGGGTGTTGATGCAGAAGCAGGAACAATTTTTGGAGTGCCAACTGTAATGCCCGGCTCCTGGGGTTCAGCTCTTGGTGTTATTGATTTAGAAGTGGAAGAAAATAAGGGCAGTTGGGAAGTTGTTGGTCATCAGATCCGACACAGAGCAGTTGATGAGAATGTAGAATCTCATCCTGAAATTGAAGCAATTGCTCAGGAGATTCACGAAAAAGTAATTGAATATGTAAGAACTCCAATTGGAGATACAGAAAGAGATATTACTTCTTATTTATCCAGAGTTATGGATTCACCTGTCACTCAGGTAATTAATGATGCTCAATTGTGGTGGGCAGAAAGAGAATTTGCAGAAGGAGAATATTCTGATCTACCAATTCTTTCAGCTGCAGCACCATTTAGAGCCGGTAGAGAAGATGCAGATTACTTTACTGAAGTAATGACCGGTGGAGTAACAATTGGTGATGTAACCGATATCTATATCTATGATAATCAGATTAGAGTAATGCAGTTAAATGGTGAGCAGATTATTGAATGGCTGGAAAGAAGTGCAGAAAACTTCAATCGGATTGATCCTGATTCTGAGGAAAGTCAGGAATTATTAAATGGTGATTTTTCGGCCTATAACTTTGATGTAATCGACGGTATTGAATATCAGCTTGATGTAACTAAGGAGATTGGTAATAGAGTCGTAAATGCCAGCTATGAGGGTCAGGAATTGACTTCTGATATGGAATTTCTGGTAGTTACAAATGATTATCGTGCTGGTGGAGGTGGAGATTTTCCTCCCTGTGTAGAAGAAGATCCTGTTTATGCTCCCAGTGGAGAAGTTAACCGGGAGATAATAATGAACTATATTGAAGAGCTGGGAACAATTAATCCCGAACCAGATTACAACTGGCATATCAGTCCTTTTGACCCAGCAGGAGAAGTAACTTTCCGCTCTCATCCAGAAGCAATGGCTTATGTGGAAAAATATCAAATCCCTAATATTTCATTTATAGAATTTGATGAAAATGGTATGGGGATTTACAGACTTGATGTTTCTAATTTAGCAAATTAGTTTTAGCTGATACTAAAAAAATAAAGAATAATTATAAAGCCTCTTCCTGTTTTTTTAGGAGGAGGTTTTATTTTTATTCAAAAGATCAAATTTGTAAATTAAGATGATTTAATAAACTAATTCTGTTATAATGGTACTTAATAAAACTTCTTAATAAATTTTCTCTAATCAGCAACTAAAAAATACAAATGGGAGCTAAGAATGAGATTATTAAAAGATTTATCTATAAAAAATAAAATATTACTGGGGATTGGTCTCAGCTTTATTCTGGCTATGATTTTTCTGCTAGCAATTGTTATTTATCAGTTCGAATATCTTTCATCTGAAAACCAGGTCTTAATGGAAGAAGAATTATTGGAAAGAAAATATGATAAATATGAAGCTCTGGTTAAAAGTAGAGCTGAGATTCTTGCTGAAATTTATAATTTTTACTCAAAAAGCAAAAATTTATATAGAAGAGATATTACAGAATCGGAGCTGAAAAAGTTAATAGCTGATTTTAATAAAAATTCTGATTTAAAAAATAATTATTATTTTATCTATGATTTAGAGGGAGAGACTGTTTCCCTGCCACCAACTCCTGCTTTAGAAGGTCAAAATAGAATAGAACTTGAAGTTCAGGATAGAAAACTACTTAAAGAAATGATAAATATTATCGAAAATAAGGGTAGCGGTAAATTAAGCTATCCCTATCATAATCCAAATAATGGAATGCTGGAAACTAAATATGGCTATCTTCAAAAAATTGAAGGGACCGATATGTTTGTTGGTGCCGGTGGTTATGAGAGTAGTTACTACAGTACTGTGGCTAGACTGCTGGCCAAAATCACTAACATCAGAAATGAGACTATTTATCTTCTCTTAATTTCTTTTTTAATTATTATTTTGATTATCTTTTTTATTATATTTAATATTTCAAAATATATAAACTCTAATTTAGAGCAGATAGTTTCTGCTTTCAAAAAAGTAGAAAAAGGACAGCTGAGCTTTCAGCTTCAGCTTGAGCAAGAAGATGAATTTGGAAGCCTGGCTGCTGGTTTTAATCAAATGCTCGGTAGATTAAAAAAACTGACCTATAATGATCCTCTGACTGGACTCCCTAATTTGAACTTTCTTGAAAATAATCTTTCTGAATCTTTAAAGAAAAATAAAAATGATAAGCAGCAAATTTACTTATTTACTCTGATTACAGACAATCTGAATTTAGTTAACAGCAATTATGGTTATCAAAAAGGTAATGAGCTCTTAAAAGAACTTTATCAACGTTTGAGTAAAAACTTATCGGAAGAGATGACTATTGCCCGCAAAAATGACGAATTTGTATTTTATTTTGCTTCAACTAAAAGCATAGCTGAAATAAAAAAGTATGCCATTAAAATCTTAAGCAAGCTTTCAGAACCCTATGAGCTTAATAATAATTTGATATACTTAAAATTAAAGCTGGGAATATCGGTTAATGATAATCAGGAAAATTGTTCAGAATTGATTAGAAAATCAAGGATGGCTCTTCATTTTATTGATGAAAAAAATAATATTAAGTTTTTTGATCAAAAAATGTTAGGACAGCTTTCAGGTAAATTGAATTTAGAGAGTAAGTTAAGAAAAGCTTTAATCAATGATGAATTTGAGCTCTATTATCAACCTCAGCTGGAAAGCGAAACAAACAAGGTTATCGGAGTGGAAGCTTTAATTCGCTGGCAGCATCCTGAAGAAGGTAGAATTTCTCCGGGAGAATTTATTCCGCTGGCAGAAGAGATCGGAATGATCTTAAAACTTGGAGATTGGGTTATAAATGAGGCTTTAAGACAGCTTAAAGCCTGGCAGAATAAAGGTTATATGAATTTAATTGTTTCAGTAAATATTGCTCCACAGCAGTTTCAGCAGGATGGTTTTATTTCAAAGATTGAAAGTTTGCTGCAGCGGTATCAGCTTGAGGCAGAATGTTTGGAACTTGAGATAACAGAAAGAACAGTAATTAAAGATATAGAATACACGGTTGAAGTTTTAAATAAACTAAAAAAGCTGGGAGTTAGGATTTCTATTGATGATTTTGGCACCGGATATTCTTCTTTAGAATATTTAAATCGTTTTGCTCTGGATAAATTAAAGATCGATCGCTCTTTTGTTCATAATCGCAGTAATTTAAATATTGTTAAAACAATTATTATGATGGGCCGCAATTTGGGGCTGGAAGTAGTAGCTGAAGGTGTAGAAACTGAAACTGAATTAGAATTTTTAATTAAAAATAATTGCAATTATTATCAGGGTTATTATTTTGCCAGAGCTGAAAAGGCAGCTGCAGTAGAAAAATACTTTTCTAAATAATAAACTTTAGCTTGATTGTAAATAAAGGAGTAGATTATGGAATTAAATATAAAAAAGTTTGCTGAATTGACTAATCAGGAATTATATAGAATTCTTGCAGCCAGAATTAATGTTTTTGTTGTTGAACAAAACTGTCCCTATCATGAATGTGATAATAAAGATCAACAATCTTTTCATTTATTTTATCTTGATCAAGATGAGATTGCAGCTTATTTGCGAATTATTCCGCCTGGGATATCATATTCGGAGGCTTCTATCGGCAGGGTTTTAGTAAAAAATGAGTTCAGAAATAAAGGACTCGGTTTTAAAA
>JBHEOV010000077.1:0-9317 GCA_046260625.1 Halanaerobium sp. | reverse complement strand
CATCTGCTGCCTGCTGATAATTATTTTTACTCTGTTGATAGGAAAACTGCTGCTGCCTAAATTCTTTTTCACTAATCAAACCTGATTCAAGCTGAGCTTCTGCCAGATTAAGCTGTTTTTTCGCATTTTTAAACTTCAGATCAGCACTCTGTAGTCTATTTTCAGCTGCATAAATTTGATTAAGCTGACTTTCCAGAGCAATTTTTTTATTTTCTTTTAAGTTTTCTAAATTTGCCTGAGCAAGCTCTAGATTATCTTTTAAATTTTCTTCATTAAATTCTCGCTGACCACCATTAAAAAGATCATAAGAAAAAGTTACTCCAACTACTGATCTCTCTGTTGAATGATCGTAACTTCCACTCAAGTTGATATCAGCTTTACCCTCATCCTGAAACCACTGCAGCTGTTTTTCCTGTAAAGTTAAATTTATCAGAGCTGACTGCAGATCATAATCTGAATTAAGCATTGTCTGATAAAGTTTATCAAATTCATAGTTTTGATGTTCAAGCAGCTGGCTCCTTAAATCTTTAAGGTATTCACTTTCTTCAAAATCAAGACTGGTATTTTCGGATATCTCCAGCTCCAGTTTAAATGACTTAAAGGCATTTTGATACTGATTTTTCAATTCCAGATAGTTATTTTCAGCATCGAGTAGTTCTGCTTCTGCATTATTTAATTCAGTTTCGGAAATCTGCTTTTGACTGTAAAGTTCTTCTTTTTCAGTTAGATTTTTTTGAGCTGTATTTAAGTTAAGTTCAACATTATCCCTGCTTTGCTCAAGTCTCATTAACTGCAGATAACTTTCCACCCAGTCTGATATTTTATCCTCAATTAAAGAATCTAGATTATTTTTAGCTTTTAAAAGCTCCTGTTCCTGCTGATAATATGACCTTTCACTTTCAGTTGGTACACCGGTAAAAAGTGGATAAGAGATGTTTATCTGATAATCACTTTCTCCCTCATCATCAATTTCTGCTGTCTGAGAAAGATTGAGTCCTGAACTAAAGTTTCTGCTGATAGATAAAGAAGAGTTACCACCCTGTTCTAAACTGTCTGAGGAAGCACTACCGGAAGGAATTCTCTGGGCAATTTCACCTTCTTCTATTACTTCATTATAATTAGCTGAGAGTTCAATCTGCCATCCCTGCTGAGCTCTAATCGTTTTTAATTCTCTCTCCAGACTGGCTATCTTATTTTTTTCCTGTCTGATCTCCAGATTATTATCTAATCCGCGCTCTACTGCCTCAGCAAGAGATATTTCCTCAGCTGCAGCAGAGTTAATCGAAAAAAGTACTATTAAAAATATAAAAGTCATTAGCAATAGATTTTTATTTCTGTTCATTAATTGTCACCCCTGGCTCCATATTTAAAAGATCAGCAAGTTCTTCTTTAGCCAGATAATAATTTAAATATGCATCTTTTAATTGATATTCACTATTTACTAAAGAAGCATCATACTGCAGTAATGCTGTTTGAGTAACACTTCCCAGTTCGAACTGCCGTTTTGTCTGCTGATACTGGCTTTCTGCTTTTTCCAAATTATTTTCCATTAATTCTATGTTTTTTTCCGCCTGCTTTAAACTTAAATGGGCCTTGATAATATTATTTTTTAGTTCTTCTCTGCTTTTTTCTTCAGAAATCTCTGCTGCTTTTAGATCAAGCTCAGCCTTTTTCTGTTCAGAACTGGAAGCTTCAATTTTATTTCTTTCCAGCTTTTTTTGAGCAAGTTCAAAATCAAGTTCAGCAATTTTGAGATCAACACTTGCTGCTAAACCCTTTTCAATAGACTCTGCTTCACTTATTTCCCAGATTTCTGGTTCCATTAATTCCTTTATTTCGATATCCTGATTTCTCAAATCTAGAGCTGTCTTAAATTCAATTAGACTCTGTTCATAATTATTTTTAAGATTTTCCAGCTTGTTACGGCTGCTGTTATAGGTATTTAACTGCTCTAAAAGATCAAGCTTACTAATTTGAGATAAATCAAAACGAGCCTGCATTTCATTATATAAGCGCTCTTCCGCTCTTGTAGTTAGTTCTTGAGCCTCAATTTCTTTTTCAATCAGCCAGAGATTGGTATACTGCTGAATAATTGCTTTAATAATCCCGGCTTCACTATCTTCCAGATTTTTTTTGGTATTTAAATAATTTTTGTTAATTTCCAGTTTTTGAGTTTCTGTATAATTGAATTGATTTTGAAGTTCCATATTTTCCAGATCAATTTCTGCTTTTTGATAGTTGATTTCTGCTAGCTTTAAATCCAGATTTTCAGTTCTGGCTCTTTCTATAGCAGCTTCTAAGCTTAATACTTCTAATGCCGCTGCCGGTAAAGAAATCAATAATAAAAGCAGGAGTAAAATTCCGATTTTTTTATAATTCATTATTAGCCTCCTCATAGATCTTTATATAAAATGCTGCTCCTTCATTTTCATTTTCAGCCCAGATTTCTCCTCCATGTAGTTCTACTAAAACTTTACTGATTGCAAGTCCCAATCCATAGTCTCCATCATCACCCTTTTTAAATTTATCGAAAATATTTTTCAGATCATCCTGATCAATCTCAGCCCCATCATTCCAAAATCGAATTTGAATTAGATGTCGACCATTCTGTTTCTGTTTATTTACACTCACCTTAATTTTTTTCGCTGCATATTTAAACTGATTATCAATTATATTTTCCAGTATTACCTCAATTTTTTCTCGATCTGCCTTAAGATAAATATCATCTGCAATTAAAACCCAGCTGACATCCTTTCTTCTCCAATTTAATTTGTCAAGTTTCTGTTCTAAAAGCTGATTCAGATTTATTTTTTCTAATTTTAAATTCTGTCTGCTTAAATAATCCATTTTACTGATATCAATCAGAGTTTTAACTCTTTTTTCCATTTTATAACTCTCAGTTTCCATAGCTTCCAGACTTCCCCTGAGATCTTCTCTGGGATAAATACCATCCTGCATTGACTGAACATAGGAACGTAATACCATAATTGGAGTCTTAATTTCATGAGATATTTGTTGAATAAATTCCTGCTGTTTTTCATCTCTTCCGACCAGCTGCTGTCTGAGCCACTCAATAGTACTTGCCAGTTCACCAATTTCATCCTGACGCTCAATCACTAAGGGCTGATCCCATTCTCTTCTGGCTATTTTTTTAACCTGCTTTTTTATAATTTGCAGAGATTTAGTTAAATATCGGGCAACAAAAATTGAAATCAGCCAGGCCAGAACTAAAAATATCAATAATGAAATAATTAAACGAATAAAAAAATCACTAAGCAGGCTGTCGCGATAGCGGCTCTGAAGATAAGAAACTAGAAATTTATTTTCCCCATCAATTTCTAAATTTTGATAGACATAATATACAATTTGATTGTTCTGAAGCTCTAATTTAGAACGATTATCCCCATCACTGCCATTTAAAATATTATCTTTAATTTTTTCTGCTGCCGTCAGCTGATCATTATCAATAATTTCTCCGCCCTGATTAATTATAAAGTGTCTCGGCACCCGGGAAAATCTGACCGGAGGCCCATCTTTTGGCGGATTATCTGTCTCAATAAAAGATAAACCAGCAGCAGAAAGATCATTATTTAATTCTTCAAAATGACCTTCTTCTATAATATAAGCTTGGGTTTCTTCCAATCTATCATATTTTTCCGAAATAATTATAGATTTTAAAATAAAAGGAAGTGAAATAGAATAAAGCAAAACTGCTGTTACCATTACTGCCCCTATTATCAGCCAGATTTGAAAAGCCAGCGGTTTATTTTTCATCCATGCCAGTAATTTTTTCACTGCTTCACCATCCTGTAGCCATGACCATAAACAGTTTCAATTTTTATCTCAGGCAGTTTTTTGCGAAGTCTTCTGACAAGATCATCTACCACCCGATCTGAACCATAATAATTATCTCCCCAGACATTTTCTAAAATTTGTTCTCTGGAAAGTGCATTTTGTATGTTTTTAAAAAAATAAACTAGTAAATCAAATTCTTTTGCCGTCAAATCGATATCATTTCCTGTTTTTTGATAAATTACTCGACGTCCATTATGATCAATTAAATAATCTGCATAGCTATACAAATTTTCATTTTCTTTTTTTCCATAAACTCTTTTTAATAAATTTTTAACTCTAATTACCAGCTCTCGCGGAGAAAAAGGTTTAGCAAGATAGTCATCACTTCCCTTTTCCAGACCAATTATCCGATCTAAATCTGCATCTCTGGCAGAAATGAAAATTACTGGTGCATCTTCATTTTGAGCTTTGATTTCTGATATCAACTGAAAACCATCAAGATCAGGCAGCATAATATCCAGGATCCAGAGATCAGGTTCAGCTGAAATTTTAGCCTGAGCAGAACTTCCATTAATAAAACATTCTACTTCCCAGCCTTCTTTTTTTAAATATGAACTTAAGATATCATTTAAATTTTGATCATCTTCTACTAAATAAATTTTATAAGACATTTTTTCCTCCCTGTAAAAGAAAATTATCGACTATACTAATTATATTACAAGAAAGACAAATTATTATCAAAGAAATATGTGAAATTATGAAAAAACCGCAGATATGCTTCATCTGCGGTTAAAATAGATAATATATTTTTTAGTGTTATTTAAAAAGCTTAACTTTCACTGATAAAAGAAGCAAGTCCAAGACCACCAAATTCTACCTTACCAGAAACACCACCATCTAAAGCTCCAATTTCTACATGAAGTAAAGCGATTCCACATTCCAGCCTTTTATAGGCTGAGGGCTCACCCTTACAGTCCACAACCAGTTTATTATCACCGCAATAAAATCGCCAGGGCTACCTGTTTAATCTGGAAGGTGCAAAACTCCCCAGTTTAATTGCATTTTTAACCCAGCCCGGCCAGTCAGAATTATAGCCGTCCGGACATAGTTCTCCAATATCTTTGCGATCCCGATGTGGAAAAAGTTTGGAAATAAAATGTCGGGTAAGACTGTAATCTTCTGATGAGTATCCTATTGAACTGACAGCAACTAAACGCTCTCCTCTTTTTAAATCAAGCTTGAAACTTGACCGATCAGGAATATAACGAGCTCCAACCCAGCAAGTTCCAAGACCTAATGCTGTAGCTTCTAAAATTGCAGCCTCCCCAATATAACCCATCTTTGTCCAGCGGTTTTCCCCATTATCATTGATCACAAATGCCATAAATGCTGGGGAATCAGAAAAATCTCCGTATTTTCCTTTTAAAGCCGGCAGAATCTCTTTGATCGACTTTTTTATAATTTCTATTCTGAGTTCTGGATGAATTTCATTTAATTCTTTAATCTTTTTTTCTAGAGATTTTAAAGTAAATGCTTTTATATCCTTTGTCATAAACTTTTGTTGAGAAAAACGATTCTGCACAGCCTCATACCATCTTTTAACAGGAATATCCATAGGACCCGCCCCTTTCTATAAGAAGTCTTTATTTAATAAACTGCAATTTAAAAGCTCGATTAATCAACATCCATAACTTTTCTAATTTCTTCTAATTTTTCATCCAAAAGTGCCTGAGTTTTAGCTTCAACCACCAGTCGTAAATAAGGCTCAGTATTGGAAGGCCTGACATTAAACCACCAGTCATTATATTCTAATCGATAACCATCAAAGTCATAAAACTCCTTCGGTTTTCTTTGAGCAAAGTAATAATCTTTTAATTTTTCCATGACTTCTTGCTTGTTTTCTATTTTAAAGTTTACCTCACCGGAACTTGCATATTTGTCCAGTTCAGCAATATACTCGGAGATAGTTACTCCCTCTTTTTTGAGTCTATCCACCACATTTAGAACAACAAGAGCTGTCAGCATACCAGAATCACAGTAGAAAAAGTCTTTATAATAGTAATGACCGGCTAGTTCTCCTCCACAAATACCATCTATTTCTCTGAGCTTCAGTTTAGCATAGGCATGACCTACCTTCCACATATGAGTTTTACCACCGAGTTCTTCTATATGCTCTTTAACTGACCAGGAAGTACGAATATCATATAATACATTTTTGCCCTTACCCTGGTTGATATAATATTCTGCCAGCTCTCTTGACAGTTTAAGTATTGATGTCAGCAATAAATCTAACCTTAAAAAAGAAATTGGTCTGGATTCTATCAGTGCTTCACAGCTTTCAAAAAAATTGAGAGATATTCCGCCAGTAATCTTTGAGAAAATATTTAATCAGATTAAACTCGAGGCTCTGGCTAAAAGAGGAGCCAATTTCTATAGAAACAATCTTGGGCAGTTAAATATCATTGATGCATCAACTATCTCTATGGCTTTAAGTAATTATCCCTGGGCTGATTTTAGATCAACCAAAGCAGGAATTAAAATACATACTCGCATCATTTATGATGGTAAAGTAATGCCTGATAAAGTTGAAATCACAATTGCTAAAGGTGCAGATAAAACTAAAATGGATAATCTCATTGTTCAAAATGAAAATACTCTCCATGTCTTTGATAGAGCCTATGTGGACTATCAAAAGTTTGATGATTACTGTAATGCTGAGATTCTATTTCTATCAAGACTTAAGAGTAATGCTAAGATAGAAGTTTTAAAATCTAAAACTGTAATTATTGACGGTCAGGAAGTTAAAGACTCAATTGTTCTTCTGGGTGACAAAAAACAGGATAAACAGATGGAAAACATCTTAAGAATCCTAGAAATACCCGACAGAGAGAATCCTGGCAGTACAGTTCGGCTAATTACAAATGACTTTAAACATTCTGCTGTATTAATCAGCAGATACTACAGAGATCGCTGGCAGATAGAGATCTTTTTAAAGTGGATCAAACAGCATCTGCATGTTAAAGTTTTTTACGGACACAGTGAAAACGCTGTTAAATCACAGATATTTACTGCTTTAATCAGTTTTGTATTGCTTACTCTTTTAAAAAGAGAAGCCAATACAGATAAAAGCTTATTTAAAGTTCTTAAATACTTTAGAGCCTGTAAATTTGAAAGTTTAAAAGCTTTTATTAGAAAGATTAATCGACCACCATCACGCACTTCGAAAGGTCGGAGAGTGATAGATTACGAAAAAATCTATCAGCTAACCGAAAGGCAGGTGATGGCAGGAGATACAGAGCTTTTATATTCAACAGAATTCAATCCAGTAATTCTGTAAAAAGAATAAATATATTATGGTAAAATGTGGATAAAGGCTATCTCTTAATACTCCATTATCTCTTTTTCTTAAAAAAGGATAAGGTGGTGACTGAATATTCTGTAGATAGCATAGGTTCTCAATAACTTAAATTTGACAATGCTTAAATATTTTTATGCAATGCTAGTGAGATATTATATAAAAATAATAGATATTATAAAAAAATTAGGAGTGATATTATGAAAAAATTATTTTCATAACAATTATTTTAGTTTTAAGTATTTCATCTATGAGTTTGGCAGCTGATTTTGAATTCGATGGCGGATTTATTTACACAACTTTTGATTCAGATAATTTAAATGATGTAACTGAAGTAACTAATAATATTTATCAAGCCTTAGTTAATTATATTGAAGACGACCCTGATTATGTTCTAAATGATTTTGATAAAATGGATGATCTTGATAAGGCCACAGGCTATTGGATAGGTTTCAGAAGTGATTATTTTAAAAATGAACTTGGTCTTGATTATGAAATTGGTGTTCGTTATGAAACTTTTTCAAATGATGTAGAAGCAAATTTACATACAACTAATCAAAACACTTCGGATTCTATAAAAATAAATACTTCGCTAGAAGTTGAAGTTAAAGGTTTTGCAGTAAATGGAGAACGAAAAATTAATGATTATATAGGTATTACTGGAACAATAGGTTACTATTATGGTGAAATTAGTTATCTTACAGATGGAGAAGAAACTCTAGAGGGTGAAACAATTGATACCGAAGAAGGTTTTTCTAATGATTTAGAAGGAGGAGCGGGTTTTAAAGTTGGTATTTCTACAGATTTCCCGATATCAGATAATTTAGATGTAATCGGAAATGCTAATTATAGAATTTTAGAGCTAGATATTGAAGATTCGAATGAATCGATTGACTTTGATGGATGGGAATTAAAAGGCGGTTTATCATATAAATTTTAATTTAATAAGTAGTAATTTAAACCCCAGTTATATAGACTTAAACTGGGGTCTTTCAATATAAATAATTTTTTGTTTTATAATGAGAAATTCTTCATCGAATTATCCATTACATCCTGGTTAACTCCAATGTAATCAAGAGTTACAGAAGGAGCAGAGTGATTAAAGAGCTGCTGCAGCAGAGCCACATCTTTATGCTGTTTATAATGATGATATCCAAATGTCTTTCTTGTACTATGGCAGCCAATAGAATCCAGTCCAGCCTTTTCTCCAGCTCTATTTAATATTCGATAGGACTGACTTCTAGATAGGGGCTGATTTGTCCCGTTTCTGCTCTGGAATAGATATTCGTGATCGGCCATGTTTTTAATATATTTATCCAGTGCGTTTCTAAGAACGGAGTTGATGAAGAATTTTTTGGATTTCCCCGTTTTCTGTTCATTTAATATTATATGAGTCTTATTTCGAACATCCTCAACTTTTAGTTTCAGCATATCTCCAATTCTTAATCCCGTATTTATTCCCAGAACAAAAAGCAGGTAATTTCTGTAATTATCCTTGAGTAGCTCATTTTTTATCTCTTCGATTTTTGATTTATCTCTGATCGGCTCAACTTTATTCATCTTTTCTGCCTCCTTTTATTTTAGCTTATTATATACATTATAGCTTATTAAACACAAAAAGTAAATATAATAAGTTGTATTATCAAGCGATAAAAAAGGCAAAAAATACTGAAAAAGCCTTCAGGTAGAGGATAGCAGCACTTTTAGTTAATACACCTTAATTAAGGTTGTGTTGGTTAGAAAATTACTTGTTTGAATAAAAAGAAAATTATTTCTATAATTAATCAAAATATAGTTGCTTAAACTTTTTAATTTTCCGCCTTTTTATTTATCCAATAATAAACAGAACCATTACTGCAACCAACTTTTCTTGCTATTTCAGAAATCGAAAAGCCCTGCTTATTATACGACAGTATTTTTTTGATCTTTTTAACACTTATTTTTTTATTTTTTCCGTTAGCCTCTAGTCCATGTGTTTTTCGCCAGTTATAAATTGTTTGTTTGGTTCTATTTACTTTTTCTGCTATTTTCCTATCAATTAAACCTTTTTTATACCAAAATATTCTTTTATTATGTTCTTCTTCAGATATGCTCATTTTATCACCTGCTATTATTTAGACAAATGTTTTAAATATAAAGTTAATTTAAATTTGCTAAAAAATATATT
>JBHEOV010000076.1:0-9325 GCA_046260625.1 Halanaerobium sp. | reverse complement strand
TGGAGCGGGAAACGAGACTCGAACTCGCGACCCTCAGCTTGGAAGGCTGATGCTCTAGCCAACTGAGCTACTCCCGCTCAAAAATTTGATATAATTAAAAATGGTCGGAGCGAAAGGATTTGAACCTTCGACCCCCTGCTCCCAAAGCAGGTGCGCTACCAAGCTGCGCCACGCTCCGACGTGTTGTATGCCGCAAAAATTAACTTTGTTTTTTCGCGACGACAAGTAATAGTATATAGTAAATACCGCTTTCGGTCAAAAAAGAAAACGGCATTTACAATTAATTAGAATAAATTAAAACCATTATTCTTTTTTTTACTGGCTGTAGCTCTCTTTTAGACGTCTTTTCATTTTCTTTAATGCACGACCTCGATGACTGATTTTATTCTTCTCTGATTGGCTTATCTGCGCCATAGTCAGCTTATATTCAGGCAGATAAAATATTGGATCATAACCAAAACCATTTTCTCCGGCTGGCTCTTCTGCTATAATTCCCTCACATCTACCTTCTACAGTAATTTCTAAATTTTCAAAAGGGTCAACAAGTGCAATTACAGAAATAAAGGCCGCTTTTCTCTCTGCCTCCGGCCGCCCTGATAGCAGCTTTAATAATTTTAAATACTTTTCTTCATCATTTAAGTCTTCTCCACCAAAGCGGGCTGAATAAATACCTGGAGCTCCATCTAGATAATCAACTGAAAGCCCGGAATCATCAGCAAGCACAATTTGATTCAACTCTCTGGCTCGCTGTCTGGCTTTTTTGAGTGCATTTTCCTTATAACTTTTTCCATCTTCTATAACCTCTGGCAGATCAAGTTCTGGATCCAGACCCTCAAAATTAAATTCCAGATCCGAAAAAAAGGCTTTAATTTCTTCTATTTTATGCTGATTGCCGCTGCCAATAATAATTTTTCCCAAACTACTCACCACCCAGAGCCAGCTTTTGTTCTTCTATAAGTTCTAAAATCCCTTTTTCAGCCAGATCATATAGTTCATCCAGTTCATCTCTACTAAAAGGGTGTTCTTCGGCAGTACCCTGGATTTCTATAATCTCTCCTGACTCAGTCATGGCAATATTCATATCTACCTGAGCTTCAAAATCTTCTTCATAGCAGAGATCAAGCATCGAAGTTCCATCAACTATCCCAACACTTGTTGCTGCCATAAAGCCTCTTAGAGGGTTTTCCTTTAATTTACCTTCATCCAGCATAAAGTTAATAGCATCCACTAAAGCAACATAGGCTCCTGTGATTGAAGCTGTTCTTGTACCTCCATCTGCCTGCAGTACATCACAGTCAACCCAGATTGTTCTTTCTCCTATTTTATCAAGATCTATAATTGCTCTTAAACTTCTTCCAATTAAGCGCTGAATTTCCTGTGTTCTGCCGCTTAATTTTCTTTTAGCTGCCTCTCTAATATTTCTATCCTGAGTTGCTCTCGGTAATAAAGAGTATTCGGCAGTCAACCAGCCTTTATTCTGGCCTCTTAAAAAATATGGTACACTATTTTCTATAGATACATTACATAAGACCATAGTGTCTCCTGTCTCCACTAAAACAGAACCCTCTGCATACTTAGTGTAATTCCTTGTTATTTCAACATCTCTTAATTGATCTATTTTTCTTCCATCTGTGCGCATAATTTATTTTCCTCCCAGTTGTAATTTCCATTAAATATATTTTCTTCTTTAAACTTTAAAGCTTCTAAACCTAGAAATCTACGTCCATGTTCTAAAAATCTTCTTGATATTCTGGACCGATCACTTACTATAAATTTATGAACTGAATCTTTGCTTCCTGCTTCTTTGAGCAGATCTATTTCGGCCAGATTTTTTTTAACTTCAACTGCCATTTCATGGGCAGGATTTATTAAAGTAACATCAGCCCCCATTATTTTTCTTAAAAGAGGTGTTAAATAAGGAAAATGAGTGCAGCCTAAAATCAACGAATCAACCTCAGCTTCTATTAAAGGCGAGAGATAATCGAGGGCAGTTTTTTTCACTTCCTCCCCATCAAATTTACCTTCTTCGACTAAATCTACAAATTTAGGACAGGCTTCCGCGTATAGCTCAGCCTCTTTGTTTAAATTTAAAATTGCATTTTGATAAGCAGAACTATTAACTGTTCCTTCTGTACCAATAACTGCAATTTTTTGTTTGTCACTTATTTCTACTGCCCTGGCAGCCGCACTTTTTATCATGCCAAAAATCGGTATTTCGAATTTCTGCTGAACATATTCTAATGCTGCCGATGTGCCAGTATTACAGGCGATAACAACTGCCTTAACATTTTTTTTGCTAATTAAATAGCTAATTATTTTTTCTACATAGTCCCGGACTAAAGTTAAATTCTTGGGCCCATAAGGAAGGTGCAGGGTATCTCCATAATATATAATATCTTCTTCCGGCAGCAGTCTAAAAATTTCTCGAGCAACTGTCAGGCCTCCAACACCTGAATCTAATAATCCTATTGCTCTATTTGAATCCTCCAAGCAAACCAACTCCTATCTATAATAATTAACTTCCCTCAATCAGTTTTTGATTGTACATCAAGGGCTGAGTTAAGTCAAGATGACCAACAAGACTTTCTACTTCTTCTCCCTCCAGCAATATTTTTACACTTTCAACCTCTGATAGAGCTGTATAAGAATTTACAATAGAATAAACTGTCAGCATTTCGCCGGTGCTTCCACCCCAGTGATTTGCTTTAAGTGCCTGATTAAAATTTAAGGTTAAGAGTTTATTCTCAAGCTGATAATCAAGCAGCTGACTCCCTGCGGGAATTGTTTCTGCTAATTCTTCATTTTCAGGACCGGCTTTAAGTTCTTCAAAAATCTGAATATAAAGGTCATCATCTTCGTCAATTTCTCTACTTTCTGCTTTTAAATAATTAGCATCAGCAGTTGAAAAATAAACTTCATATTTGTTGTCAGCATAGTAATTATTATAGAAGAGAAAAAAGAGATACAGCACTGCCACTGTCAGCAGTACAATTCTTAAGATAAGCAGTAATTTTCTTTTTTGATCTGCAGTTAATCTTATCTTTTTTACAGCCATTTTATTGACCCCCATTCTCTTCCAGATAATCAAGTATACCATCAACTATTAATTCTGCTGACTGCTGCTGAAATTCTCTGGATTTGAGCATTTTTTCCTCTCTATCATTACTCAAAAAGGCTACTTCTATCAAAGCTGAAGGCATTTTAGTATATTTTATTACATAAAAATTACTTTCTTTTATTCCTCGGTCATAAATTTTAAGACCTCTTCCTAATTTATCCTGTACTTTTTCAGCTAAAAATCTATTTTGATTATTCTCATTCTGATTATAATAAGTCTCTACACCACCTGTCAGTGGATTATTAAAGGAATTTGCATGAATACTTACAAAAAGATCAGCATTCCGCTCATTAGCAAATTTAACCCGCTGCTGCAGCGAAAGAAATTGATCTGAATCTCTAGTTAGATGTACATCATGATTTTTAGCAGCCAATAATCGGGCAATTTCTCTGGCAATAGCCAGGTTAGGAACTTTTTCTTCAAAACCGCTAACTCCAACAGCCCCCGGATCAAATCCACCATGTCCGGCATCAACAACAATCAGCTGTTTTTCTAATTCTTTTTTCTCTTCTGCTTCCATTTCATCTGTTAGATAATCTTTAGCCAGGGCAATTTTAATCCCATGCTCATCTTGATATGATTCAACCTCGTGACTATAATAATCATTTAACTCAAAAACAAGTCTGGTGACCTCTTCTTCTTCTAACTGATAATTACTGCTTCTAATATTTTTAATAAGTGAACTTTTTTCAATAGAATCAAATTCAGCTAAATTGTTCAATGTATTTTTAAAATCAACCACAATCCGGTCTGGATAATTGAACTTTTTTACCTCATATTCAGCCTTAGAATTCATTAAAATCTCCAGATACTGATAATCATCATTATCTTCAGTTTTTATCTCAGAAAATTTATTTTTCAAATTAACTGTATAATGATAAAGACCATCTTTCTGCTCTTCTGTTAGATTATAACCAGTCAATTCGTTCAGATCAGCAACAATTCTTACTGTCTGTTCATCAAATTTTGCTGTTCTTAAGCTTTTAATCAAAGAATTATTAATTTCTATTTTATCCTGGACTCCACTACCTCGATTAATATGATACATATTCATAACCAGTCTGGGAGGAGTCTCCAGTAAAAAGAGCTCTGGATTTAAAGCAGAAGAAGAAGTGAAACTAAAACTGCTTCCTGCAAATTCTAAATTAGTTATTTCTGAGCGTTCACCAGGCTTAAAGCTCAGTAGATTACTCTTTTTTCTCTCTAAGGGTTTAAATATATCCCCATTGGCCATTGTAGCTTCTATTCGTAAAATAACAGGATCCAAATCATGTTGAGTTACTTTAATATCTTTAATTAAAGGATGATCTTCAATTTCCTGTTCAAAATTACCAATTACCAGAGAAGGTATATCAATTATCATTTTCTTGCTGTCTGATAAATATTTAGTTCTCGCTTCAGGTATTTCCCCTGTTGCCTCTACACTTAAAATATTATCTTCATTGATTCTGATATTTTTTAACTGTGGCAGAAAGCTCAGCACAAGTGAATCCTGATGTTCATAAATCCCACCATCAATTTGAAAAGGTATCGGAGTTCTGCTTTTAATAATCAACCGCAAAAGTGCTTTATCGGGAACATTCACCACCCTCAAATAGTAATTATTATTAGAAATATTATCGCTAAACTCCTGATCAATTTCAGCTTTATCAATTTCGATTGTTATTTCCCTGCCATCTTCGCTATGTAAAACTCTATAGGGTGTTATCTCATCCATTGCTATCTGCAGCTGATTACCATCTTCCTGCCAGGAAACATTATTAATTGTAGTTTCCGGCTGAAAAATGTATAATTCTTCGTTGTCTCGCTGATATTCCATTAAATATCCAAATGCTTCTATCGATTTTGCCAGAGGAACATAGGCCTGATTATCAACCAGCTGCAGTCCGGCCTCAGTCCTTAAAGCATCATTACCAATTTGAATGTAGCGGCTGTTAGCCATAATTTTAATGGTAACATCCTGTGATTCCATTTCCAGTGATTTCAAAGCCGGTCTCCAGGTTAAATCTGCATCTAATAGTTCTGCCAGATCCCTGGCTCTAATAAGAAGTTCACCTTTGCGGGTGGCAGTTTTTATTTCAGAAGTGATATCCTCACCATTAAAATAAATTGTATTCTGGGCTGCTGCAGTATTAGTCAGCATAAAAATAAATAAAATTGTTATTAAGATAATGTCAAATTTTTTGGGAACTGACAAGGAAACCCCTCCTAACTTCTAGATATAATTAATATCGCTAAATTCCAGTTCAACCTTATTTAAAAGGCTGTCAGCTGAATAACTTTCTGCTACTAATGTTTTTTGATCAATTGTTTCTAAGGGTAAATAGACACTAAAGCGACTGTACATTCCATAGATACTGTCTAATGTTATTTTTCCACCGTGCATTTCCACAATAGATTTAACCAGTGATAAGCCAATACCACTACCTTCACGTTTTTTGTTAAAATTCTGGTCAACCTGCCTGAATTGTTCAAATATTATATCCTGATTTTCTTTTTTAATTCCAATTCCAGTATCTCTCAAAGAAATTTTTATATAATTATCTTCTTTTTCAATTTTTAATAAAATTTCATCTTCTGCTTCTGTAAATTTTACAGCATTTGAAATTAAATTTAAAATTACTCTTTCTAGATTAAAAGGATCACAGGCTATTATTTCCGAATCCAACTCACTTTCAAAACGAAAATTTCTATCTTTTGTTTCCAGATAATCCTGGGTACTATCAGCTATTGATTTTACAAGTTCAATAATATCAAAATTACCCCGATGCAGCTGAAAAGTATTGACGTCAATCTTAGTTATATCGATTAAATTATTGACCAGTCTTAATAACCTAAAACCATTATTTCTAATTGAGCTTAAGTATTTATCAAAATTATTTTTATCATTACAATCGGCAAACTGCAGTTTATAATCTAAAAGCTGCAGACTGGAGAAAATTAAATTTAAAGGAGTTTTTAATTCATGTGAAATATTGGCAAAAAACTGAGTTCTTAACTCACTATAGCGCAGTTCCTCTTTCTGATTTTCTATTCTTTTTCGCGTTTCAATCTTTTCACTAATATCCTGAGCAATAGAAATAATCTCCAGTATTTTATTATTTCTATCTTTAATTAAAGCAGTATTCCACTCACAGTAGATCTGACTGCCATCTTTTGCAATGTTTTTATTAATATTATAACTTCTTTTGCCTTCAAAAACATTTTCTATAACTTCAGTAATCTCAGAATAAGAGTTAGCTTCTACAATCAAATTTAAATTTTTATTAATTACTTCTTCTTTTTTCCAGCCAAAGATTTCTTCGGCTTTTTCATTCCAATCAATTATATTTGTTTTTCTATCTGAAACCACAAAAGCCAGTGGTGCTTTTTTAAAGATACTTCTATATCTTTTTTTATTTCTATAAAACTTTTTTTCTTTTTCCAGCTTGCTGGTTATATCTTCTGCCAGGCAGAGAATATAATCTACTTCTCCCTTTTGATTGTGATGAGGAATTTTATCAATTTTAACTATATATTTTTCAGTCTTGATTTCAATTTCCATTTTTACATTTTTTCGCAGTCCTTTTTTAAATACTTCTTGATTGATTTCTTTTACAGCCTCTACTTCTTTTGAATCGAGAATAGCTGCTACTGATTCTCCTTCCAGATCTGAAATCTCACAGGAACAAAAATCAGCCATTTTTTGATTAACCTGACCAAAATGGCAGGGATCAATTAATATATATGCAATTTTATCTAAACTATTAAAGAGAAAATCAAAATCAAGCGAAATCCCCTGCATTCTAACGCCTCCAAAATACAATTAATTATTTAAATCACTAAAAACCTGCTGTAAATCAGCTTCAATTTTTTCTAGATCAAGCAGCTCTAATTTAGAAGCTATTTTCGCTGCTTTATCAAATAGCAGCTGATCAATATTTAACTGCAGAGTTAAAACTCCGTCCTGCAGACTATAATTATCTTCTGCGGTTAAAATGTTTTCAATAAAATTCTTAATTTCTGACTCAGTCATTTCTGCAGCAGCTGAAAATTTAAGCTCCAGATATTTATCCTGTAGGCTATCCTTAAATACTGACGGTTTGTCTACTGCAATCACCCGTCCCTGATTAATAAATGCTATTCGATCACAGAGACGATCCGCCTCTTCCAGATAATGAGTGCTTAAGATTACAGTTTTACCTTCTTTTTTTAAATCAAGAACTTTCTTTCTAATTATTTCTGCAGAAATAGGATCCAGACCTCCAGTAGCCTCATCAAGAATTAAAATTTCTGGCTCTGCCAGCAGAGCTCTGCAGATCATTAACCGCTTTTTCATACCCTTAGAAAAGTTCTTAACTTCTTTTTTTAGAGCATCCTGCAGCTGATATTCAAAAAGCAGTTCATCAACTCTTTCTCTGCTGACATTATTTATTCCTGCAAATAGTTTAAGATTATCAAGAGCATTAAGCCGCAGATATAAATTGCTTTCTTCAAAAACAACCCCAATTTTTGCCTTCAACCAGGTCGGGAGTTTATTTTCGATTCTTGATCCCATTATTTTGATACTCCCCTGATCAGCATTTAACAGACCGGTCAAGATTTTGAGAGTAGTTGTCTTGCCAGCACCATTAGGCCCTAAGAGACCAACAATCTCCCCTTTATTTATCTGGAGATTAATTCCCTGCAGCGCTTTAAAACCAGAAAAGCTTTTTCCTAAATTATTGATTTCAATTATTGGCTCACTCATTCTGCTCAGTCCCAGCCACAGCCTGATCATCATTTAAAGCACTCTCATAATCCCAGAAAATTTGAAAATCTTTATTAATCTTTCTTAAATAAACTTTTTTTTGCGATCTCTCTTCACGGCTACCAAAACGATTAAATTTCAAGAGATAACTAACCTGCAGCTGATAATAACTGCCAAAATCATCTGCATAATCAAATTTTTCTTTAACTTTACCAAATTTAATTTCTTCAGCTGTCGAAACTTCAATCTCTTTATATTCTAGTTTGTATTTTTCAAAATTCTGCTGCTGAAAGTCCAGATAATCTTCTTCAGCCAGTATTCTTTTTAATTCGGCAGCAAAGTTATTATAAACCTCTTCAAAATTTTCTGCTGCATAATTAGTATAAATATATTCGGCAAATGCTTCTGGACTCTCAAATTCTTCAGCCTGAAGCACTGGCACCAACAAAAACAAAATCAGCACTGTTAAAAAAATAATTTTATTATTCAACAAGAGAATCAGCCTTTCTAATATAAATCAAGATTATAAAATAAAATATAATTGCAAATAAAATTAAAAATGATAATTCTAATTTCAAATTGCTATTTCCTCCCTGATAAACAAGAACCTTATCTAAAGCCTGATAAAGATAATGGGTTGGGAAAAACAAAGCTAGCCTCTGAGTTAAAGGAGAAACATCTGCAACCAGAGCCGGAAAAATAATCGGAAAATAAACAACAGTAGAAATTGATCTGGCAGAAGATTGAGAACTGGTGAAAAGGCTGATAATCAGACCCAGACCACTAAAAACAAAGGTAGCAGCAGTGATAATAACAAACGCAAGCATTAGTCTTCTAAAGCCGATTGTTAAAATCCCATTTAAAGCTCCCATCAAAGTTGAAGTAATTAAGGCTAAAATTAAAGCAAATAAAGTTTTAGCTGCTATCACCTGATAAATATTAACTTTTGTGACCAGCAGGGCTGCCAGAGTTTTATTATCTTTTTCTTCAGATAAAGAAGCAGATATCAGCATCAAACCAATCATTGTGATTGTAACAGTTAACCAGACTGGTAAAATTGAACTACTGATTCTAAAATCTGCAGCCGCCTGAAAGTCAAATTGAGGGCCATTATTTATATTATGAAAGTTAGATAATAATTGAGAAATATTTTCTCGTAAAATAAAAAAATTAACTGTATCTCTGCTGTCAAGATATATCTGATAACGAGCTTCTATACTTTCCAGATCAGGATTGTAATTTAAAGCAGCATCTATATTTCCAGCAGCTGTAGCTTCTCTCCCGGCTTCTATATCTGAATACTGCTCGACTTTAAAGTTTTGAAAATTATTATTAATAAATGAGATAAGTTCCTGACTCTCCTGACCACTTACTGCCAGTTCGAAATTGCGCACTAACTGCTGAGAACTGACCAGTGAAAACATCAGTGAGGCAAAGAGCGGCAGCATAATTATCATAACTGCTGTTCTATTTTTAAG
>JBHEOV010000075.1:9168-9493 GCA_046260625.1 Halanaerobium sp. | reverse complement strand
TCCAGAACTGGTTCAGAATGCACCTCATTCAACAATTGTGAGAAAGTTGGATGAGACAGAAGCAGCCAGGAATCCTGACTTACACTGGTAGTTTATAACTGTTAAATTTAAAGTGAAATTTGGAAATGGCCCTCCCCGGGGCCATTTTTGCAGTTTAAGGTGCTGTTGTGATATAATATAAAATCGAAGTTAATAAAAAGTAGGTGAAAACATGAAGGAGTTAGATTATCAAGAACAGCTGACAGAAGCGGAGGGAAAAACTTATCAGGAATGTGTTGATTTGATCAATAGGGGTAGAAGAAAAAAGGCAGCTGAAAAGCTGGAT
>JBHEOV010000075.1:0-9152 GCA_046260625.1 Halanaerobium sp. | reverse complement strand
GCCTAATTTTGTACCCGCCTTAAATAAGCTGGCTGTAATTTATGTTTACCAAAAAAAATACAGTAAAGCACAGTCATTATTAAATCAAATTTTGCAGCAGGATCCTGAATTCGCTCCTGCAATAACTAATTTAGGTAGTATAGCCAAGGAAATGGATAATTTAAAAAGAGCAAAAGAATTATATCAAAAAGCTCTGGCTGTAGATGAAGAATATGGACCGGCCTATAATAATCTGGGTGTTATTTATCGGGAAGAGGGTAATTATTCTGAATCTATTAAATATCTCAAAAAAGCCAGAAAAATGGGGAATTTCAGCTACCAGTTAAATGCAGATAAACCCTTTTATAAAGATCCAGGCTGTCTTTTTGTTCTCTTTTTAACTATAGCTTTAATCTTTGTATTATATTTAATTTTAACATAGATGATGATTTAAAAGTTATTTAGAATTTGATGAAGGAGGTCTTTAAATGCCGGAAGATTATGCAGTTGGAGATAGAGTTGAATTTAAAAAAACACATCCCTGTGGGGGAAAGACCTGGGAAATAATAAGGGTCGGCATGGATTTTAAAGCAAAATGTGAGACCTGTGAGCGGATAATTATGTTGTCCAGAAATAAATTTGAAAAAAGCGTTAAGAAAAAACTTTAATTATTAAGGAAGGAAGATTATTTAATGAAAATAGGAATTGTTGGACTGCCCAATGTAGGTAAATCAACACTTTTTAATGCACTGACAGAAGCGGGGGCTGATGCAGAAAACTATCCCTTCTGTACAATTGATCCCAATGTAGGAGTTGTACCGGTACCTGATGAGAGACTGGACTGGCTGACTGAAAAATTCCAGCCAGAAAAGAGAACACCAACAGTTATTGAATTTGTTGATATTGCTGGTCTGGTAGAAGGTGCCAGCCGCGGTGAGGGACTGGGTAATAAGTTTTTAGCTCACATTAGAGAAGTAGATGCTATAGCTCAGGTTGTACGCTGTTTTGATGATGAAAATATAACACATGTTGATGGTAAGATATCTCCGGATCGCGATATTGATATTATTAATACCGAATTGATGATGGCTGATCTGACTCAGGTTGATAAAAGACTGGAAAAGTCAAGAAAGCAGGCAAAAAGTGGAGATAAAATTTATCTGAAAGAAGTTGAAGCTTTAGAGAAGATAGCTGATGCTTTAGAAGAGGGAAAAAATATACGTCAGCTTGACCTTGATGAAACTGGAGAGCGCCTGGTCAAAGAACTGCAGCTTTTAAGTGCTAAACCGATTATTTATCTGGCCAATGTTAATGAAGATGATATCAATAGCGGTCAGAATGAGCTGGTAAAAGATGTTAAAACCCATGCAGAAAAAGATGGAGCTGAGGTTGTAGAGGTCAGCGCTAAAATTGAGGCTGATATTGCTGAACTTGAGGAAGAGGAAAAAGAAATGTTTTTAGATGAACTTGGTCTCAATGATTCCGGCCTCGATCGTGTAATTAAAGCTGGTTATAAATTATTAAACCTGCTTACATTTTTAACAGCCGGTGAAAAAGAATGTAGAGCCTGGACTGTAAAAAGAGGGTCTACAGCACCTCAGGCAGCAGGAAGAATTCACAGTGATATGGAAAAAGGATTTATTAGAGCTGAAATAGTAAGTTTTGAAGATTTAAAGCGTGTTGGTTCGATGGCAGATGCTAGAGATGAAGGTTTATTAAGACTTGAAGGTAAAGAATATATAATGCAGGATGGAGATGTTTGTCACTTCAGGTTTAACGTATGATCTTATCAGCACTTTATTTTATTACAATCTTCGTTTACGATTTTTACGATTCAAAAGCTAAATTTTCTAATGATTACAGTGTAGTTTAAGTGGATAAAGAAAATTTTTAACGCTTTTTCGTTCCTAAAAATCTACTTCGATTGAATTCATAAAATAAAGTGTTGCTAATCTCTTTTTAATATATTTCAAAAAACTACTACGACTGAAGTAGCAAATTTAAAGTTAAGATAATTAAGTAATAAAAATTTACTTCGATTGAATTCACAAATTAAAATATTGCTAATCTCTTTGTAAGACGGCAAATTAAGGATGAATTATGATAAAAAAATTAGATCAGAAAATTTTTTTTAAATTATATAACCTTACTGTTAGTCAAAAGCAAGTATCAAAACTTGCGGTTTTGATTACTAAATATTCTTCTGCAATATTTTCAACAATCTATATCTCAACAGTAATTTATTTAATTTACAATAGTGATCCCAGAATCCAAATATTTATTGTAATTCCGGCAGCTGTTTACTTAATAACTAAATTAATTCCCTTTTTATATAACCGCAGGCGGCCTTTTGCTGAGTTTAGCTTAAAAAGTCTGATCAAACAGAGAGCAGATCACTCTTTTCCCAGTACTCATGCAGCCAGTTCACTGATTATTTCTCTGGCCTTTTTAAATATAAGTCTGGAGCTGGGGTTATTACTAATTTTTTTGGCTATTTTAACTGCTCTCTCAAGAATAATGGTTGGAGTACATTACCCAACTGATATTATAGGGGCCTGGTTGCTGGCTGTTGCAACTCATTTTTTAGCATTGATTTTTTGATTTGATGCTCAAAGGCCAATCCTTGTGGTTTTCTGCAAATAAATTCTATAACTTTTCAAACAAATTTTGAGAGCAGCTGGAAGCTAAATGACTGTGCTGAAAATATCAGCAAGTTAATTTGGAAATTATTGGTTTAGCAAACGGTAGCTGCAGATTTAATTTGCATTTTAGCTAAAGAGCTGTTATAATTTAGATTGGTTAAAAACCCACGCTCTGCTAGCAGCAGGGCCATTAGTCCGTGTGGAGGAGGTGAATGTAAATGGAAGCAAGACAAAGAGATTACGAAACAACTTTTGTACTTAAGCCAGATCTTGAAGATGAAGAAAAACAAACTATTCTTCAGCGTGTAAAAGATGCAATTTCTCAGCATGAAGGAGAAGTAACCGAGGTTGACGCCTGGGGTAAGAAGCAGTTAGCTTATGAGATTAATGATTACCGTTCTGGTGATTATACAATCTTAGAATTTAGTGCTAAAACTACTGTAGTTAATGAATTAGAAAGAATCTTTAAGATTATGGATGGTGTAATTCGTTATTTAGTAGTTAGAAATGATGCATAATATAAATTTAGGTGGTGAATACCCTTGTTAAATAAAATTGTTTTAATCGGCCGCCTGACACGAGATCCTGAACTACGCTATACCAGTAATGGAACTCCAGTCTGTAATTTCACACTGGCAGTAGAAAGAAATTATACTAACCGTGATGGAGATAGAGATGTTGATTTTATCAAAGTTGTAACCTGGCGGGGTCTGGCGGAAAATTGTGCCCGTCATCTCGGAAAAGGTAGAATGGTAGGAGTAGATGGATCCTTACAGATTCGTAAGAGTGAAAACAACAACAGAACTTATATAAATCCTGAGGTTAACGCCGATAATGTACAATTTTTGGATTTCGGCAATAATAGTAATCGAAGTAATAATAATCAGGGTCAGCCTCAAAATAATCGCAGTACGCAGCAGAATCAGAACAAACAGAAACAGACTCAGCAGAATAATAAACAGCAGAGTCAGGATGATTTTGATGCTCAATTCGATGATAATTTTGATGCTGATGATTTTGATGTCCCATTTTGAGCGAGTCGTTGCAATTTGAAAAGAATTGCCTAATATTATAATTAATATTAGAACTAAAAACTGAATCAGTCAAATGAGAGAGTAACGTCTTGAAGGGCTGTCGTTAATACTCCGAATTGCATTGATTTGATTAAGCAAATTAATGTAATAAGCTCGGTGAAGTCGGGTGAGAGTTACCGTAATTATACGAAAGTTATCTTAGAAGGATAATGTAACCTATAGCTCGGACGCCTGTAAAAATTCATAAGATAAGTATGTGGTAATTAGCCGCTGACAAACCTCTGAAAGTACGGGTCTATAGTACAAATAACTAGAAATGGTTATCTCAGCAAAGTCTGAGGTATGTGAGGATGAGTAAGATTAGAATGTATGAAAATCCTTATACATCTAAAGGATGTATTAAAACATACAGGCTTATAGGAGGTATCTAACTGAATAATTAATTTCAGGATAAGTTTTTGGAACGATGAAAACTAACAGCATGGAGAGCTTAATATCTTTGAAGTGTAGATATGGAAAAGAATTAATTTCTATAACATATCATTATGTTAGTGATAGTGGTGGCACAGTACTGAAGAAATTCTGATAATAAGGAATGGAAGGATAGCCACTAGTCATATTTTTAACTATCAGATATTTTATTTAAAATAAGGTTCTTGTAAGACTAATAGAGGCAAAAACCTTCTCGGTGGAAGGTGAATAACCGACTTATGACTACTTTGAAAGAAGTTTGTGTAGAGAATAAGAAGAATAAATTGAGACACAATGAATATTATGGAACTCAAGAAATGTTTGACAAACTATATGAGAGAAGTAAAAAAGGTCATAAATTCAAAAATCTTTTAGAGAAAATAACTTCAAGAGAAAATATTTTATTAGCATATAGAACCATAAAAAATAATGCTGGTAGTAAAACTAGTGGTTTAAATAATAAAACAATAACTGATATAGCTCAATGGGACACAGAATATATAATAGAATATGTTAGAAATAGACTAGAATATTATATTCCTCAACCAGTAAGAAGGGTTTATATACCGAAACCAGATGGAAGGAAGAGACCTTTAGGAATTCCAACCATTGAAGATAGGTTAATACAACAGTCAATAAAACAGGTTTTGGAACCTATTTGTGAAGCTAAATTCTATAATCATAGTTATGGATTTAGACCAAATAGAAGTACAAAACATGCTATTGCAAGATGTATGAGATTAGTTAATAGGTCTAAACTGTATTTCACTGTTGATGTTGATATCAAGGGGTTCTTTGATAATGTTGACCATGGGAAATTAATGAAACAATTATGGACCATGGGAATACAAGATAAAAATCTCATATCAATTTTAGGTAGATTATTAAAAGCTGAAATTGAAGGAGATGGTATTCCAACAAAAGGAACTCCTCAGGGGGGAATTATTTCTCCCTTATTAGCGAATGTAGTTCTCAATGAGCTGGATTGGTGGATTAGCAATCAATGGGAAACATTTAAAACAGACCATAATTATAATAATGATAGTAATAAGTACAGAGCCCTTAAGAAAAGCAATATGAAACAAATGCATATTGTAAGATATGCAGATGACTTTAAAATATTTTGCAAAGACTATGAAACAGCAAGCAAAATAAAAATTGCGGTTTGTAAATGGTTGAAGGAAAGACTTAATCTTGAAGTTAGTCAAAAGAAGACTAAAATTACTAACTTGAAATCTAGTTATTCAAAATTTCTTGGAATAAAATTCAAAGTGTTTCAAAGAGCAAATAAATATATAATAAAATCTAGAATAACAAAAGAAACAAAAAATAGATTAGCATACAAATTGAAGAAGCAAATTAAGGTAATACAAAAAGAAAATACTCAAAAACAAATTGCAAAACTCAATTCAATGATTTTAGGTATGCAAAACTATTATTCAATGGCAACATTAGTTAGCCATGATTTTCGAGAAATTGCCTTTAAAGTTAATAGAACTTTAGAAAATAGACTTTGGGCGAGCTTAAGTGAAAAAGGCAGTGAGTCTAATTTATACAAGAAATTATATTCGGAATATAATTCAAAACCTTATTATGTAGCGGGATTAAGAATATTTCCGATTTCAGCCGTAAAAACAGACCCTCCTATGAATTTTTCACAGGGAATTTGTGATTACACTGAAAAAGGAAGAAAGAAAATCCATAAAAGGTTGAAAAATGTTTCACCATATATATTAAATTATTTAGTTGAGAATCCTATCAAGGGTGAAACAATTGAATATAACGATAATAGGATTTCCAGATATTCAGGACAAAATGGATGTTGTTATATTACAGGCAAACCTTTATTGATTGGAGATATTGAATGTCATCATAAAAAACCTCGCTGTAAAGGTGGGAAAGATGATTATAGAAATTTAATCTTAATTTCTAAAAACATTCATAAATTAATCCATGCTAAAAATCAAGAAACTATTCAGAAATACTTGAATAAGGTAGATAAAATGTATTTTGATGACAAAGCCTTAAGTAAGCTAAACAAATTTCGCTCAAAAGCAGGAAATAAATGTATCAAAATAGTTTAAAAACGTGATGGAACGCCGTATGAGCAGGAAACTCTCGTGTACGGTGTGAAATGGGGGAAAAGTTGGAGATAGTATCAAAAACTTACCTATCATTATAAAAAGGAGGTAAATTTGAATGCCTAGAGGTAGAAATAAGTCATGTCATTTTTGTGCAAACGAAGATAAAAAAATTGATTATAAAGACTTAAGAACTTTAAATAGATATCTTACAGATCGTGGAAAGATTATGCCACGTCGTGTAACAGGAAACTGTTCCAAACACCAAAAATTAATCACAAAGGCCGTAAAAAGAGCTCGCTCAGTTGCTTTACTGCCATATGTAAAAGAATAAGTATTTAATTAAGGAGGCAAAATCTATGATGGCGCCTCCTTTCTTTGATAATAACTGATAATTTTTGCCGGTAGATGAGGTGATAAATTAGATGGATATTAAAAGATATAAAGATAGTATTAGAACCCTGGCCTACATAATTTTACTAACTGCAGTTAACTATTTTATTCCATTTTTATCAATGGCAGTTATGATACTCTGGCCGATACCAATAGTATATCTTGTTCAGAAAAAAGAAAGAAATAATGTGATTGGAGTTATTATAATTGCTGCTTTAATCAATGGTCTTTTATTTGGAACTATTATGGGTTTGATGACTGTAATTGGTTTTGGTTTGGTAGGCTTTGTAATTGGTAATGTGATCAAAGAAGGTCTATCACCTTTAAAATGCTTAATTGCGGCTGTGATTACAGTAGTTATTTCTCAGGCCTTAATTTTTTATGTTTCATCTGGAATGCTAAATTTAAATTATCAAACTCTACTGCAGCAGGCAGTAGAAAGTTTAAGTAGCGAATTTGATCAGCAGAGTGTAGAACAATTAATTAACACTCAGATGAGTTTAATTAGAATGATTTTTCCTGCTTTACTTGCTATTTCAGCCACTATAACTGGAATTTTAAACTATTATGTTTCGGCCTGGTATTTAAGAAGAAGAGGCTTAAATATAGAATTATATAAAGCAGTCAGCAGCTGGTATTTTCCCCGCTGGATAGTTTCAATATTAATTATTATTTCTCTTTTATTAACTTCAAATTCAGTCTTTTTGAATTTAAATATTTTTATGTTCTTCCTGGCATTTCTGCAGGGCTTTGCAGTTTTGATGTATTATTTATCTACAAAAAACAGTTCTTTTTTACTTAAATCTTTTATGATTTTTTTAATTTTTATTTTCCCACCGGTTCCAATAATTATTATTTTACTTGGACTATTGGATCTGTGGTTTAATTTCAGAAAGCAGACTAATCAACCCGGTTAAAATGACTAAGGAGGTAGAAGATTATGAAAGTAGTATTAACAGAAGATGTTAAAAAGTTAGGTTCTAAAGGTGATGTTGTAGATGCAGCAGATGGTTATGCACGTAATTATTTAATGCCCCGAGGTCTGGCAGTAGAAGCAACACAGCAGAAAATTAAAGAGCTAGAGGAAAAAGAAGCGAAGAAAAACCGTTTAGAATCAGAAAAAAGAGATGATGCTAACAAACTTAAGTCTAAACTAGAATCAGAAAAATTTGAGATCAAGGTTAAGGCAGGAGATAACGGTAGATTATTTGGTTCAGTTAATACCAAAGATATCGCAGAGGCAGCAGCAGCTAAGGGCTATGATATTGACAAGCGCAAACTTGAACTAGATGATTCCATTAAGTCTTTAGGGATGCATACTGTGCCAGTAAAATTATATGATGATATAATGGCTAATTTAAAGGTTAACGTTAAAGAAAAATAAGTGTTTGTAATTAACTAATTAAGTAATTTAATAATTTATATATCAAATATTATTTTTAAATTGCAATGATAAATTGAACTAACTCACTAAAATGATTTTTATATTTTAGTGAGTTTTTTAATGGGAAAAATTCAGTTAAGTGCAGAAAAATATAGTGAAATTCTCCACCTAAATAAAATATTTGCAGAAATATTGACACTAGCTTTGCCTCAGATAAAGCTTCTAATTAACTAATAAATATGGTATAGTAATTTTGTAGGCTAGTAAAAATGCATTAACTTTGAGGTGAAAATAATGGAGCAGAATAATATTTTAGAAATTGATAAATTTAATTTTAATAAACAGACTCGAAGTACAAGCTTCGATCTAAAAGTAAAAAAAGCCAGTATTCACTCAGTTTTATTTCAAAAAGATCATCTTAAAAAGCAGCTGCTGGATTTCTTAAGTGCAAAAAATCTTGAAACTGATACTAATTTAATCTATAAGGGTAGAAATTTAGCCAACAAAGGTATTAAGAATTTATTTCAAAAAAGTATCTACTTAATTAATCAATATTCAGCGATTAATCCTAAAAAAGATTTGAGGGAGTTTTTTAAATTTAATAAAACAGAGCCTCAAGATAATAAATCAACTATTTTCCCCGAAATGACTATTGCAGAGAATATATTTTTGGGAAGAGAACCTCAAAAAAAATACCTTTTTTTCAAAGTAATTGATAAACAAAAAATGACAAATAAAACTGAGGAGCTGCTTAAAATATTGGATGTAGAATTATATCCAGAGCAGAAGATGTTTGAGTTGAGTCCTCTAGAAAAACAGCTGATCGAAATGTTAAAGGCACTTTCTTTGGGAGCGGAGATTATTTTAATTGATCAGGCGCTGATTATGCTATCTGAACGGGAAAAGCAATTATTTTTTAATTTTATGCAAAAATTAAAACAAAAAGGACTTACTTTTATTTATTTTACTAAAGAAATTGAAGAGGTTTTTGCTGTTTGTGATTTTGTAAGTGTTTTAAAAGAGGGAGAAAATAAAACTGTTAGAAAAGTTTCAGAATTAGAATATAATGAACTGGCCCTGCTTTTGATGGGGAGATAATAATTTATCTGTTTTTTTGGATAAAATGAAGTTAATAAAAAGGACTTTTTAATTATATAAAGAAGTATAG
>JBHEOV010000074.1:0-9590 GCA_046260625.1 Halanaerobium sp. | reverse complement strand
CGGCTATACTTATGATGGTGAAAGTGTAACTGCTCATGATTTAAAAGTTGAAGGAGCAATGACAGCACTTTTAAAAGATGCTATTAAACCTAACTTAGTTCAAACTTTAGAAAATACACCTGCCTTTATCCATGGTGGACCATTTGCAAATATTGCTCATGGCTGTAATAGTGTAATGGCAACTAAATTTTCAATGAAGCTGGGCGATATTACTGTTACAGAAGCTGGTTTTGGTGCTGACTTAGGGGCTGAGAAATTTTATAACATAAAATCTAGATTTGCCGATTTAAATCCTGATGCTACTGTACTGGTCGCAACTATTAGAGCTTTAAAAATGCATGGTGGTGTAGAATCGGATGCTCTAAAAGAGGAAAATCTTGATGCATTAGAAAAGGGTATGGAAAACTTAGAAAAGCACATAGAAAATGTTAATAAATTTGGAGTCCCTATAGTTGTAGCTATTAATAGATTCCCTGATGATACTGAGGCGGAGTTAGAATTAGTAAGAGAAAAATGCGAAAAACTTGGAGTTAATGTAGCTCTATCTGAAGTCTGGGCTCAAGGTGGAGAAGGCGGAGAAGAACTGGCCAATGCAGTTGTTGATGTTTTAGAAAATGAAGAAAGCAAATTTGAATTTCTTTATGATGAAAAAGCTCCAATTAAGGAAAAAATAGAAACAATTGCTGCTGAAATTTATGGAGCAGATGGGGTAGATTACAGTGATACTGCTCTGGCTCAAATAGAAAAATACAAAAAAGCGGGTTATGATGATATACCAGTTTGTATGGCGAAAACCCAGAGTTCTATTTCTGATAATCCTAATTTGAAAGGCCGTCCTACTGGATTTAGAATCAGTGTTAATGAAATTAACCTTTCTGCAGGAGCTGGATTCTTAGTTGTAATGACCGGACCTGTATTAACAATGCCCGGACTGCCCAAGCGACCATCTGCAGAAGATATTGATATTGACGCTGATGGAAAAATTTCTGGATTGTTCTAAATAACTTTAAAATTTCAGTTAAATAGGTTATAATAGCTTTAAGTTAATATAGTGATAGAGTAGACAGGAGGCGTAGAGTGTTCAGAGATGGGACGTTGCTCTGAAACGAAAGCTTAATTTAGCTGCGGTCTCCCTGTCGCGTCCGCTGTCACCAAAGTGTCCTCTTTCTTTGGTGCAGATTAGAAACTATCATCTAACCAGAGAGGGGGGAGGTGCAGAAAATGAAACTTAGTACTAAAAAGATTGCTTATTTGTCTTTTTTAATTGCTTTAACTATTATCTTAACCAGAATCTTGAGTATTAGAATTCCAATTGCTGGAGTCGAAGGTGTCCGAATCGGTTTTGGTGCTTTACCAATAATATTTGCTGGAGTGGCTTTTGGTCCAGTTGCTGGAGGTATTGTTGGTGCCCTCGGTGATCTCCTGGGTTATTTCATTAATCCTATGGGAGCGTATATGCCGCATTTTACCTTCACTTCTTTTTTAACAGGTTTTATACCGGGCTTTATGGTCTTTTATGTGCTCAAACGCTGTCGAACTTTACCAATAATTTTTATTTCAATCTCAGTTGGACAGGTGATTTCTTCTTTGATTTTAGTACCATATTTTATAAACAGCTTATTTGGAGTTCCATTTACAGTTTTAATGCCTCCAAGAGTAATCAGTCAATTAATTAATATACCAGTTTATGCATATTTTATTAAATTACTTTTAAATTATGATGCTGTCAAAGTAACAAAGATTAAAGCAAGAACAAGCTGTTAATAATTTGATAATTAATAAAAGGGCCCTTCTAGGGTCCTTTTTCTAGGAGAATTTACAATGAAAAATCCTAATATATTTAATCATAGTAAAATTAAAAACAAACTTAAACATTCACTGCAGAAAAAAGTGTTTCTTGTAATATCTGACAGTGTGGATTCGACTAATAATCAGGCAAAAAAATTTGTGCGAAATGAAGAGAGTGAAAGCCAAAATATTTCTAATGCTAAAATAATTGTTTTTACCGCTGATCATCAGTTTGCTGGGCGGGGTAGAAGAGGTCACAGCTGGCTTTCCAATGATCCAGCCAGTATTGCTGTTTCTTTTCTGCTGCAGACTAAAAATAACATTGAGCAAATCCCACAAATCACTGCAGCTGCAGCTCTGGCTGTTAAAGATTGTTTTGAGTTTTTTGCTCTAAAAACAGAGATAAAGTGGCCCAATGATATTTTAGTAAGTAACAAAAAGATTTGCGGTATCTTATCCGAGCTTATTTTTGATGCAGAAAAAAATGCTTATGTAATAATCGGTTGTGGTATTAATTTAAATAATACTGAATTCAGTTCTGAAATTGAAGAGATTGCAACTTCATATTATAAAGAAAAAAATAAGAAAGTTGATAAAAACATTTTTTTAGCAAAATTAATAGAACAAATGAATTTTTATCTTGAAAACTATCTAAGCGGCAGCAGAGAAATGATAATTAAAAGCTGGAAAAAAGAATTAAATTTAATTGGAAAAAGAATAGATTTTAATTTTAAAGATAAAGATTATAGCGGAATAGTCAAAGATATTCTTGACAGCGGAGAATTATTAATGCTTTTTGATAATGGCCAGCAGAAAAAGCTGCAGTCTTTAAATACATCTCTAAATTATCATAGTCTGCAGAAATATAACAATGATTTAAGCAAGAAAGGGCTGAAATAATGAAGTACAAAGTAATAACAATTTTTTTATTAATTTTAATTTTTTCATTTTCTGCCTCAGCTCAGTATTTAGAGGTAGCATTAGTCAGTGATATTGGAGGGTTTGAAGACAATAGTTATAATGAGCAGCTAAGAGATGCTTTAAATAAAGCTAATGAAAGTTTAAATTTGGAACTGGCCTTTAGAGAATCAGAGTTAATGACAGACTATCAGGATAATTTAAACCATTTTGCAGAAAATAATTTCGATTTAATCTGGGGAACTGGTTTTACAATGGAAGGAGCGATCAAGGAAGCTGCCCAGATGTATCCGGAAGTTAGTTTTGTGATATTTGATGGAATAGTGGAAGAAGAAAATGTTATGTCGCTTACTTTTAAAAAAGAGGAAGCAGCTTTTCTGGCTGGAGTTGCTGCAGCTTTAAAAACTGAGAGTTCTAAAGTAGCTTTTATTGGTGGAAGAGACACTAAAGAAATTAGAAAATATCAGGCTGGCTTTATGGCAGGAGTTAAGTCTGTAAATCAGGAAGTAGAAGTTTTTAATCGTTATCTTGGAAGTTTTAACGATTTTTCTGCGGCAAAAGAAATAAGCAGTGAACTTGTGAGTCAAAATGTTGATCTTATTTTTTATGCTGCAGGAGCTGCTTCCCGGGGGATAATAGACATTGCTTTAGAAAAAGATATTAAGTTAATTTCTTTAGATGCTGCAGATATAAAGTTAGCTCCTAATAACATGCTAACAGTAATTCAAAAAAACACGGACTATTTAGTGCAAGAGATAATAGAAAGTTATTATAATGATAATTATATAAATGAAATAAAAGAATACGGACTGGCTGATAATGCATTTATTTTAGAAAAAAACCAGACTGAAGGGATGTTGAATCAGCAGACATTAAAAAAAATTGAAGAATATAAACAGCAGTTTTTAGCTGGAGAGATAGAAATACCTTTAACAAATTAATAACTCCAGGCCAAAAAATGACTTATAGTCAAAAAAGTATTTAAATCTTGATAATTCTATGATAAGATAAAGTAGAATAAAGTTAAGAATATTTTTAGGAGTGATAAATTGAGATTACCTGAATTAAAGATTGCTGATTTAAAAGCAAAACTTCCTATAATCCAAGGAGGAATGGCAATAAGAGTTTCAATGGCAGAGATTGCAGCTGCAGTTGCCAATGAAGGTGGTATTGGAGTAATCGGTGCTTCGGTTATGACACCACAGGAATTGAAATCAGAAATCAAAAAGGCAAGAGAATTAAGTGATGGTATAATCGGTGTAAATATAATGTTTGCTGCTGCTGGTTTTAGTGAATTACTTAGAGCCTCGGTAGAAGCTGGAATTGATTGTATAATTTCTGGAGCTGGATTTTCGCGTGATATGTTTGGAGTTGGAAAAGAAACTGATACTCCTGTAATTCCTATAGTTTCATCTCTAAAATTGGCTCGCATATCTCAGAAATTGGGAGCTGCTGCAGTTGTTGTAGAAGGTGGAAATGCAGGTGGTCATTTGGGCAGTGATGAATATAGTTTTGATTTGGTTAAAAAAATAGCTGGAAAAGTAGATATTCCAGTGATTGGAGCCGGAGAAGTCGTTAATCCTGCTGATATTGAAGCTATGTTTGAACTTGGAGTAGATGGAGTTCAAATGGGAACGAGATTTTTAGCAAGTAAAGAGGCTTCAATTGCAGAAGAATTTAAGGAACTCTGTGTTAAAGCTGGTTCAGATGATGTTATAAAAATAATGAGCTCGGCTGGATATTATGCAAATGCAATCAAAACAAAATTTTCGAAATTAATTGAAGCTGGAGAAGCTCCACCACCGATTAATTGTACAGACTGTTTAAAAAGTTGTTCGAGAGAATTTTGCATTAAAGATGCTTTAATCAATGCTCGAGCAGGAGATCTAGAAAATGGAGTTTTCTTTACTGGAGCTGGTATTGGTAAAATAAATGAAATTTTATCGACCAAAGAAATTTTCCAGGAGATTAAAGAATACTTTAAAGATTAAGCAATGATTTGACATCTGGCTGCAGTTTAGTTTAGTATATAGCTGCAGCTTTTAAATATTTAGCTGCTTTTTAAATAAAACTTTAACAAAATCTTAAATTCAAATTGGAAAAAGGTAGATTTTAATATAAATAAATAAGGAGCAGAATAAATGATTTTAACAATGGATATTGGTAATACTAATACAGTTCTGGGTTTATATCAGGGTGATGAGCTAAAAACACACTGGAGAATCTCTACGGATAGGAATAAGACTCCAGATGAATACGGGATGCTTTTTAAAAATTTGTTTGAGTCAGCAGATATTGACAATCAAGCTGTAAATTCAATCATTATCTCAAGTGTTGTCCCACCAATCTTGAGAATTTTGAAGAAAAGCTCCTATCGTTACTTTAATGTAAATCCACTAGTTGTTGGACCTGGTGTTAAAACGGGGATGAATATTAAAACTGACAACCCAAAAGAAGTTGGTGCAGATCGAATAGTCAACGCTGTGGCAGCAGGTAATTTATATGATGGTCCGCTTATAATTGTTGATTTTGGTACGGCTACAACTTTCTGTGCAGTCTCGAAAAAAGGTGAATATCTTGGGGGCTCAATAGCTCCAGGAATTGGTATTTCGGCCGAGGCATTATTCAGTCAGTCAGCTAAACTGCCCAGAATTGAGTTGATTGAGCCAGGTAGAGCAATCGGGAAAAATACAATTGATGGTATGAAATCGGGAATAGTATATGGTTTTGTCGGTCAGGTAGAATATCTGGTTAAAAAATTCAAAAAAGAATTATCTGAAGACGCAATAGTTATTGCCACAGGTGGACTGGTAAGTTTAATTGCTGCTGAGACTGATTCGATTGATTATGTTGAGCCATTTTTGACTCTAAAGGGATTAAAATATATTGCTGATCTAAATGGAATGGGATCTTAAATGAAAATTAGTAATTTAGAAATTGAAGTTCCAGTTTTTTTGGCTCCAATGGCTGGAGTAAGTGACTATCCTTACCGACAGCTGATTAGAGAAATGGGAGTCGAACTTCTTTATACGGAAATGGTTAGTTCTAAAGGCTATGAATATGGAAATAAGAGGACAGCAGAGTTAATAGAGTTTGATAAAGAGCAGAATGGAAAAATTGCTGTCCAGATATTTGGGGAAGAGCCAGATTTTATGGCCCGTGCTGCAGCAGGTATTTCTGCAGAGTACGATATCGATATCATTGATATTAATATGGGTTGTCCGGCCAGAAAAATTGTAAAAAATGGTGCCGGTTCAGCTCTGATGAAAGATTTAGATCTTGCCTTTAAGATTATAAAAGCAGTTGTTGAAGCGGCTGAAGTTCCAGTGACTGTCAAGATGCGCAGTGGCTGGAATGAAGATAATATTAATGCAGTTGAACTGGCGAAAATGGCAGAAGAAGCAGGAGCAGCTGCGGCTGCAGTTCACGGCAGGACCCGCAGTCAGTTTTATAAAGGTCAGGCTGACTGGGAAATAATTAAAGAGGTTGTGCAGGCGGTAGATATTCCAGTGATTGCAAATGGGGATATTTTTTGTGCAGAGGATGCAAAAGCAGCCTTTGATCAAACTAATTGTGCTGGGATAATGATTGGACGAAAAGCTCAGGGATATCCCTGGATTTTCAGAGAGATTATTGAATACTTAAAAACAGGAAAGTTAATTGAAGCCCCTTCTTATTCAGAAAAAATTGAAATGGCGATCAGGCACTTAAAGCTTGCAGTTGAATATTACGGGGAAAGACATGGGGTTCCGATTATGCGGAAACATATTTCCTGGTATTTAAAAGGACTTCCCAATGCAGGAGAAATGAAAAACAAAGTTAATCAGCTTGCTGAAGAAAAAACTTTAATTGAATTATTAAGGAAATATCAAATTCAACTAAATTCTTAGATTCAGCACCAAATTTTAGAAATTTTTCTTGACAATAAAAGTAAAGTTCTTTATAATAATTAATAATTGCAGACTTAGATTAGTGTCAGGTTATATTACCTGGCACACTTTGTTGTTGGGCTGAGTGAGTTTGAAAGCCCATTTTGATACTTTTAGATATATTAGATAATTTCGAGAATTATAAAATTTTAAATAAAATTTAGAAAGTAGAGGTAGATAATTATGGCAGAACAGCAGGTTATGTTAACAGAAGAAGGCTTTGAAAAACTGGAAAATGAATTAGAATATTTAGAGACAGAAAAAAGACGTGAGGTTGCAAAACGAATTAAGATCGCAAGAGAATTTGGAGATATTAGTGAAAACTCTGAATATGATGATGCGAAAAATGAACAGGCCTTTGTTGAGGGTAGGATTCAGGAAATTAAGAATATGTTAAACAATGCCCATGTTGTTAAAGATGATGAGGTAACTGATGAAAAGGTTAATTTAGGTACTAAAGTTATGCTGCATGATCTTGATAGTGATGAAAAAATAAGCTATACTTTAGTTGGCTCAGCAGAAGCTGATCCGTTAAATTATAGAATTTCCAATGAATCACCGATAGGTGATGCAATTTTAGGCCATGTTATTGGGGATCAAGTAAAAGTTGAAACTCCAGCTGGTGAAGTAGAATATGAAATTATTTCTATTGAAAAAGTTAAACATAAAAAATAAATTTAATTTTGTATTTAGTTTTGGGGTTTAAAATAATTTGTAAGAAATAGAGGTAGAACTCTATGATAATTAAATAAGGAGTTGGATATTAATAATGAGTGAAAATATACTCGAAGATGTGAATGAGTTAATGTTACAGAGACGGGAAAAGTTATCTCAATTGAGAGAAGAAAAAGAGAAAGCTTTTGCCGAAAAATACGAAGTAACTCATCATGCAGCAGAGGTAGAAGCTAATTTTGAAGAATTGGAAGAAAAAGAAGTGAAATTGTCTGGTCGTTTGATGGCAATTCGCACTCATGGAAAAGCTAGTTTCGCAGATCTAATGGATATGAGCGGAAAAGTTCAATTATATATTAAGCAGAATAATATTGGAGAAGACCGTTATGAATTTTTTCAGGATCTGGATCTTGGTGATTTAGTTGGTATTACTGGTACTGTTTTTAAAACTAATAGAGGTCAGATTTCGATTAGAGTTTCTTCTTTTAAACTTTTAACCAAATCTTTAAGGCCATTACCGGAGAAGTTCCATGGTTTAAAGGATAAGGATATTCGTTATCGCCAGAGATATTTGGATTTAATAGTAAATCCAGATGTTAAAGAGACTTTTGTAATCAGAAGTAAAATTATTAAAGAGATGAGAAGATATTTAGAGGAGAAAGGATTTTTAGAAGTAGAAACTCCAATGATGCATCCGATTGCAGGAGGAGCTACAGCTCGTCCATTTGTTACTCATCATAATACCTTAGATATGGATTTATATTTAAGAATTGCACCGGAACTTTATCTGAAAAAGTTAATTGTTGGTGGTTTTGAGAAAGTTTTTGAAATTAATAGAAACTTCCGCAATGAAGGTATGTCTTATAAACATAATCCAGAATTTACAACTATGGAACTCTATCAGGCGCAGGCAGATTATTATGATATGATGGAATTAACTGAAGATCTGGTTAGCTATTTAGCAGAAGAAGTTCTTGGTACTCAGACTTTAGAATACGAAGAAACTGAACTTGATTTTACAGCTCCCTGGGAGAGAATCACCATGGTAGATGCTGTAAAAAAATATGCTGATGTAGATTTCACAGAATTTGACACTGCAGAAGAAGCTTATAAAGCAGCAGCCTCTGTCGGGGTAAAGCCTGAAGAAGGTCTTTCTTATGGTGAAGTTTTAAATGAGGTTTTTGAAATAAGAGTTGAAGAAAAGTTAATTCAACCTACTTTTATAATGGATTATCCAATTGAAGTCTCTCCCTTAGCCCAGAAGATAGAAGATGATCCTCGTTTTACCTATCGTTTTGAAGCTTTTGTCTATGGTAGAGAAATTGCCAATGCTTTTAGTGAGTTAAATGATCCCGAAGAGCAGAAGCGCAGATTTGAAAAGCAGGTAGAAATGCGTGAAGCTGGGGATGAAGAGGCTCAGATGATGGATTTTGATTTCATTAGAGCTCTAGAGTATGGTATGCCACCTACAGGTGGACTTGGAATTGGAATTGATAGATTAATCATGTTATTAACAGATTCCAGTTCTATTAGAGATGTAATTCTATTTCCAACTATGAGACCAGAAAGTAATGAATAATAAAGTTATGAAGACTAAAAGAACAGCCAGGATATTTTTGTCCTGGCTATTCTTTTGATTATAATTAATTAAATTTTCAAACTAATACTTTTAGTTTATTAGAGCTAAAACTGAAAGGAGTGTTGATAATGTTTAAAAAATTAACAATTAAAACAAATAATAAGGTGGAGTTTATTGATATTACAACTAAAATCCAAAATGCAGTTAAAGAAAATAACCTAGGAAATGGATTGGTGCAGATTCATATTCCACACACAACTGCTGCGGTTACTATAAATGAGAATGCAGATCCAGATGTTAAAGCAGATATAAAAAAAGAGATTAATAAAATTATCCCATTTAATGATAATTATGCGCATTTAGAGGGAAATTCAGCTGCACATATAAAATCGAGCTTATTTGGAGTAGATCAGAGCATTATGGTTGAAAATAAAAAATTATTATTGGGAACCTGGCAGGCCATATATTTTTGTGAATTTGATGGTTCACGGAATAGAAATATTTATTTGAAATTCATTCAGGATTAAAACCGTTTATTTGCCATTTTTTCTTGACAATTAGCCCGATTGATGCTAAGATAATGTATGTTGCTGAAAAGCTATAAATGATTATTTTTCGGCCGACAAAATTATTTTGAAAAGTTCTTGACAAACAGTAGTGAGATTGATAAGATAATAACCGTCGCACAAAAGGTTCCCCCAAAA
>JBHEOV010000073.1:0-9900 GCA_046260625.1 Halanaerobium sp. | reverse complement strand
GCTTTTTAATCAGATTAAAACTATGGAAAGTGAAAATATTATTCTTTATGAAGCTGAAACATACTTTAATAAATACGACTACAACCAGAAAAAACTGCTGCTGCATCGTGCCTCAATGCAGAATTTTTATCAGGAGTTAAAAGAAATAAAGTCAGCTGAAATCAATTATTTTGAATATCAGACTGAACTGGAAGAAATTATCAGTAATCTGCAGAGCCTGACAATCTTTGATCCGATCAATAAAGAGCTCAAAAATAAGATTAAAGAAATTGCAGCTGCAGCAGAAGTTGAGCTTACTATTTTAGAGAGTCCCAACTTTTTAACTTCCAGGGAGCAGAATGCTGAGTTTTTTAAAGACCATGATTTTTTTCAGCACAAATACTATCAGATGCAGCGAAAAAGACTTGAGATTCTGGTTGATTCCAATGAGAAACCAGAAGGCGGCAAATGGAGTTTTGATTCTAAAAACAGAAAGAAGTTTCCAAAAGAAATAGAGATTCCAGCTCTGCCAGAATTTAATAACGAGCAGCTGGAGCCGGCTAAAAAATATGTTAGAGAAAATTTTGCTGATAACCCGGGCGATCTGGAAAACTTTTTTTATCCTGTAAATAGAGAAGAAGCGAAGGCACTTTTAGCCGATTTTATCGAAAATAGATTTAATAACTTCGGTAAGTATCAGGATGCCTTTGAAAAAGAGATAGTTGTTGGTTTTCATGCTTTAATTTCATCCAGTTTAAATATTGGCCTTTTAAACCCGGCTGAAGTTGTAGACACTGTAGTTGAGCATTACAAAAAAAGCGAAATCGAACTTGCCTCTGTTGAGGGTTTTATCAGGCAGATAATTGGCTGGCGGGAATATGTAAGAGCACTTTATGATTTAGAATCAGAAGCTATGGAAGACAGTGATTTTTTTGGACATCAGCGTGATTTCCCGGAGAAATTTTATCAGGCTGAATCAGGAATTAAAGTTTTAGATGATTCGATTAAAAAAGCAGTAGATTATGCCTATACTCATCATATTGAGCGCTTAATGGTGCTCGGAAATTTCTTTTTACTCTCCGAACTGGATCAGCACCAGGTTTTTAAGTGGTTTATGGAAATGTTTATCGATGCCTATGAATGGGTTATGTTTGCCAATATTTACGGGATGAGTCAGTATGCATATCCGGAGATGATGACCAAACCCTATATTTCATCAAGCAATTATATTCAAAAAATGAGTCATTATAAAACAGGTAAATGGGCTGAGATCTGGGATGGTCTTTACTGGCACTTTATCGATAAAAACAGAGCAAAATTTAAAAATAATCCGAGAATGTCTTTAATGCTCTCAATTTTAGACAGAATGGATAAAGAAAAACTAAAAAAACATAAAGAAACTGCCGCAGATTATCTGGCGGAACTGGATTAAATTATTATAAAAATGAGGGATAATCATGAAATTTCTTCAAAAAATGATAATCTCAATTTTAATAATTATTATACTTTCAGCTGCAGGAGTAGAGGCTGCTGCAGAAAAATTAAATTTTACTATTTTACACACCAATGATGAACACTCTTCTTTGATACCACATTCTCCAGCAGTAGATTATCAGCCCGGTTCTACTGATCCAAAAAATGATCAGACAAGGGGTGGTTTTGCCAGACTGGCAGCTGCAGTCAAAAAAATTAGAAAAGAAAAAGAGAAGGCTGGAGAAGAGATACTGCTTTTAAGTGCAGGCGACTTTTTGGGAGGTTCACCCTTTGCCTGGCTTGCTTTAGAAGGAGAGGCGGCAGAACTGAAATTGATGCAGAAATTAGGCTATCAGGCAGCAGTACTGGGCAATCATGAATTTGATTATGGAGCTGAACGGCTGGCTGAATATTTAAAAGAAGCCGATTATCCTAAAGCGCATAGTGATCTTAGTATTCTGGCGAGTAATTTAAAGGCACCTGCTAACTCTCCCTTTACTGAAGATAATTTGTATCAGGAAAAAAAGATTATTGAAATGGATAATGGATTAAAAATTGGAATTTTTGGGCTGCAGGGAGAAGATTCAGCTGCCCTGATTAAGGATTCTGGAAATTTAACTTTTAATAATTCTATTAAAACTGCAGAAAAAATGACGTCGGAACTGGAAGATGAGGTAGATTTAATAATCGCTTTAACTCATTCTGGAATCAAAGAAGATCTGAAGCTGGCCAGTGAACTACCGGAGATTGATATAATCATCGGCGGCCACAGCCATCTTAAGCTGCAGGAAGTAATAGAAAGCGGTCAAACAATAATTGCTCAGGCCGGTTCCAAATTAGAGTTTTTAGGCCGGCTGGATTTAAGTTATGATCTGGAAACTGAAAAACTTGAACTCCAAAAGGAGCAGTCAGGACTGCTTAAACTAAATGCTGAAATTGAAGCTGATCCGGAAATGGAAAATTTAGTTGATAATTATAAAGATAAATTTAACAGTCAAATTACTAAAATTACTAATTATGAGCATTATCTGGAGCCAGTTGCAGAGTCTGATTTTGTAATCAGGGCAGGTCCTCCGTTGAGCGAAAGTCCTGCTGGCAATTTTATTACAGATGCCATGCGGCTTATGAGTGAGAAAATAACAGGAGAAAATGTAGATATTGCCGTTAAAACAAATGGCAGTATTCGAAAAAATATTGTTCCCGGCCGTAATGGGAAAATAAGTTTTTATGAGCTTGCAGAAACAGTCGGTCTGGGTAAAGGGAAAGATGCTTACCCTGGTTATCCAGTGATTACGGGTTATTTAAGTGGGCGAGAAGTAAAAGAATTACTGGAACTTGCCGTTCTGGCTGAAGAATTTGCAGGTAACAGCTCCTTTCTCCAGTTTTCAGGCCTGCGTTATGATTATGATCCAGCGGCAGCAGTTTTAACAACTCTACCTGTGAGTAATCAGCCACTGCCATCTTTAGAAGCAGTCGAGAATGCAGAAATTTATAATGGAGCTGGTGTGCAGGATAAAGATGGTGATGACTATAAAGCAATCTATGATGATCAGCTCTATAAAATAGTTACCGACAGTTATTTAATTGATTATCTACCCTATGTAAATAATTTAATTCCTCAGCTTAATATTATTCCCAAAAATGAGTCTGGTGAGCCGCTGCTGATTGATAACAGAAAGCAGTTTAAGATTTTTCATGCTGGTAGCAGAGAGCTTAAAGTCTGGGAAACTGTAGTTGATTTTGCAGCCGAACAGAAAAATAATGAGGGTAAAGCTCAAATTCCAGACTATTATCAAAATCAACGAAGTCGGATTAATCAGGTCAAGATTCCTGAGGCAAATCCTCTCTCTATCAGAGGAGGCAGTCTGCACAGCTTTACTCATAATAATCTGGCTGAAAACAGTGATTTAGATCTTTCTTTTCTGGAGGGTTACAGGATTGCTGCTGTTTATAAACTGAATCAGCTTTCCAGTTTAGCTGTGTCTTATAATTACCTGAGCGCTCAGGATAAAAAAGCTGAGCATCAGGAAGGAATTGAGCTGCAGGGAGTAAATTTTAATTACAGTTATAATCTTTCCAGACTTCTAAAAGCAGCAGGATATAATTTGTTTTTTGACTTAAAGCCTAAACTTGGATCAGGTTATTATATGGGAGAATACAATCTTGCTGATAATAGCTATCAGGCTTCTAATTTAGCCTTTAATCTTGGTTTAGAAGCTGAAAAAAATCTGGCAGATGATTTCAAATTAACTGGAGAGTTTAATTATAGATTTTTAAAGCTTGATTTTGAATCCAGAGCTCAGTCACAGTCTTTAAATAAAGAGCTGGACAGTCTTGACTTTAGTCTTGGACTTTTATATCAATTTTAATTTTTTTATTAACAGGTTGATATAAATCAAGATATTTAATTGATCAAGAAAAGTAAAAAAAATTTAAAAAGCGAGGTGTCAATTGATGAAAAATATTTTAATTACTGGTTCTACAGATGGTATTGGACTGGCAGCCGCAAAAAAGCTGGCTGAAAAGGGAAATAGAATAATTATTCATGGGCGGAATCGGGAGAAAGCAAGAAAGGTTAAAGCAGAATTAAATACAATTAATTCTAAAGTCGATCATAAAATTGCCATAGCTGATTTAGAATCACAGCAGCAGGTTTTAGATTTAAGCAATCAGTTAAAAATGGAAGAAGAGAAGATAGATGTTTTAATTAATAATGCCGGGATTTATGAAAATCAGTTAGAATTTACTGAAGATCAGCTGGAAAAAAATATAGCTGTCAATTATCACTCACATTTCATTTTGACTTTACTGCTCATACCATTATTAGAAAAGTCGACTGACCCCAGAATAATAAATTTTTCTTCGAAGATCCATTCTCGAAATTTAGATCCAGAAATGATCTGGGATCCAATTAATTTTAACGGCAGTCAGGCTTATTCTGATTCCAAACTTGCTATGATTTTATTCACTTTTAAACTGGCAAAATTAACTGATCAAATAGCAGTTAACTCTCTCCATCCAGGGGTGATAAATACCAAATTGCTGCGAAAAGTTTGGGGGGCAATCGGTTCTTCTGTAGAAAAAGGTGCAGAAACACCTGTCTATCTTGCCCTGGCAGATGAAGTTAAGGGGACAAGCGGCAGTTATTTTGTCGATAAAAAAGAAAAAAGGGCTGCTGCAGCTGCTTCAAAACAGGAACTACAGGATCAATTATGGAATAAAAGTATTGAAATGATAAGGTATCAGGAAATTTTAAATAAAATTCCCGATCGATTTTTAAAATCAGAAAAGGAATAAAACCAAAAAAATAATTTTAGGAGTGTTTAATTTGAATCTAGCAATTATCTATCATAGTCAAAGTGGAAACACTAAAAAAGCAGCAGAATATATTAAAAGTGGTGCAGAGAGTTTTAAGGCTGTTAATGTTAAAGTTATGCCGATTGAGGAAGTTGATATTGATTTTGTTAATTCAGCTCAAGCCGTTATTTTCGGGACACCAACTTATATGGGTGATTTATCACATCAGATGAAAAACTGGTTTGGTAATCAATCAGATAAGCTCAGCTTAAATGGTAAATTGGGGGCAGCATTTGCAACTCAGCGCTATATTGGTGGAGGTGCAACTAATGCTCTTAAAACAATACTTTCTCATCTTTTAGTAAAGGGAATGTTAGCCTATTCAGCAGGAGCAGGAGAAGGTAAACCATTTACCCATTTTGGAGCAGTATGTATCGAGTCTGGAGATGAGCAGCAGAAAAAAAGAGCAGAAATTTTTGGCAGAAGGGTAGCCAAAAAAGCTCTAGAACTATTTAACAGGAGTGAATAATTTGATCTACTTACTTTTAGCAGTCTTATGCAGTTCCTCAATTGCTTTAATCTTTAAATTCAGTGAATCTAATAATCTAAACAGATATATAATTACTTCGGCAAATTATTTTGCTGCAGCTTTAGTATCTCTGCTCTTAATTTTTAATAGAGGCATTAAATTTTTTGATTTTAACAATAGTGATTTTAGAGCCAATTTTAGTCGGGTTATACTCCAGGGAGAGGGAGTATTTTCTGCGCAGTCCAGTCAGCAGTGGGCAACAGCTGTTGGCCTGACAGCAGGTATCTTTTTCTTTGTTTCTTTTATCTACTATCAAAAAAGTGTGCGTGAAAATGGAGCCAGCCTGGCCGGGACCTTTGGTAAGTTGGGGATTTTAATCCCAATGCTCTTTGCAATTATTATCTGGCAGGAATATCCGGAAGATTTGCAGTGGATTGGAATTTTACTGGCTATCACTTCAATCATTCTGGTCAATTTTCCCTTTAATAAAGACTGGCGTCAGGCTCTAAGATTGAATTTAATCTTTCTTTTTCTTTACGGTGGAATCGCAGAATTCAGCAACAAAATCTTTCAGAAATATGCGCTGGTAGACTACAAGGTCCTATTTTTATTCTGGGTTTTCTTTTCTGCTTTTCTAATCAGTTTTTTCTACAGTCTAAAAAAAGTTAAGCGCTTACCCAAAAAGTCTGAACTGCTGACAGGTTTTGCAGTTGGAATTCCCAATCTTTTTTCTTCCTTCTTTTTAATCAGTGCTTTAAATTATCTCAAAACAGCAGTTGTTTTTCCGATTTTTAGTGCAGGAAGTATAGTTTTAATAACAGCTGTCGGTTATTTGTTTTTCGGAGAAAACTTAAAATTAAAAGAATGGGCTTCAATTTTAATGACGGTTGTGGCTCTAATCTTAATTAATATTTAAGAGGAGGCTATATTTGTGAATAGAAAAGAAAGAGCAGAAATTGCTGAAGATACTCTAAAGATTATTGAACAGGGATATTATATTAATTCCAGGGCAGAAAAAATAGATATTTCGAAAGAGATAAAATTTGCAGTAGAAAATTCCCAGTTATATACTCCAGCAGAGTTGGCAAAAATTCGGCAAAAGATAGAAGAAGCTGATTCTCTGACTAATAAAACAGAGATTGAAGTTAACAATGAAACTACTCTTCAGGCTGCTGAAAGATTAAAAACTAAGGCAGAATTTAAAAAAATTGCTGTCTTAAATTTTGCCTCTGCTAAAAATCCTGGAGGAGGCTTTTTAAATGGAAGTGGAGCTCAGGAAGAGAGTCTGGCGCGCTCCTCAGCTTTATATCCTACCATTAAACAGATGCAGGAGATGTATCAGAGCAATAGGAAATATGATTCTTCTCTGTATCAGGATTATATGATCTATTCACCAGCGGTGCCTGTATTTAAAAAAGATAGGGGAGAGCTTATAGATCAGCCTTATTTAGTAGATTTTATAACAGCACCTGCTGTCAATGCCGGGGCAGTGAGAGCCAATGAAACAAGGGACAGGATTGATCAAATTGATGCAGTTATGAAAAAAAGAATTGCTAAAATTATTGCCCTGGCTGCAGAAAAAAAGGTGGAAGCTCTGGTGCTTGGAGCCTTTGGTTGTGGAGTTTTTAGAAATGATCCCAAAATGGTTGCTCAATATTTCAATCAATATCTCAACCAGGAAAAGTATTATAAAAAATATTTTAAAAAAGTTGTATTTGCCGTTCTTGATCGAAGCAGAGAAAAGAAAACATTTGAAAATTTTAGAAATGAGCTGATATAATGGATAAAAAGAAGGCTACTATTGCACCAGAGCTTTCAGGATGAGTATTTTGAATAAAAATTCAGATAATTTACAAATCCATTTCTAAATGTTATAATTAAAAAACTTATTAATAATAATTATGATTTTGATATCAAAAATTAGAGAATAAGAGTAGAGAAAGGAATGATATTATGAATTTTATATTTTTATCACCATATTTTCCAAACAATTTTTACAAATTTTGTCAGGGATTAAAAGAAGCCGGTGTCAATGTACTGGGGATTGGAGATTCACCTTACGAGGAATTGAGAACAGAGCTTAAAGATGCACTGACAGAATATTATAGAGTTGATGAGATGGAGGATTATTCAAAGCTGCTTAAAGCCTGCGGATATTTCACTCATAAATATGGAAAAATTGATCGAATCGAATCACACAATGAACACTGGCTGGAAACAGATGCCAGATTAAGAACAGATTTTAATGTTCAGGGCTTAAAAATTGATGAAATTGGACCGATGAAGTATAAGTCAAAAATGAAGGAAGTTTTTAATCAGGCAGGTTTAAATACCGCCCGCGGTAAAGTTGTAGATAATCTGCAGCAAGCAGAAGAATTCATCTCAGAGGTTGGTTACCCGGTGGTTGTTAAACCTGATAATGGAGTCGGAGCAGTTGAGACCTTTAAACTCCGTCATCATGGGGAACTAGTAGAATTTTTCGAAAATAAATTAGATCTTGATTTTATAATGGAAGAATATATTGAAGGTAGAATTTATACTTTTGATGGACTGACAGATGCAGAAGGCAATCTTGTTTTTTCATCCTCTATGCTTTATAAAGGTGGAATTATGGAGACTGTAAATGAGGGGCTGGATATGTTCTATTATATTCCAAGAGAGTTACCTCAGGATATAGTTGATGCTGGCCTGAAAACATTGTCAGCTTTTGAAATCAAAGAGAGATTTTTTCATTTCGAATATTTTAAGATGAGTGATGGCAGAATAGTTGCTCTGGAAGTTAATATTCGCCCTCCTGGAGGACTTACTCTTGATATGTTTAATTATGCCAACGATATTGACATCTACAAACAGTACGGTAAGTTAGTAGCTCAGGGTCATTTTGATGCTGAGATAAGTAGAAATTATAACTGCTTTTATATCGGCAGAAAGAGTTTCATTAATTACAGAAATTCGCTGGAGGATATTCTAAATAAATATGGTGATTATATAGTCTTACATGAAAATATAGCGCCTATTTTAGCACCAGCAATTGGAGATTATGGTATTATTTTAAGAACTGAAGAACTTGAAAAAGGTAAAGAAGCAGTTGAATATGCAATAGATAAGAATTAGGGAGGAGTAGCGAGTATTATGAATGTAGAATACAGAAGTTTTTATAGTTCAAATTTAGATAGAGAAATGCCTTTTAAAATTTATGGACATGCGGGAAAGCCGATGCTTGTTTTTCCTTCGTCTGGGGGAAGTTTTCACGAATATGAAGATTTTGGGATGATTGATGCCATCTGGCCTTTTATTGAAAACGGTGAGATAACTGTCTATGCAGCGAGCAGTGTAGATGCTGAATCCTGGCTTAATTATGGCCTGCATTCACATGATAAGGCTGTAATTCACAATAATTATGACAGCTATATTGTTGATGAACTGCTGCCCTTTATTAAATATCATTCTAACTGGCAGGGAGGTCTAATAGCTTCTGGCTGCAGTATGGGAGCCTATCATGCTGTTAATTTTTATCTACAGCATCCTGATGCCTTTGATACGTCTGTAGCTTTAAGCGGGATTTATGATGCAAGATTTTTTACAGGTGGCTATATGGATACTGAAGTCTATTTAAACTCTCCCGTAGATTATCTTAAAGAAATGGGCGATGAATGGTATCTGAATCACTATCGCAAAAATAAATTAATTATCTGTGCCGGTCAGGGCAGATGGGAAGAAGATACTCTAAGAGATACCAGACTTTTAGATACAATTCTGGCTGAAAAAGATATTCCTGCCTGGTTTGATTACTGGGGTTATGATGTCGATCATGACTGGACGGGCTGGAGAGAGCAGATGCCCTATTTTTTAGGAAAACTTGAAGAAGACGGGATTATTTAGCTTCATAAAATTTAAGCTAAATATTGATTAAGCCTGAGTTACATAAATTAGAAGAAAATATATAATAGTTGTCGGCAGAGGAGTTTGTTAATGCTAAAAGAAAAGATAGATATAAAAATAATAGAAGACTTTTATTCTGAGGTGCTAAATAATAAGAGAAAGATAAGAATTTATTTACCACCTTCTTATTCGACTCAGAAAAATAAATATTACCCGGTTTTATATGTCCACGACGGCCAGAATGTTTTTAATGCAGCAGAATCTTATTCTGGAGAATCCTGGAACCTCCATCAAACTGCAGAACAGTTGATCAGAGAAAATTTGATGGAAGAAATAATAATTGTGGCTGCTGATAATATGGAAGAAGAGAGATTGAGCGAATATGCTCATCAGGATGGCTTTTATAAAGGAAAAAAGGTTGAGGCTCGCGGTTTTGACTATGAGAAGTTTTTGGTTCGGGAATTAATGCCTTTTATAGCTGAAAATTATAGGATTAAAGAGGGGCCGGAAAACACTGCTCTGATGGGTTCTTCAATGGGAGGTCTGGTCACTTTCAATATTGGTTTAAGAAGAACTGATTTATTTGGAAAACTTGGAGTCATGTCACCATCTTTCTGGTGGGGGAAGACAGCTCCCCTTGAAAAAATAAACTCTTATAAATATCAGAACCTTAATTCTAAAATCTGGCTGGATACCGGTGAGGCTGAAGGGAAATTTATGTCTTTTACGGAAAAGGTAAT